>NZ_MUMI01000770.1 GCF_002155975.1 Amycolatopsis kentuckyensis
CCGCGCGGCCGGGTCGTCGGGAGCCGCGGGATGATGCGTCCCGAAATGCCGGAAGGGCCCCGCACCAGGCAGGTGCGGGGCCCTTCCGATCGTCGCGAGGGGTGTTACTTCTTCTTCGCGGCGGAGGTGCGCTTGGCCGGGGCCTTGGCCGCCGTGGTCTTCTTGGCCGCGGCGGTCTTGGTCGCGGCCGGCTTGGCGGCGGCCGTCTTCGCCCGGGTGGTGGTCGCCTTCGCCGTGGTGGCCTTGGCCGCCGTGGGCTTGGCGGCGGTCTTCGGGGCCGCCTTGGTCGCGGTGGCCTTGGCCGCCGGCTTCGCGGCCGCCGCGCGGGTGCGGGTGGTCGTCGAACGCGTGGTGGCCGGCTTGGCCGCCGCCGCCCGCGTGGTGCGGGTCGTGGTGGCCTTGGCCGGGGCCGCCGCCGCGGTCTTGGTGGCGGTCGCGCGGGTCGCCGTCGCGGCGGTGGCGCGCTTGACCGGGGTCGCCTTGGGCAGCTTCTTGGTGCCGGAGATGACGTCCTTGAAGGTGGTGCCGGCGCGGAACGCGGGCACGTTGGTCTTCTTGACGCGGACGGCCTCACCGGTGCGCGGGTTGCGGGCGGTGCGAGCGGCGCGGGCGCGCTTCTCGAACACCCCGAAGCCGGTGATGTTGACCTTTTCGCCCTTGTTGACCGTCCGGATGATGATGTCCACCAGACCGTCAACGGCCTGCGAAGCCACCTTCTTGTCGCCCAGACGCTCCGACAGCGCCTCGATCAGCTGGGCCTTGTTCGTCATTCCAGTCCTCCATAGTGGAACTACTAGTCACGGCCCATCTCGGCCGACACTGCACACGGTATTACCAATACCGCACAAAATCCAACCGGGGGTCGAAATATTTCCTTGTACGGGGGCGGGTTCCGCCTCCGGAACGCCCGCTGTCGGACGCGACCCGGAACGCAACCCGGACCCCCGCCATGCCTCTGAACAGGCAAAACACGGTGCCTTCGCCGTCCACTGTGGTCGTCCATATAGGACCCGAGGCCCTTCCGGAGAACTTTTTCCGCGACACGCCGGATCGGGCGCCCCGAGCGGGTGTCCGAGCCCACCCGCGCCGATCCCGTGCGGCGGACGGGGGAAGACCGGGCCCGCTTCACCGTGGCGGCAGGCGGAAGCGGAGCCCGTTGCGCCGCGGCCCCACGGGCCCGGCGTTGCGGCGCAACCGGTACGCCCCTCCGAATGCCTGCGGCGGGGACGAAAGGTCCTCCCCGAAGGGTGAGCTCACTCGTTCGGCGCAGTCCCGGCCTGCATGAACGCTCGTGGCGGCAACGCCGTGTTGGGCGCGGGACTGTCGTACCGGCGGGCTAGTCTGCCGCGGGAGGAAGCGCCGGGTGAGACAGGGAGAACCGTGGACCAGGAGACGCTCACCACCGTGGTCGGCCGGGTGGCAGGCACCGAGGACTCGACGCCGCTGCAGTTCTGCGTGGCCATCGATCCGGACGCCTACCTGCAGCTCGACGACGTCGTCGTGACCCGCAGGGAACTGCCCGGGCTCGGCGAAGTCACCTCCTACGGCGTCGTGACGCAGGTGACCGCGCGGCACGAAGGTGCCAGCTTCGGCAGTGACGTCTTCCTGATCTCCGACGGGGTCCTGCCCGCCCAGGTGCAGGAGATCGCCGAGATCGCCACCACCCGCGTCGAGCCCGAGTGCTACGTGCCGCCGAGGCCGGGCAGCCGGGTCGAGCGGGCGGTGGGAGAGGATCGCGCGCAGGCGCTGTACTTCGACAACATGACCCGCCAAGTGGCGGTGGGCCTGGGCCGGGACGGCGAACCCGTCTACCTCAACATGGACTTCCTCGACGGCACCCGCGGCGCGCACGTCAGCATCAGCGGCGTCTCCGGCGTCGCCACCAAGACGTCGTTCGCGTTGTTCCTGCTGCACTCGATCTTCCGCGGCGGCGCCCTGCCCAACGCCCACAACGCCAAGGCCCTCGTCTTCTCCGTCAAGGGCGAGGACCTGCTGTTCCTCGACACCCCGAACCGCGCCCTCGACGAAAAGCTCAAGGCCGAGTACGCCAAGCTCGGCCTGCCCGCGGAGCCTTTCGCGTCCGTCGGCTTCTACGCGCCGCCGACGCC
>NZ_MUMI01000771.1 GCF_002155975.1 Amycolatopsis kentuckyensis
CGCCGGCCGGGCGTTCGACGCGGCCGACGTCGCCGAGGAGTACGTGCGCCGCGAGCCCGAGGCCGGCGAGGAAGCCCTGGATCCGGTCGCACCGGACGTCCTCCGGCCGCAGCGCCGCCCCGGTTCCGGCCGCCGCGGTGGCCACCCCGATCAGCGCGGCCATCCCGCTGCCGGAGACGTGCGGATCCGCCATGCCGTACCGCAGTTCGCCACCGGCCGCGCGGTCGGCGATGTCCGCCCACGTCGGCTGCGCGCCCAGCTTCGCCGCTTCGCCCGGCTTCACGCCGAGCACCAGCGGCGACAGCATGATCGACGTCGCCAGGTCCGGTTCGGCCCCTCGCAGCCGCAGGAACCGGCTGGTCGACAGCCAGGCCAGGTCGAACCCGCGGTGCAGCTCGGCGGTGGCCGCCATCGTGCCGCGGTAGTCCAGGACCAGCTCGACACCGGTGTCGCGGCGCAGGTCCGCCAGCACCGGGCCGAGATCGGCGAGTTCGCTGGTCGCCAGCACGGTGAGTTTCGTGTCGGCGGGCCCGCCGGGACTGCACCCGGCGAGCACGAGCAGCAGCACCAGGGCGGCCCTCACCACCGGCAGTCCCCGATCTCGTCGACCATCCGCCGGAACTCCGCGTCCCGGGGCAGCCAGGTCTCGGTGTCCCCGGTCGCGGTCGCCGGCTCGGGGATGCCGCGCTGCTTCAGGTACCCGGCGAAGTCGAACTGCGCGGTGTCGGCCGAGTACACGTGGAACCCGAGTTCGACGGCCCGCCGGCGCAGCGCGGGATCGGACATCAGCAGCGCCCCGATGGCGTCGCCCTCCGGGCTGAACGAAATCAGGTCGGGCGCGGTCTGGTGCTGGGCGCTGGGGTACATCAGCACCCGGTCCTCGTCGAGGCCGAGGCCGTAGTCGAGCCGCCGGTTCTGGTGGGCGAGGTACTGGTGCTCGTAGATGACCGCGACCGTGGCGAAGCTGCGGCCCTCCGGCACGAAGTACTTCGGCGCCATGTCGTCGCTGTGCTGGCCTTCGGCGTCCAGCATCGGCTTGATCCCGCGGGCCTGCTCGACGGCTTCGGCTTCCGTCGCCGCCGGCTGCGCGTACCGCGCGAAGGCGACCAGGCCGACGTACGCGGCACCCGAGTAGCTCCGGCACGGGTCGGGCGACTGGACGAGCAGCCGGTTCGCGCTGAGGCCGGGGCCGTAGTCCCGCCAGCGGCCCTTGCCGGCCACGAGCGCCATCAGCTTGTCCATCTCGACGCTGTAGTACAGCGGCTTGCCCAGGGAGGGCTGCGGCTTCGCCACGCCGGCCTTCTGCAGCGCCTCCGCGTAGTCGCGGAAGGTGGCCAGCACGAGCGGGGTGAAGAAGGGCTTGTACGCGACGGCGTGCTTGCCCCGGCGGCGCTCCCGGACGCGGTCGGCGGCGGCCTGCCCGGAGGGGAACACGAACTGGTAGGCGTCCAGGTCGGCGGTCTCGGCCAGCTCGAACGACCCGGCGGGGGTGATCTGCACCTGGTAGCCGTGGCTCATCAGCAGCCGCTTGACCTGCTCGTCCTCGAAGAAGTCCCGCTTGGACGCGAGCATCGCGCGCACGACGGTGATCGGCTGCAGCGGCCCGGGGACGTGCCCGGCGAACAGCAACGCGACGAACCCGAGCACGAAGACCCCGGCCGGCGGCACGAACCAGAACAGGAACCGCCGTCTCGTGTCGACGACGTCGAACTTCGGCTCGTCCACCCCGGCCCCCTCGGACTCGTCCCGGGCCATTGAACGAGAGCGCGGTCGGCACCGGCCACGGCACACGCCGAATTAGGACCGAACGGACCATCGGCTTTCCGGGAACGGAAGCGGTTTGGAAGCCGGATCCCGCACAATACGGGGGAACGCGAAGGAGCTCATCGATGAAACGTGCTGTAGCTGCCGCTTTGCTCACCGCGGCCGCGCTCGCCGTGCTCGCCCCCGCGGCGTCCGCGACGAACGACCCGTCGCCGGTCGGCGGGGTGGGGAGCGGTCCCTACATCGGCGATGTGCCGAAACCCGGCCCTGGGGGCCGGTGACCACTGTGGTCACCGCCGGATGCCCGCTTCAGGGCACCAGCACCACGCGGCCCGGGCGGCTCCACGCCCGGGCCGCGTCGTGCAGCGGGACGCGCTCGTACCCGGCCGTCAGCGCACCCGCCATCGTCTGCGCCACCACCGTCAGCAGCGCTTCGCGGCGCTCGTCGGCGGTGAGCTCGTTGTTCGTGTAGCCCAGGATCCGCAGTGACCGGCTGCGCAGGACGGCCGAGGGGACCGGGCACACCTCGCCGGCCGCGCTGCCGAGGTTGACCAGCCGCCCGCCCGGACGCAGGGTGCGCAGCGCCGCCGCGGCCGGGAGCCCGCACACCGGATCCACCACCAGGTCGACCGGGCCGGCCGCCGCACCGAGCCGCCGCGCCAGCGCCTCGACGTCTTCGCCGTCCTCGAGCCGGACCGCGTCGTCCGCGCCGAACCGCCGGGCCCGCTCGAGCGCGGCCTCCGACCGCGCGCAGGCCACCACCCGGCCGGCTCCGGCCACCCGCGCCAGCTGGACGGCCGACTGCCCGACCACCCCGCCCGCGCCGAGCACCAGCACGGTCTCGCCCGCGGCGAGTGCTCCCGTGCCCGTCAGGCACCGCCACGCCGCGACCGCCGACAGCCCGAGCGCCGCGACCAGCGCGGGATCGGCCCCCGCCGGCAGGGTGACCACATCGTCCGGCGCGGCCACGGCGTACTCGGCCATGCTCCCGTCCCCGGGCCGCATGCCCGCCGCCGTGGCGAACCAGACCGGCGTCCCCGCCAGCTCGCCCACCCCCTGCACCCCCGGCACGTACGGCGTCGCGGGCACACCGAAGTAGGACGTGCCGGACGCGCAGAGCAGGTCGAGCGGGGTGATCGGCGCCGCCGTCACGCGGACGGCGACCTCACCGGGCCCGGGTGAGGGCTCGGCCCGGTCGGCCACCACCGGGGGCTGCCCGGCCGTCCGGATCTCCGCCGCGCGCACCGGCGGTCACACCGGCTGCAGCACGAAGTCGTACCGCGCCTCGAGCCACGGCTGCGCCGATTCGCCGCCGTCCGGCGTCGGCCCGGGATCGCGCGCCTCGAAGGCGACGACCAGTTCCTGTTTGGTGCCGAACACGACGTCGCTGTCGAGGTACCGCGCGCCCTCCTGGAACAGGTGCGTGATCAGCGGCTCGTACCCGGCGGCGTTGATCAGGAAGTGCACATGGGCGGGCCGGAAGTGGCTGATGTCGGTGCCCCGGATCAGCTCGCCGACCGGGCCGTCCATCGGGATCGAATACCCCTTCGGCGCGATCGTCCGCACGCAGTAGCTCCCGTCGGCGCGGCTGCTGTACTTGGCGCGCAGCCGGGCCTCGTCGACGTCCGGGAGCTGCGACTCGTACGCGCCTTCCTCGTCGGCCTGCCAGACGTCGAGGACCGCGCCGGTGACGGGCGTGCCGTCGAGGTCGCGGACCACGCCGGTGATGTAGAGCGGTGTGCCGGGCAGGCCGTCGGACATGTCGCCGCCGAACTCCTTCTCCGGCGAGCCGTCGATGTGGAAGGGGCCGAGCACGGTGGCCGGGGTCGCCTTCGCGTCGAAGGAGTGGTTCATCTGCACCACCAGCATGCTCAGGCCGAGCACGTCGGAGGCGAGGATGAACTCCTCACGCTTCTCGTCGCTGATCCGCCCGGTCTCGGTCAGCCACCGCATCGCGGCCATCCACTCGGGCTCGCTCAGCCGCACCTCGCGGGCGAAGGCGTGCAGGTGACGCACGAGCGCCGCCATCACCTCCGCCGTCCGCGGATCGTGCGCGCTCGCCCAGCGCTGCGCGGCGAGCTCGGTGATGTTGTCCTCGGTGACCAGCTGCATCGGCGTTCCTCTCACGCGTGCGGATCCGGCGGGACCGACCGGTTGTTCAAGTCGACGGACAGGAAGATGTCGTTCGCGACGGGGCGGCGCAGCTCCTCGGCGAGCTGGCCGATCAGCCCGGCGGTCCGGGCCAGCAGCGCGAACCCGCGCAGCAGCTCCAGCGGCAGCCCGAGGTCGGCGAGCGCGGCACCGCAGACGCCGGCGCCGTTGAGCGGCAGGGTTTTGCCGAGCACCCGCGGGTGCACCCGG
>NZ_MUMI01000772.1 GCF_002155975.1 Amycolatopsis kentuckyensis
TCGACGGCCCGGAGGACCGCAGCGGCGTGGTCATCCGCGGCGAGGCGGGCATCGGCAAGTCGGCGCTGGCGGCTTCGGCGGCCGCGGCCGCCTCGGTGGCGGGACTGCGGGTGCTGCGGACGACCGGGGCGGAGGCGGAGCGGAACCTGGCCTACGCCGGGCTGCACCAGCTGCTGTACCCGGTCCGGGCCGGGGTGGCCGAGCTCCCCGCGCCGCAGCGGGACGCCCTGCGGACGGCGCTGGGGCTGGCTGCCGGGGCCGAGCCGAGCGCCTATCTGGTCGGGCTGGCCGTGGTGACGCTGCTGGCCGAGGAAGCGGCGGTGAAGCCGTTGCTGCTGGTGGCGGAGGACGTGCACTGGCTGGACCGGGCGAGCGCGGATGTCCTGGCGTTCGTGGCGCGGCGGATCGAGACCGAGCCGATCGTCCTGGTGGCGACGCTGCGCGACGGGGTCGAGTCCCCGCTGCTCTCGGCGGGGTTGACGTCGATGGTGCTGGACCGCCTGCCGGCGGATGCGGCGGCGGAGGTGCTGGATTCGGTGGCGCCGCGGCTGGCGCCGGCGGTCCGGACGCGGTTGCTGACGGAGGCGGCGGGGTTGCCGCTGGCGTTGACGGAGCTGCCCTCGGCGGTGGCCTCGCTGGACGGGCTGGATCCGGTGTTGCCGCTGACGGAGCGGCTGGAGCGCACGTTCACGGCCCGGGTGGCGGCGCTGCCCGAGGCGACCCGGACGGCGCTGCTGGTGGCGGCGCTGAACGAGACGACATCGTTGACCGAGACCTTGGCGGCGACGGGAGCGCTGCTGGCGGTCTCCGCTGACCCCGCGATCCTCGCCCCCGCCGTCGAAGCACGCCTGATCGAGCTGTCCGCCGGAGCCGTCACCTTCCGGCACCCCCTCATGCGGTCCGCCATCCCCGCCGCCGCCACCCCGCTCGACCGCCGGAACGCGCACCGCGCCCTCGTCGAAGCCCTCCACGACCAGCCCGATCGGCGTGCCTGGCACCAGGCCGCCGCCACCGCCGGGCCCGATGAGACCGTCGCCGCCGAACTCGAACGCACCGCCGAGCGGGCCCGCTTCCGCGGCGGTGCCGCGGCCGCCATCGCCGCTCTCGAGCAGGCCGCGCGGCTGAGTCCCGACGCCCAGGACCGGACCGACCGGCTGCTGCTGGCCGCCGGACTGGCCGTCGAGTCCGGGCGGCGGGAGACCGCCGAACGCCTGGTCCACGCGGCCAACCCGGCCGACCCGCGCCGCCGGGCCACCGCCGGCCGGCTGCTCAGCGAGTTCGAAGACGGCGTCCGCGAAGACCCCGCCCGCGTCGCCGAACTCGCCCGGACCGCCGCCTCCGTCGCCGCGGACGGGCAGCACGACGCGGCCATGCGGATCCTCTGGAGCGCCGCCATGCGCTGCTTCTGGACCGAACCCGGCCGGGAAGCGAGGCACGCTCTGCTGGACGTCGCCGATCGGCTGCCCATCCCCGAAACCGACCCGCGGATCGTCGCCGTCAACGCCTACGTCGCTCCTTTCGAACGCGGCGCGGCCGTCCTCGGACACCTGCGGGAGCTGGTCGCCAGGACCGGTGCCGATCCCGAAGTCGACCGGTACCTCGGCAGCGCCGCGCTGCAGGTCGGCGCCTTCGACCTCGCCGCCCGGTTCTCCGCCGCCGCGGCTCC
>NZ_MUMI01000773.1 GCF_002155975.1 Amycolatopsis kentuckyensis
GGCCGGGGGTGGGTCCCGGCTTCTTGGCGCCCTTGGGGGCGTACGCGTCGCGGAGACGGCGGGCGACGGGCGCCTCGACCGTGGACGACGCGGACTTGACGAACTCGCCCTGTTCCTTCAACTTCGCGAGCACGTCCTTGCTGGTGATGCCGAGCTCTTTCGCGAGCTCGTGTACGCGGGCCTTGCCTGGCACAACTCTCCTCATCTAGGGGAGGCCAGGCGGAAAACCCGCTGACCTCGTCCTTATTGTCTGACGCTCATGGCTTCAGCTTCACGGCTGACTCATGACGGGTCGACCTGCTTCCTTGATTCCTCGCGACCCCGGGGACGTCCCGGGCTCGTGGTGCGGGGTGGTGCGCCCGACGTGCTCGCGAACCTCGCGAACGTCGAGCGCCCCGAGAGCCCGCAAGGCTCTCGGGAAGGCTCGCCGCCGTTCGGCCTTGGCCAGGCAGTCCGGGTCGGGGTGCAGCCAAGCCCCCCGGCCCGGCAGCCGCCGACGTTCGTCGACGACCACCCGCCCGGCCACCGCGACCACGCGCAGCAGCTCACCGATCAATGCCCGCCGCTTGCAGCCGACACAAGTCCGCACCGGGGAAATCCGGTGGGGCTGGTGCTCGGCTACCCGCCGCGGGCTTCGAACCACTCCTGAGTCTAGCGCTTCGACCTTCACTCAGCCGAACCGGTTGTCGCGGCGGGCCGCGGCGGACGGGCGTGGTCTTGATCACCCTCGTCGTCCACGGGTGCGGCGTCGCTGCGGATGTCGATCCGCCAGCCGGTCAAACGGGCGGCGAGGCGGGCGTTCTGGCCCTCCTTGCCGATCGCCAGCGACAGCTGGAAGTCCGGCACCACGACGCGGGCGGTCTTCGCCCGCTCGTCCACGACTCGTACCGACACAACCTTCGCGGGCGACAGCGCATTCCCGACGAAGCGAGCGGGGTCCTCGGAGTAGTCGATGATGTCGATCTTCTCGCCGGCCAGCTCGCTCATCACGTTGCGCACCCGCGCGCCGACCGGGCCGATGCAGGCGCCCTTGGCGTTCACGCCCGCCACGGTGGACTTGACCGCGATCTTCGTGCGGTGTCCCGGCTCGCGCGCGACGGCGGCGATCTCGACCGTCCCGTCGGCGATCTCCGGCACCTCGAGCGCGAACAGCTTGCGCACCAGGTTCGGGTGCGAGCGCGAGAGCGTGATCTGCGGGCCGCGGTTGCTGCGCGACACCGTGACCACGTACGCCTTGATCCGGCTGCCGTGCTCGTAGGACTCCCCGGCGACCTGCTCGCCGGAGGGCAGCACGCCCTCGGTGTCACCCACCTGGACCACGACCATGCCGCGCGCGTTCGCGCGGGCGTCGCGCTGGATGACGCCGGCGACGATCTCGCCCTCCTTGGTGGAGAACTCGCCGAAGGTCTTCTCGTGCTCGGCGTCGCGCAGCCGCTGCAGGATGACCTGGCGGGCGGTGGTGGCGGCGATCCGGCCGAACCCCTCCGGGGTGTCGTCCCATTCCTCGTCGACCTGGCCGTCGTGGGTCAGCGTGTGCGCGAGCACGCGCACCAGGCCCGTCTTGCGGTCGATGTCGATGCGGGCGTGCGGCTGGTGGCCCTCGGTGTGCTTGTACGCGGTGAGCAAGGCCGTCTCGATGGCCTCGATCACCGTTTCGAAGGGGATGTCCTTGTCCCGTTCGATCGCCCGCAGCGCGGCGATGTCGACGTTCACTTCGACCCCTTCTCCGTCTCGGCCTGACCGGCAGCGATCATGCCGGACGCGTCGTCTTCGAGCAGTTTCAGGTCCTCGGCGGGCGGCTGCTTGAACTCGATCTCCACGACCGCCTTCGCCACGTCGGCGTAGCGGACGTCGCGGAGCTTGCCGCCGGCCAGGACGCGGGCGGCGTCCTCGCCCGCGTGACCGACCCGGCCGACGAACGGCGCGCCGTCCGCCGGGCTGATCTTCACCAGGCGGAACCGCGCGCGCCGCCAGTGCCTCGGCTGGGTGAGCGGGCGGTCGAGGCCCGGCGAGGTGACCTCCAAGGTGTAGGCGCTCGCGAGCACGTGCTCGTTCTCGTCGAGCGTCGCCGAGACCGTGCGGCTGATCTCGGCGATCTCGTCCAGCCCGACCCCGTCGTCGGAGTCGACGACGACCTTGACCAGCTGGCGCCGGCCGGCCTGCTGCACCTCGAACGAGTCGAGGTCGAAACCCGCGGCGGTGACGGCTTCGGCCACTATCGGCTGAAGCCGGCTGGCGAGTTCTCCTGGCACGTGGGGCTCTCCTTGGTTCGGACCGGGTTGCGCGGGTCGGTGGTGGACCAGCTTATCCGGTCGCCCGCTTCCCCCGCGCGAGCGGCGGGGGCGCCCCGGGGCCTGGCAGGATGGGGCGGCGTGACCGGAAGACCGACCGAGCTGACCCGCCGCGGCGCCCTCCGTGCGGGGGCGCTGGCCGCACTGGCCGTTCCCCTCGCCGCCTGCGGGCCCGGCTACGACGAAAGCCCCGACCCGCTGCAGCCGCTGCTGGCCGCCGCCCAGGCGGACGCCGCCGCCGCGCGGGCGCTGGCCAACGGCGCCGATGCCGACGCCGCCGGCCAGCTCGCCGACGCGCGCGCGGCACACGCGGCCGCCCTCAAGTCCGAAGTGGACCGGCTGAACCGGCCCACCCCGTCGCCGTCCCCCGCGCCGCCGGCCCCGGCGGCGCTGGGCGATCTGAAGGAGCGCCTGGCCGCGGCGCGCAAACAGGCCGAAGGCCTCGTCGGCGGGCTCCCGCGCTACCGCGCCGGGCTGGTGGCCGCGGTGGCGGCGGGCTGCGCGTCGCTGCAGCGCATCGCCCCGGCGCTGGGCCCCGGCGAGGACGCGCCCAAGCCGGGCACCACCCCGGCCGGCGCGGTGCCGCCGGAGGCGGTGGACCCGCTGCAGGCGGCCCTGGCGGCCGAGCACGCCGCGGTGTGGGTGTACGGCCTGGTCAGCGCGTTCCTGCCGGGTGAGTTCGGGGACGCGGAGAAGAGCGGCGCGGCGGAGCACGCCCTGCGCCGCGACTTCCTCCAGACGACGCTCGCGGCGGCCGGGGCGACCCCGGTGGCTCCCGAGGCGGCGTACGTGCCGAAGAACCCGGTGACGGACGCGAAGTCGGCGTCGCAGGTGGTGGCGACGGCCGAGGCGGACTGCGCGTCGGCGTGGCTCGCGGTGATCGACCACACCGACGAGGCGGGCCTGCGCACGACGGCGCTGCACGCGCTGGTCGCCGCCTCCCGCCGGGGCACGCCCTGGCGTTCCGAGGCGGGCGAGAAGCCGGTGGCGATCGCGATGCCCGGCCAGTCGGGCTGACCTTCCGGCCCGAGCGTCCGGCGGCGGGCGCTCGGGTCAGGAGTGGAGGTCGGCCGACAGGCGGAGGGCGTCGTCGGCGATCTTCTCGATCAGGTTCTCGTCCTTGTGCTTGGCGTAGAAGTCGGCCAGCACGATCGTCGTGTTCGTGCCGTCGACCTTCGACGAGTACGCCGCGTCCTTGCCGCTCACGCTCGGGGTGCCGGTGCCGGCGAACGTCTTGTCCTTCACCAGGTCCGTGACGTTGCCGGTGCCGTCCTGCTCGGTCAGCGCCTTGAGCGCCTTCGCCTGCCCCGAGTCCGGCATGCCGACCAGCGCCACGGACACCAGCGCCTTCGCGCCGCCCGACTCCGTCGTGTACAGCGCCCGGACCAGCGACCGGCACGGGCTGGCCTCGAAGAAGTCCTTCGTCTTGCCGTAGGACTTCTCGGCGCAGTCGGTCGTCTTCGCCGGCCCGGCGACCAGCGTGAACTTGAACTGCCCGGTGTTCTGCGCCGGCGGCTGCGCGATCGGCTCGTCCGGTGTCGAGTCGTGCCGGATCAGGAACCACAGCAGCCCGGAGACGACGGCGATCGCGACCAGCCCGG
>NZ_MUMI01000774.1 GCF_002155975.1 Amycolatopsis kentuckyensis
GCCGGCTACAAGGCGATCACCGGTGGCAAGAAGGACCCGCGGCGGATCAACCGCTACTAGGGGATCCGCGCCACGCCGCCCAGCGCCGTCCAGTTGACCGGCGTCAGCGGCGCCAGGCGCGGCCCGTCCGGCCACCACAGGTGCGGCGCGGTCAGCCCGGGCTCGAGCAGGTCGAGGCCGTCGAAGAACGACGTGATCTCGGCTCGCGCGCGGTAGAGCGTGTCGAGCCCGATGCGGCCGAAGCGGTCCTGCAGGGACGTCGCGACGGCGGCCGCCTCGGAATCGTCGCCCGGGTTGTGCGAGTGCAGCAGGAGCAGGTACGAACCCGGCGCCAGCGCGCCGACGTAGGACTTGACCACCTGCTGCGCCTGGTGGAGGTCGGCGATGTGGTCGACGACCCCGCACAGCACGAGCCCGGTGGGCCGGTCGAAGTCGATGAACCGCTCGACCCCGGCGAGTGTCTCGCCGGGGTTCAGCGGGTCGGTGCCGCAGATGTGCGTGAAGTCGTTGTCGACGAGCAGGGCCCGGCCGTGCGCCTCCACCACCGGATCGTCCCCGACGTAGACGACGTGCGCTTCCGGGTTGTACTTCTGCGCCACCTGGTGGGTGTTCTCCGCCGTCGGGAAGCCGGACGCGAGGTCGAGGAACTGGTCGACGTCCAGCCGCTCGGTCAGGTAGCGGACGGCCCGCACCAGCCACTGCCGCACTTCCCGCGCCATGGCCGGGGCTTCCGGCGCGATCGCCGTCAGCTGCCGCAGGACGGCGCGGTCGGGCTCGTAGTGGTTCTGCCCGCCCAGCAGCGCGTCGGTGACGCGAGCGATGCTCGGCCGTTCGAAGTCGACGTGGGCCGATGGTCGTTCGCTCGTCGCCATGCGCACCTACCGGGGAGTGTGGGGACGCTCAGCCTAGGACACGGAGATCACGGCGGGTAGGCGGCCGTGCGGTGCGCGTGAGGTTCAATCCAGCCACGCGCGTGCCGCGTCGGCGCCGTTCCAGACGTGGGCCCGGAGCCCGACCGCCCGCGCTCCCTCCACATTGGACTCACGGTCGTCGAAGAACAGGCAGTCGGCCGGTTCGGCGCCGAGCTCGTCGAGCAGGAGGCGGAAGATCTTCGCGTCCGGTTTGACGCACCGGACGTCGCCGGAGAACAACGTCACGCGGAACAGGCGCGCCCAGTCCTGCGCGCGGACCCACTCGCCGAACGCGATCGGCGCGTTCGAAAGCAGGGCCAGGTTCGCGCCCGCCTCGGAGAGCGCTTCGAGCAGCGCCGCCGACGACGGCTCCAGGTGACCCCAGCCCTCGACGTCGATGCGGGTCAGCTCGGCCGCCAGCGCCTCGTCGACGGGCGCGCCCACGGCGTTGCCGACCGCCTGCCAGTACTCGAGCGGCGTGCTCCCCTCGTCGTAGGGAATCCGGTACTCCCAATACGCCTTCAGGAACTCCGGCAGCGGCGCGCCCAGCGCCGCGGCCAGGTCGGGCAGGGCGGCGCTCGGCTTGCTGAGCACGTCGCCGTAGTCGAACACGATCCAGTTCATCCAGGTCCCCCGGTACTCCGTCAGGCGCCGGTCTTGATCCGGCGCAGGGCTTCTTCGACGTCGGTCGCGCTCAGGTCCCGGTGGGTGACGAACCGGACCTTGCCCGCCATCGGCACCGCGCGGATGCCGAGCGAGTCGAGCCAGGCCAGCGCGGTCGGGATGTCGGGGACCTGGGCGAGCACGATGTTGGTGTCGGGCGTGTTGGTCGGCCAGCCGTGTTCGCGCAGGCCGTCGGCGAGCCGTTGCGCGTTCTCGTGCGACTCGGCCAGCTCGGGGATCCGGTCCAGCGCGATCAGGCAGGCGGCGGCCAGGACGCCGCCCTGCCGGACGCCGCCGCCGAGCATCTGCCGCATCCGGCGCGCCCGCTCGACGAAGGCCGCGCTACCCGCGACGACCGAGCCGACCGGCGCGCCGAGACCCTTGCTGAAGCAGGCCGACACGGTGTCGACGCCGACGGTGAGCGCGGCGGGCGGCACTTCGAGCGCGACCGCGGCCTGCCACAGCCGGGCGCCGTCGAGGTGCACGGTCAGGCCCGCTTCCTTCGCGACCGACAGCAGCTGGGCGTGCTCGTCGGGCGGCGTCACCGCCCCACCGGCCGCGTTGTGGGTGTTCTCGAGGCAGAGCAGCGATGTCCGTAATGTGAAGTACGGCCCGGGTTGTCCGATCGCGGCTGCGAGGGCGTCAGGCGATGGACGGCCCGGGCCGCCGTCGTGCTCGAGGATGTCCGGCATGCCGCCGGCCAGCCACGCCGCCGAGCCCAGCTCGTTGGCCAGCACGTGCGCGCCCCGGGTGGCCAGGAACCGGTCGCCGCGCTGCAGGTGGAGGCTCAGCGCGATCAGGTTGGCCATCGTCCCGCTCGGCACCCAGAGGGCCGCCGGCATGCCCAGGACGTGCGCCGCCCGCTCCTCCAGTTCCGCGACCGTGGGGTCGCGCTCGAGGACGTTGTCCCCGACCTCGGCGGAGGCCATCGCCGCCCGCATCGTGTCATCCGGCCGGGTGACGGTGTCGGAGCGGAAGTCCAGTACGGGCGGGCTGAAGGTCACGGACCGATCACATCACACCCACGTCGCGGGGATCAATGAGCCCTTGAGTGGTCGAACCCCGCCGGTCCGTGCAACCGTGGACGCCCCTGATTCCGTCCTCCCGGGCGAACGACAACAGAGCGGAGCACGACTGCGCGTGGACCAGCGCGACGAGCAGGAGTTCGCGGAGTACTTCGCCGCCAGGCGGGACGCCGTGCGCCGGACCGCGTACATGCTCTGCGGCGACTGGCACCGGGCGGACGACCTCGCGCAGACGGCGTTCGTGGCACTGCACCGGAGGTGGAAGAAGATCAGGGATCGCGCGGCGACCGACGCGTACGTCCGCACGACGCTCGTCCGGGCGTCGATCGACGAATCGCGGCGTCCGTGGCGGCGCGAGTGGCAGACCGAGACGCTGCCGGAGCCGTCCGACGACTCGCCCGGCCTCGACGACCTCGTCGCGACCAGGGAGGACCTGCTCGCGGCGCTGAAGGAAGTGCCGCCCAAGCAGCGGGCGGTGCTGGTCATGCGGTTCTTCGAAGGACTCGACGTGACCGGCGCGGCGAAGGCGCTGG
>NZ_MUMI01000775.1 GCF_002155975.1 Amycolatopsis kentuckyensis
TCCCAGCCGACGAGGTACCAGCGCCGTCCGGTGTGCACCAGCCGGTGCGGCTCGGTCGTGCGGACGCTTTCGGTGCCGTCGTGGGCGCGGTAGCCGAAGCGCAGCCGCACCGAGTCGCGGACGGCGGCGGCGATGGCGGTCAGGGTGTCCGGGTCGGCGGTGGGGCCGGTGTTGGCCAGCGGCACCGTCGCCGACCGCAGGGCGTTGATCCGGTGGCGCAGCCGCGACGGCAGCACCTGTTCGAGCTTGGCCAGCGCGCGCACCGACGTCTCTTCGATGCCGGTGATCGAGCCGCCCGCCGCGGTGCGCAGGCCCATCGCGACGGCGACGGCCTCGTCGTCGTCGAGCAGCAGCGGCGGCAGGTCCGCCCCGGCGCCCAGCCGGTAGCCGGCGGTGCCCGCGGTGGCGAGCACCGGGTAGCCGAGCGCGCGCAGCCGTTCGACGTCACGGCGCACGGTCCGCGGCGTGATCTCCAGGCGTTCGGCCAGTTCCGCTCCGGACCAGTCGCGCCGGGCCTGCAGGAGTGAGAGCAGACGCAGCAGCCGTGCCGAGGTTTCCCACATGTTCTGCATTCTGCCCGGCAGCTAGGACCGAACCTGACCTAACCGGCTCCTAGGGTTGGAGACATGCAGAACACCGAAGAGATCCGGCCCTTCACCATCGACGTTCCCCAGGCCGACCTGGACGACCTGCGCGACCGGCTCGCCCGCACCCGCTGGGGCGCGGACCTGCCCGGGGTGGGCTGGAGCCGCGGGGTGCCGGTGGGCTACCTCAAGCAGCTGGCCGGGTACTGGCGCGACGGCTACGACTGGCGCGCCCACGAGCGGAAGCTGAACGCGTTCCCGCAGTTCGTCACCGAGATCGACGGGCAGGACATCCACTTCCTGCACGTCCGCTCCCCCGAGCCGGACGCCCTGCCGCTGATCCTGATCCACGGCTGGCCCGGGTCGATCGTGGAGTTCCTGGACGTCATCGGCCCGCTGACCGACCCGCGTGCCCACGGCGCCGACCCGGCGACCGCGTTCCACCTGGTCATCCCCTCGATCCCCGGCACGGCCTTCTCCGGGCCGACCCGCGAGGCCGGCTGGGACACCGGCCGGATCACCCGCGCGTTCGCCGAGCTGATGCACCGCCTCGGCTACGACCGCTACGGCGCCCAGGGCGGCGACACCGGCGCGGTCGTCGGCCCGGGCCTCGGCCGGCTCAACCCGGACAAGGTCGTCGGCGTGCACGCGAACGGGCTCTATGCCTTCGGCGCGCCGGACGACGGCGTCGAGCTGACCGAGGCCGAAAAGGCGCGGCTGGAGCAGTTCGCGTACATGCGGACCGAGCAGGGCGGGTACGTGGCGATGCAGACGACCCGGCCGCAGACGCTGGCGCACGGGCTGCACGACTCGCCGGTGGCGCAGCTGGCCTGGATCGTCGAGAAGTTCAAGGAGTGGACCGACCCGGCGGCCGAGCTGCCGGAGGACGCCGTGGACCGGGACCTGTTGCTCACCAACGTGATGCTCTACTGGCTGACCGGCACCGGCGGTTCGTCGGCCAACTGCTACTACGAGACCGCGCACGCCGGCGCGTGGGGCGCGAGCGAGCGGTCCCCGGTGCCGACCGGCGTCGCGGTGTTCCCGCTCGACCTGTCGATCCGCAGCGCGCTCGACCGCGAGCACACGATCGTGCACTGGTCGGAGTTTTCGCGTGGCGGCCACTTCGCCGCGATGGAGGCGCCCGACCTGCTGGTGGCCGACGTCCGGACGTTCTTCGGCCGGCTGCGGTGAACCAGGCGGCGGCGATCGCCCGCGCAGAAGGGGAAAAGCGGCCCTCCGGCATCGGGCACACCGCTTTCCCCCGCGCGAGGTGAAGCCACGGCCGCCGCTCGGCTCCGGAAGTGCGCACGGTGCGGTGCCACGCTCACCCGGCTCGCGGCGACGGTCGCCGCGGGCCGGGTGAGTGCCATCCGCGCCCTCGGGCGGGCGGCCGGTCTCGCCCGCCACGGGTGACCCGGCCGGCGGCCACCGGGCACACGATGAGGCACCCGTCGAGGCGAGCCCCGGGAGGCCGACTTCCATGACCACCACCAACCGACCACACGGGTCCCCGGAAACCACGGGGCCACCGCCCGACGAGGGGCGCAGGCGTGCCCGGCCACCGGCCGCCGCGTGGATCTCCTGGGTCGCGCTGGCGCTGATGACGACCGGTTCCGTCGCGAGCCTGCGCCCCTCACCGACGATGGCCGTGTACGGCCTGGCGGCCGTCTTCCTCTACGCCGTCCCGGCGATCGTGTTCCTGCTGCCGACGTCCCTGGTCTCGGCCGAGCTGGCGTCCGGCTGGCCGGGCGGGGTCTACAACTGGGTCGCGCTCGGGATCTCCAAGCCGGTGGGCTTCCTGGCCGTCTGGTGCCAGTTCGCGATGACGATCTTCTACTACCCGAGCCTGCTCGGGTACGTCGCCGGAACGCTCGCGTACGTGTTCGACCCGGAGCTGGCGAGCAGCGGGTGGTGGACGGCCGCGGTGATCGTGGTGGCGTACTGGTCGGGCGTCTGGATCTCCGCGCGCGGCACGAAAGGCGTGGCCGGGCTCGCCGGCGGCGGGCTCGTCATCGGGACGCTGCTGCCCGGCGCGCTGCTGGTGGTCCTCGGCATCGTGTTCCTCGGGCAGGGGCACCCGTCCGCGGCGCCGATGTCGGCGGACCACCTGCTTCCCGCCTGGGCCGGGCTGGCGAGCCTCGTGCTGATCGTGAACAACTTCCTGTCCTACTCCGGGATGGAGATGAACGCGGTGCACGTGTCGTCGCTGCGCAAGCCGGGCCGGGAGTTCCCCCGTGCGATGTTCCTGGCGATGGGGCTGGTGCTGCTGATCTTCATCCTGCCCGCGCTCGCGATCAGCTGGGTCGTCCCGGCCGACCAGCTCTCCCTCACCGCCGGCGTGATGCAGGCCTTCGACGCCGTCTTCGCGGGCTTCGGCATCCAGTGGCTGACCCCGCTGATCGGCGTCATGCTCGTGCTGGCGTCCCTCGGCGGGATGCTCACCTGGCTGGCGGGCCCGTCGAAGGGGCTGCTGCTGATCGCCCGCCAGGAGGGGTACCTGCCGCCGTTCCTGCAGCGGCTCAACGGCCGGGGCGTCCAGCAGAACATCCTCGTCACCCAAGGGGCGGTCACCACGCTGATCGCGCTCTGCTACGCGTTCATCCCGGACGTGTCGAGCGCGTACTGGATCTTCTCGGTGATCACCACCCAGGTGTACCTGATCATGTACCTGCTGATGTTCGTCGCGGCGGTGCGGCTGCGGCGCAAGTTCCCCGACCACCCGCGCGGGTTCCGCGCGCCGATGCTGCTCGGCCTGTGCGGCGTCGGGTTCTGCGCGTCGCTGGCCGCGCTGCTCGTGGGCTTCGTCCCGCCTTCGCAGTTCGGGGCGGGCAGCCCGTGGGTGTACCTCGGGATCGTCGCGGGCGGCGCGCTGGGGCTCGGCCTGCTGGTGCCGTTCCTGTTCTACCGCCTGCGCAAACCGTCGTGGCGGCAGCCGGAGGTGAACCCGTCATGACCACTGTGGACGAACGGTCGACGCGGCCGCAGCGGATGCTCGTCTACTTCGCCGTGGCGATCGTGCTGGGCGGCTTGCTCGGCGCCGGGTACGTGTTCTCCCGCTCGGCCCGGGCGGACGCCGGCGCGGTGTGCGCCCACGCCGACGCCGCACTCGTCCGTGCCGCGAACGACAGTGCCGGCCCCGGGCTGCGCCTGGTGCGCTCGCCCGACGCCGTGGCGCGCGCGATCCGGGTGTACTGCCCCGAGAAGGCCCGGTGAGCGCGATGGACCTCCGGAAGCGGGTCGGAGAACTGATGCCACGAGTCCGCGCCGAGCTCGCCGAGCTCGTCGCGATGCGGTCGGTCGCGGACCCGCGGCAGTTCCCGCCCCGGGAATGCCACCGCGCCGCGGCCTGGGTGGCCGACGCGTTCGCCGAATCCGGGTTCGACACCCACCTGGCCGACACCCCGGACGGCAGCCGGGCCGTGCTCGGGTCCCGGCCGTGCGCCCGGGAAGACGCCCCGACCGTGCTGCTGTACGCCCACTACGACGTCCAGCCGCCGCTGGCGGACGACCAGTGGCGGACACCGCCGTTCCGGCTGACCGAAGTGGACGGACGCTGGTACGGCCGCGGTGCGGCCGACTGCAAGGGCAACATCCTGATGCACCTCACCGCGCTGCGGGCGCTCGGCGACGACGTGCCGGTGCACCTCAAGGTGGTCGTCGAGGGCTCCGAGGAGCAGGGCACCGGCGGGCTGGAGGCGTTCGTCCCCGCGCACGCCGACCTGCTCCGGGCCGACGCGATCGTGGTGGGCGACACCGGCAACGCCGCCGTCGGGTACCCCGCCGTGACCGTCAGCCTCCGCGGCATGGTCACCGTGGTCGTCCAGGTCGACGCCCTGCCGTCGGAGCTGCACTCCGGCATGTTCGGCGGCCCCGCCCCGGACGCGCTCGCCGCGCTGGTGGCGGTGCTCGGCACCCTGCGCGACGAGGCGGGCGACACCACGATCCACGGCGTGCCCGCCGACGGCCGCTGGTCCGGTGCCCCGTACCCGGCGGCGCGGTTCCGGGCGGACGCGGGCCTGTCCCCCGGTGCCGTGCTGCTCGGCAGCGGCGAAGTCGCGGACACGCTCTGGGCGCGTCCGGCGCTGACGGTGCTCGGCATCGACTGCCCGCCGGTCGTCGGCTCCGCGGCGGCCCTCACCCCGCGTGCGCGGGCCCGGCTGAACCTGCGCATTCCGCCGGGCATCGACCCGTACCGGGCGGCGTCCGCGCTGAGCGAGCACCTGATGGCCGCGGCCCCCTGGGGCGTGGACGTCTCGGTGGAGGTGGAAGCGATCGGCGAGCCGTTCCTCGCGGCGACCGGCGGGGCCGCCCACCGGGCGATGGACGAAGCCCTGCAGGCCGCCTACGGCCGCCCGGTGAGCCTGCTCGGCCAGGGCGGCTCGATCCCGCTGTGCACCGTCTTCGCCGAGACCTACCCCGATGCCGAGATCCTGCTCATCGGTGTCGAGGAACCGCAGGCTCGCATCCACGCGCCGAACGAAAGCGTGGCCCCGCAGGAGATCGCGGCCATGGCCCTGGCCGAGGCGCTGTTCCTGCGGAACTACGGTGCCGCCACCGGCTGACGCTACGGCCGGGGCCGCCGCAGGAACCGCAGCCCGACGACGGCGGCGGCCAGCACGCCCGCGACGGCGACGAGGATCCAGACCCAGGCCGGAACGCTGCCGCCAATGTCGCTCGCCGGGGCGGGCGCCGGCGTTGCGGACGCGGCGCCGGTCGGCACGGCGGCGGACGACGTCGGCGCCGCGGCGCTGGACGAGACCGGCGCGGTGAGGGTGAAGTGCACCGCGGCCGTCACCTTGTCGCCGTCGTCCGAGACGACCTTGTAGGTCAGCGTGTAGGCGCCGGCCGGGCCGGACGGGGTCACCGGGGCGGTGATCACCGCGTCGACGACCGCGGGGGTCCCGACCGTCCACTTCGCCCCGTCCGGCCCGGTGACCGCGATCGGGTCCGCCTGCAGGGTGACCGGCTCCTCGAAGGTGAGCTCGATCTTGCGCGGCGGGGCGGCCAGGCTCGCCCCTTCGGCGGGCGAACTCGACTTGAGCTCGGTGTGGGCCGACGCGGGCCCGGCCGTCAGCAGGACGCCGGACAGCACGAGCAGGAAGGCTCCGGACATCCGGGCGATCTTCATGCGGTTTTCCTCGATCCGATGGTGGCCGGGTGACGGCGGTACCGGAGCAGTCTGGCACTGCGTCCGGCCGGCCACCGTCAGGGCGCCACTTCCACCTCCATTCCCATGATCCGCGTGGTCCGGCGCCGCCGGAGCCAGCCGCGGCCCGGCGAGCCGTCCGGAACCTCCGCGAGGAACGCCTTGCGCTGCGCCGACGTCGCCGAGCGCCAGCGCATCGCCAGCACCGGGCGGACCGGCGCGATGTACGCCCGCACCCGTTCGTGCGCACCGGCGACGCGGGCCTCGTACTCGCGGTCCGGGCGGTAGGCCAGTTCCAGGTCGATCAGCGGCGCGGCGCCGCCCGCTCGGTGGTGGCAGCGCGACAGCATCCGCGCGAGCTCGTCCATCGCCCCCCGCACGCGGCACGGCATCTGGTCCTGCCAGCGGCCGAGGCGCGGAACGGACGCGGGGGCGGCGGTCACCTCGTCGGCGAGCACGACCAGGGCCCGGATCGCCGAACCGGCCAGCTCGACCCGGATGCGCCGGCCGTTGGCATCGACGAAGAAGCGCGGCACCCGGCCGGCCACGACGGTGCCCGAACGCAGCCGGACCCACTCCGCCACGGCGTCGGGCGACGGGCAGGACGACACGAACGTGAACGCCAGCTCGTCACCGGTGAGGTTCATCGTCACGGGGAACAGCGAACCGATGTCGTGCACGAACGCCGAGCCGATCACGAGTGCGGCGCGGGAGCCGCCTCCGGTCATCCCCGATTACACCTGCAGATCCGCTTCGATGCGTTTGAGGTAGTGCCGGGCCAGCGCCAGGTTGGCCCGGTCGCGGTCCAGCACCAGGTACAGGAACAACGAATTGCGCGAGCTCACCGAATTCATCAGCCGGATCAGGTGGTACTGGCGGTGCAGCGTGATCAGGATGTCCTCGATGGAATCGTTGAGCGCCAGCGAGGACATGACCCGCAGTTTCGACCGCACGACCTCGGTGTTCCCGGCCGCGGCGATCTCCAGGTCGAGCCACTCGCCGCCCCCGCTGGTGCCGAGCGACATGCCGCTTTCGTAGTCGACCAGCGCAACGCCGACGGCGCCGCTGATGGACATGGCTTCCTTGAGTGCCGTGTCGATGTTCATCATCGTGTTGCATCCTTTCCGTGAACGGGTGGTCGGCCGGCGTGCTACGCGGCCAGGATCGAGCCGATCCGCTCGATGACGGGCCGGGCTTCGAACAGCAGGCGCCCGACGTTCAGGCCCTTGTCCCCCAGCACGACCATCAGTGCCAGCCGCCCGATGGCGTAGACGGCCATGTAGCCTTCACTGCCGAACACGACGGTCTGGTTCAGCGTCCCCTTGCCGGTGATTTCGGCGGCCTGCCGGGCAATCCCGAGATCAGCCGCGGCGAGCGCGGAGATCG
>NZ_MUMI01000776.1 GCF_002155975.1 Amycolatopsis kentuckyensis
GCGCACCCCGGTGGATCCCCGGCACGGCCGCGCTTCCGGCGCGATCGGGTTGTGGGCGTCCCTGCCCCGCGAGCTGGCGATCCGCTTCAAGCCGCGGGTCGACCCGCTCGCCCGCGCCATCCTCCAGGAGGTGCAGCGGGCGGTGCCCGAGTACCGCCAGCCGCTGGAGGGCGCGTTCGGGCACATCATCACGCAGGGTGTCCGGCAGTCGATCATCCAGTGCCTCGACAGTGTCGGCACCCCCGGTGCCGTACCGCTCGAAACGTGGACGACCGTTTTCCGCAACCTCGGCAAGATCGAGTTCAACGAGGGCCGCAGCCTCGACTGCCTACAGACCGCCNNTCTTCGCCTACGTCGACGAGATCTCGGCCCTCTCGATCGAGGGCTACACGGCGGCGCAGACGCGCGCGGCAGGCACCCGCGCCCGCCGCCGGAGACGGCTGCTGGAGCTGCTGCTCGCCGACCCGCCGTCCGCGCCGCAGGCCATCACCGCGCAGGCCGCCACGGCGCAGTGGCCCCTGCCGCTCGAAGTCACCGTCGTCGCCCTCGAACCCCGCGCCGACCAGCACAGCCTGGCCGCGCCGGACCTGCATTCCGACGTCCTCGTGGACCTCGAGGGCAGCGAGCCGTGCCTGGTCACCGGCGCCCCGGAGAAGCACCTGAGGAACCTCGCCGAGCGGTTGCCGGGCTGGCGCGCGGTGATCGGCCCGACCGTGCGGCTCACCGACGCGCCGCGCTCGCTGCTCTGGGCGCGTCGCACGCTGAAGCTCCTCCAGCGCGGCGTGCTGCCGGACGCGCCGGTGACGCGCTGCACCGACCACCTGTCCACGCTCTGGCTGCTCGCCGACGAATTCCTCGTCCGCGAACTCTGCGCGCGCAGCCTGCAGCCGTTCGAGGACCTCACGCCGAAGCAGCGGGCGCGGCTCGGCGAGACGCTGCTGATCTGGCTGCAGTCCCGCGGCAGCGCCCCCGAAATCGCGAAGAGGCTGAAGGTGCACCCGCAGACCGTCCGGTACCGCATGCACCAGCTCATCGACCTGTTCGGCGACCGGCTCAACAACGCCGACGACCGGCTCGACATGGAGATCGCGCTGCGCGCGGAGGCTCTCCTCGGTTCCTGACTCCTCTTCCACAATGGGGTGGGCGATGACGGGACCACCCGTCGAAACGAACTTCGGACCGATGCTCGGCGGCGACGGCCGGCCGGGACAGCTGTGGGCCATGCTCCCCCGCGAGCTGGCCGCGGTGTTCCGGCCGCGGCTGCTGGACGTCGCCGACGAGGTGCTGCGCGAGATCCAGCGGACCATCCCGGACTACGCGCGGCCCCTCGACGGGGCGTTCGGCAAGGCGCTGCGCGCCGGCGTCCAGGCGGCGATCCTGCAGTTCATCGACCGGATCGCGACGTCGGGGCCGGTGCCGGAGGAGCGGCGCAAGGTGTTCGTCGGGCTCGGCGTGCACGAGCTCGCGCAGGGCCGCAACCTCGACGTCCTGCAGGCCGCCTACCGGGTCGGCGCGCGGGTGACGTGGCGGCGGATGGCGGAGGTGGGGACACGGGCCGGCGTGCCCTCGGCGACGCTGTGCCTGCTGGCCGAGGCGATCTTCGCCTACATCGACGAGCTCTCCGCGCTGTCGATCGAAGGGCACGCGGCGGCCCAGGCACGGGCGGCGGGCGCGCTGGAACGGCGCCGGCGCCGGCTGCTGGACCTGCTGCTGGCCGACCCGCCGTCGCCGTCCCGGACGGTGCAGGAAGCCGCGACGGCGGCGGAGTGGCCGTTGCCGCACCGGCTCGTCGCGGTGGCGCTCGACGGACCCGCCGAGGTCACCGGGCTGGCCGCGTTGGAGGACCTCGAAGACGGCACCCCGCGGCTGCTGCTGCCGGCCCCGGCGGACCGCCGCGCGCTGACGGCGGCCCTGGCCGGCCACCGGGCGGCGGTCGGGCCGCCGGTCCCGCCGCGTCAGGCGGGCCGGTCCCTGGCGACGGCCCAGGAGGCGTTGCGCCTGGTGACGGCGGAGGTCCTCCCGGACGAGCCGCTGACCTGGTGCGAGGACCACCTCGCGACGTTGTGGCTGCGCAAGGAGCCGTTCCTGGTGACGGAGGTGTCCCGCCGCCGCTTGGCCCCGCTGACGGCGTTGACCCCGAAGCAGTACAACCGCCTGGCCCACACGCTGCTCGCGTGGCTGGAGACGTGCGGCAACGTCCGCGAGGTCGCCGACCGCCTCGCGATCCACCCCCAGACGGTCCGCGCCCGCGCCCAGGAGCTGGAAACCCTCTTCGCGAACAGCCTCCGCAACCCGGACGACCGCTTCGAAATGATCCTCGCCCTCCGCGCCACCCTCCCTTGACCCCGTGTCGACCTCCTGATCACGAGTGATGCCCCTTCAATCACGCGTGATGGCCGCTCGATCACGCAGGAAGCCCCTTCCGCCCGGGCAACCGGTGTGCGGGAAGGGACATCACGCGTGATCAGAGGGACATCACGCGTGATTGGAGGGTCG
>NZ_MUMI01000777.1 GCF_002155975.1 Amycolatopsis kentuckyensis
CGGCGTCGCGAGCCGGAGCAGCCGCTGCCACGCCGCGTCGCCGAGCCGGGCGCGCAGGAAGCGGTACAGCCACAGGAGCGTCAGCACCGCGGCCATCACGACGGCGATCGGGAGGTAGAGGCCGTCCGCGCTGCGGACCAGGTAGTCCTGCGCGGTCAGCCCCATCGTCGAGAGCGGGACGCCGAAGTAGTCGAGCAGCCAGTTGACGTGCTGCCTGCCGAAGAAGAACAGCAGCCCGGTGAGCACGGTCGTCGGCGCGATCACCGAGCCGAGCAGGCGCAGCGCCTTCGACGGGCTTTCGGGCTTCGCCTCCGCCGGAGGGGCCGGGGGCCGCAGGGACCGGAGCCGCTTCGCCATCGCCGCCACTACTCGGTGGGTGGGGGCGGTTCGGTGAAGTCGCCGCAGGGATCGGCGAGCACGAAGGTGATCGTGTCACCGCGGTAGAGCGGCACCGCCTGGATGATCCGCTTGACCTTGCAGTCCAGTTGCGGGTCCGGAGGCCCTTCGACCGTCGTCCCGAGCGTGACGCAGAGGCTGCCACCGCATTCGGCCTCCAGCTGGGTCCTGGTCAGCGGCCCGGTCTGGGCGTAGGAGCTTCCGACGATGTCGATGGGCGCGGTCCGCACGGGCGACCCCTTCGCCGGCGGCTTCGCCGTCGTGGGCGCGGACTTCGGCGTCGGCGGTTTCCGGGACGTGTTCGCGGTGGCCGACCCGGCGGTCCGGGACGCCGACGAAGTCGCCGGGCCGGTCGCGGAGGTCGGTACGGTGGCGCCGGTGAGCGGCTCGGCGGACGAGGCCGTGGTCGCGGTGGCGGTGGAAACCGGCGGTGTCGTCCCCGGTGGCGCGGGACTGCCACAGCCGGCGACCAGCAGGCCCAGGGCCAGGCCGATCGGGCCGGAAGTCCGTCGCATGGGTGCCACTTGCGTCCTCCTGAAGCGGTAGTCGCCCCGGCCCCGGGTCCGGTTACAAGATCGGACCGGAATAGCTTCCGGGCACCGGGAGAAGGAGGGGTGTGCAAGCCATCCCCGACAGCTCGGCCGAACCCCGCCCGGAGCGCGCGGATCCGCCGACCGACGCCGCGCTGCTCGCCGGCACGCGAGCGGACTTCGGCACCGTCTTCGACCGGCACGCCCGCGAGATCTACCGGTACTGCGCCCGCCGCATCGGCACCGACGCCGTGGACGACGCGGTGGCCGACACGTTCGTGATCGCCTACGAACGCCGTGCCCGGTTCGACGCGTCCCACGCCAGCGCCCTGCCCTGGCTCTACGGCATCGCCACCAACGTCCTCCACCGCTACCGGGCGGCCGAAGCCCGGTACCGCAAGCTGCTCCGGCCCGCCGGCGAGACGTCCGCCGAAAGCACCGCCGACCGCGCCGTCGCCCGTGCGGACGCCGGCGCCGCGATCCGGGCGCTGTCCGGCGAGCTCGACAAGGTGCCCCGCCGGCAGCGTGACGTCCTCTACCTGTACGCCGCCGGACTGACCTACGCCGAGATAGCGACGGCGCTGGACATCCCGATCGGCACCGTCATGTCCCGGCTGAACCGCGGCCGGACCCGGCTGCGGGCCTCGCTGGCCGCCCTGGGCATCACCGACAAAGTCCTGGAAGGACCCGCATGACCGACGAAGCGCTCGACGCCGCGCTGCGGCGCTTCCACCGAGCCGGGCCCGCACCCGGCGACACCGACCTGGCCACCATCCGGCAGCACGTCCTGACCCGCACCACGGCACCGCGACGCCGTCCGGTGCGCGCCGTGACAGCCGCCGTCGCGGCCTCGGCAGCGGTGGCGGTGGCCGCCACGGTCGTCCTGTGGCCGGCCGGCACCCCGGCGGTACCGCCGTCCGCGGGCCCGGCGACACCGCCGTCCGCGAGCCCGCCGGGCCCCGACGGCACCCAGGCGATCACTGACGCCACCGGCCTGGGGGAGACCGTGAACCTGGTCGTCCGGCGGGTCGCCAACGCCCGGCCCCTCGACGTCGGCCACGGCGGCTACCTCTACTCCACCGAACGCGCCCTCTCCGTGCAGACGGTGACCGGTCCCGACGGCCCGGCCTCCTACGTGGCCGAAGACGTCACCGAGCGGTGGAGCGCGGTCGACGAGGGCACGCTCCCGAAGCTGGTCAAGACGACCCGCGGCCTCAACGCGCGCCCGCTGACGCCCGCGGACGGCGCCCGGCTCGCCGCCTACGGCACCGACTACACGAAGGTCGTCACGTACACCGACACGCCGGGCACCGACCCCAAGAACACGCCCGCCACCCCGGCGAAACCCGGGCTCGCCAACCCGACGCCCGCCTACCTGGCTTCGCTGCCCACGGACCCGCAGCGGCTGAAGGCGGTGCTGGAGGCCGACGGGCCGATCTTCAAGCGGGTGGGCGCCCTGGCCACCACGGCCGACGCCCTGCTCTCGCCCGCGCTGCGGTCCGCGCTGTACCAGGTGCTGGCCACGATCCCCGGCGTCGAGCGCGTCCCGGGCCAGGTGGACCTGGCCGGCCGGCCAGGGGTCGCGATCGCCCGCACCGCCGACGGCAAGCGCGCCGAAATCGTCATCGACCCGGTCAGCTCCCGCATGCTCGGCTTCCGCATCGTGGCGGTGACCGCGGCCGACGGGATCCCCGCCGGCACCGTCGTCCACGCCGCCACCGCCGACCAGAAGATCGTCCGCGAACCGGGGGAGAAGCAGTGATCAGGCTTACCGTGATCAGACGCAGCGTGGCCGTGGCACTGGCCGCGGTGCTGGTGCCGGCGAGCCCGGCGGCGGCCCGGCCGGGCTGGGACGTCGTGCCGCTGGGGCTCGGCTCGGCGAATCTCGTGGCCGTGACGGCGCTCTCGGCCCACGACGTGTGGGCCGCCGGGTTCGCCGTCCACCAGGAGGTCGTCGGCGACCGGCCGTCGTACACCTTCGAACCGCAGGTGCAGCACGGGAGCGGCGGGACGTGGTCGGTGGTCCCGACCCCGCCGCTGGGCAAGGGCGTCTCCGCGCAGTTCACCGCGATCGCCGCCGCCGCGCCCGACCGGATCTGGGCGGTGGGCCACGAGTGGGAGCCGGCCACCCCGTTCCGGTCGCTGATCGAGCACTGGAACGGCGTGCGCTGGACCCGGGTGCCCGCCGACGACGTCCCCGGTGCCGGCCATGACCTTTCGGGGGTGGCCGCGGTCAGCGGTACCGACGTGTGGGCGGTCGGCACCACCGCGGACGCCGAGGGCAGCGGACCGGTGGCCCAGCACTGGGACGGCGTCCGCTGGAGCCGGGTGCCACTGCCCGCCGGGCTGGCGGGTGCCGCCCTGGCGGCCGTCGCGGCCGCGGGCCCGGCCGACGTGTGGGCCGCCGGGCTGGCCGTCGCCGACGCGGAGTCGGGGCGGACCGAGCCGCTGCTGCTGCACTGGAACGGTCGGGCCTGGTCCCGGATCGCCCTGCCGGACACGGCCGACCGGGGACTGGCCCGGCTCAACGCGGTGACGGTGTCCCCAGGACGGGTCTGGGCGGTGGGCGAGTCGACGGTCGGCGGCGCCCGGAACCGCAAGCCCCTGGCCGTCCGCGTCGACGGCCGTCGCGCGGTCCTCGAGCCGACGCCGGACGAGCAGGGA
>NZ_MUMI01000778.1 GCF_002155975.1 Amycolatopsis kentuckyensis
ACCGCCGCTCGCGGCCCCGGTGAGGGCGACCGTGGTGAGCAGCTTGACGGTGTCGGCGTGGCCCTCCGGGCAGGTCGCCGGCGCGCCGGATTCGCTCATCGGGCGCAGGAGCTCGAACGTCTCGGTGCACTCGCGGCAGCGGTAGGCGTAGGTCGGCATGCCGCGATTATCGCCGGAGGTGCCCGGGGATGGGAAGCTGGGCGCGTGCAGCCGCCCTCGCTCGCCGACGTCCCGCACCTCGGCCAGGTCGTCCCGTCCCTGCTCGCCGCGCTCGGGGTGCCCGGCTGCGGGAACGTCCTGGCGTTGCCGGAGGCCCGCAGCGTCGGCGTGCTGCTCGTCGACGGGCTCGGCTGGGAGCTGCTCGCCGAGCACGCGGCGGACGCCCCGGTGCTGAGCGAGCTGGCCCGCGAATCGCTGCGCGTGGGCTTCCCGTCGACGACGGCCGCCGGGGTGGCCGCGATCGGCACCGGGCTCGCCTCGGGCGAGCACGGGATGGTCGGCTACACCTTCGAAATGCCCGGCACCGGCGTGCTCAACGCGTTGCGCTGGTGCAGCCACGAAGACGGCAGCGACCTGCGGGGCGCCCTCCCGCCCCGCGAGGTGCAGCCGCTGCCGACGACGTTCGAGCGCGCCGCCGCGGCGGGCATCGAAGCGGCCGTGGTGTCGTCCGCCAAGTTCCGCGACACGGCCTTGACCCTGGCCACGCAGGGCGGAGCGCAGTACGCCGGGGTCCACGCGCTGGGCGACCTCGCCGCGCGGACGTTGTCGGTGCTCGACGGGCGCGCGTTCTGCTACGCCTACCACAGCGAACTCGACCTGCTGGGGCACGTCTACGGCCCCGGTTCGACCGCCTGGCGGATGCAGCTGCGGCAGATTGACCGGCTCGTCGAGTCCCTTGTGGACGGTCTGCCGCCCGGCGCGCTGCTGGCGGTGGTGGCCGACCACGGGATGGTGACCGTCGACGACAAGCTCGACCTCGAAGACGCCCCGGAGCTGCTCGCCGGCGTCCGGACGTTCGGGGGCGAGGTCCGGGCCCGGCACGTCTACACCGAGCCGGGCGCGGCCGCGGACGTCCTCGCGGCCTGGCGGGAGGTCCTGGGCGAGCGGGCCTGGGTGCGCTCGCGCGAGGAGGCCGTCGCGGAGGGCTGGTTCGGGCACACGGTGAGCGACCGGGTGCTGCCACGCATCGGCGACGTGGTCGCCGCGGCCCGGGACCGGTTCGGGATGGTGCGGGGGCTCGCGGAAGCCGTCGAGACGTCGCTGGTCGGGCAGCACGGGTCGCTCACCAGTGCCGAGCAATTGGTGCCGCTGGCGTTGGCCCAGGGATAAGCCCGGTCTCCGGGAACTTTCGCCTTGCCGGTGCCGACCAGTCCACTGCGTACCGGACTGACGGGAGTGGGCGGAATGAGCGTGCTGGACGGGATCGGGGTCGTCGGAGCGGGCGGCGAGGGGCGGGCCGTGGCCGCCTACCTCGCCGCGCGGGAGCTGCCCGTGCACCTCTACACGCGGGACCTCGAGGCCGTCGGGGAGATCGCGCGCCGCCGGGAGATCGTCGCGCGCGGGGTGCTCGACGGGCGGTTCGCGCTCCGGGAGGTGACCGCGGACCCGGCCGGGCTGGGTGCGCGGGCCGTCGTCCTGGTCGCCACCGTGACCACGGCCTATCCGGAGGTCGCCGCCCGGCTGGCACCGCA
>NZ_MUMI01000779.1 GCF_002155975.1 Amycolatopsis kentuckyensis
GGCGGGCGCTGATGCGTCTGCGTAACGGGTCGGCAGGGGGGGGTGGTCGGAGGGGGCTGGTTCGGGGGCTTGCGTGAGTTGTGCCCCTGCTGCCGTGGCGGTCGGCCGGTGGTGGCCCGGCCAGCTGCCCGTTCCTGGCCTGCGGCCGGTCAACTGTCGGCCCGTGGTCGGCGGGGGGCCAGCTGCCGGTCCGCGGTCGGCGGGGCCAGCTGCCGGTCCGTGGTGGCCAGCCAGCCGTCCGCTCCTGGCCCGCGGCCGGTCAGCTGTCGGCCCGTAGTCGGCGATCGGCCAGCTGTCGGCCCGTGATGGCGGCCGTCCACCTCTCCACCCCCCGCCGCGCGGCCCAAGCTCCGCGAGCGTGCCGAGGATTCAGGCACCCAGCGCGCCATCCGGCCGCCCTCCGGTGGCGCAAGCCGCCGAACAGGCGATGAGCCTGTTGCCCCTCTCGTTGCTCAGCGTGTGCGGGGTCGGGTGCTTTCGGGCCGCCTCCCGCCCGTGGCGGGCCGTGCCGTCCCCGGGATGCCCAGCGGGGCCGTCGCGTCGTGGCCTTTCGCGGTGCTCGGCGGGAACGTCGAACATCGAAATCGTCCGCTTCGTGATCAATGGACATGGTTACTTATTTCTGTTACGACCCAGAAACTGTTTCACTCGATCGTGTGACGCTGAAATTCAGTCGACGGTGCTTGTTGGCGAAAA
>NZ_MUMI01000078.1 GCF_002155975.1 Amycolatopsis kentuckyensis
GCCGAAACGGGCTCGCCGCCGGCGCGCTCGTCGGGGGACCTCGGCGGATTCGACGGGATCTGGGGCCCCGCGACGACCCGCGCCGTGCGCGCTTTCCAGCAGGGCAAGGGCATCGCGCCCGGCGGGTGGGAAGCGGGCGCCCGGACGCTGTCCGCGCTCGACGTCCTCCTCCCGGCCCGGCCGGAGCCGGTCGCCGACGACCTGCCCGTGCTGCCGTCGAGCCCGGACGTCCGGCTCGGCGACGAGGACGACCGGCCGCCCGTGGCCGACGCCGGGACAGCGGCCGTGGCGCAGCGCCTGACCACCGACCAGCAGCCCGCGCCGCAGCCACCGGCCCCGCAACCGCCCGCGCCCAAGCCGAACAACGACGTGGACAAGGCGGTCGCGGAGGCCGCGTCGAAGTCACCGTCGATCGCCGCGGCGATCGCGCGCGTCAAACGCCAGGGATTCACCTACCACGCGGGAAATCCCGGGCAGACGGTCACCAACGTCCCGCTCAAGCTGATCCTCATCGCGAGCGACGTCTCCCAGGCCGACGCGGTCATCCGGGTGATCTACGAGACCACCAACGCGGAGAACGCGGACCTCCTGCAGGCGGCATCCCGGTCGAGGACCACGGTCAAGGACGGCACCGAGTGGGCCCGCAAGGTGATCGAGGCCGAGACGACGACCGCCATCACCACGGCCCGCCGCGCCGAGGAGGCCGGGCTGGTGTACAGCGCCACCGTCCAGAAGACGATCCGCCCGTTCCTGGTGAAGACCCCGGACGGCCTGGTGTTCAAGCCCGGCGGGTTCGACAAGGCGTTCGCGCTCGTCTTCAAGGACCTGTTCGACAAGGCCAAGACCGACAACGGTGAGCTCGCCCGCGAGGCCTACCGGAAGCAGTGGGAGGAATGGAAGAAGCTGCAGGAACGGTGATCCTCCTCGGCAGTCCGGCGCCCGCACCGCCGAAGGTTGCCCGTACCATCCGGGTATGTTGGATGCCCTTGTCGAAAGCCTGATCGGTGGCTTGATCGGCGGCGCGATCATGCGCAGGAGAGAACGCAAGAAGGCCGAGCAGCGCCAGACCGAGTTCGCTGCGGGGGCGGACGTCAAGATGCACTGCTCGCTGCGCCGGCCGATGGACTCCAGCAGCTGGTCCCATGGCATTCTGCGGCTGTCCCCGCACGCCGCGACCTGGCGGGCGCGCCTGAACCGGGGCGGGCCGGTCGAACTCTCCCCGCACAACGCCTCGTGGATCGATCTGCGCCCGGTCGGTACCGGCGACGGCCTGCACACTTCGATGGCGATGGCGATAGCCGTGCTCGACGCCGGCGGCCATCGCCTGGAACTCGCCGTGCTGGCCAAGGACGTCGCCCTGCTCCGGAAAATGTTCGGTCAACCCGGAACGGATGCCGTCAGTCGTTGAGCATGGATTTCCGCTCCTCGCTCCAGAACGGGGCGTCGATCTCACTGGGCAGCTCGACCGGAATTTCCCGGTGGGACACGGTCGTCGTGTCCCCGTATTGCTGGTACGTGTACGACACGTCCAGCTTGCCCGGCACGTAAGTGTCCTCCTGGGCCCACAACTTCGCGTTGGCCTGCAGCCTTTCCTTCAGCTCGAACCAGAGGAGCTTGCCGATTCGTCCTGCGCGCGTTCCGGCCTGGTCGACCGTGACGGCGTCGAGCAACAATCCGGCGTACGGCAGATCCACCGCGTAGAGCTGCTCGAGCTTCGCGCGATCGGATCCGCTCCATTCCTTGATCCGAACACCGGCGAAGTCCGTTTTCCTGAGGTCCGCCACCAAGAACTTCTTGACGTACTCGTCGCCGTACTTGGTCCTGTCCCGCTTCGGAACGGTCACGCCCTTGTGCTGGTGCTCGGACAACCAGAGCTCGTCAAGGTCTTCCGGGGCGAGGTCCTTGATCAGCTTCCATTGGGCGCCCACCAGCCATTCGAGGTTGGCCTCGTCGTAGGCGATCACCTTCTTCTCGGCCTTGTCGATGAAGGCGGCCGTCGTGCTCGCCACCACGCCGGTCAGCGGCCGTGCCGAACGCTCGACCGTGCTGACCTCGTAGTGCAGGGCCTTCACCTGCTTCGGGCCGGCCTCGGCCATCAGGTTGAACTTGCCCTTGAGTTGTTCTTCGGCCAGCGCGGAATGAATTCCGTTGGCGTCGTTGGCGCCGAACCAGCCGCTCCGGCTGGTCAGCGGGGTCATGTTGTAGTCGAGGCCCGGGCCGCCGAGGTGGCGGTTGAGCAGGTGACCCCGCGCGTACAGGGACTTCTGGGGGTCAGCGCGATGGGACAGCGCTATCGCCCAGGGATTCCAGCCGCCGGCGGAAGAACCCTCGGGATGGCCGGAGGGAACCAGATCCGCCGTCACCGCGGTGCCGGCGCCGTGTTTCATCGGACCCCACTGGATGGTGCTCGAGCGCAGGTCCTTCTTCACCGAGGCGAGGTAGCTCATCATCAGCTCGACCAGGTCCGGAACCGGGGTGTCGGCCAGCTTCCCCACTTCGGCGGCCAATTCCGCGGGCAATCCCTTGACCGACTCCGCGAAGCTGTCCTCGCGCAACCGGTCTCCGCGCTCGTCGACATCGTGATCCAGCAGCACGGCGGCCGCCCTCGCCCGCCAGTACGGGCCGTCCGGCGCGAGGTGTTCGTCGTCGTGGGCGGCGAAGTAGTCCTGATATTGAGTGTGGTGCTGGCTTTTGTAGGTCGGGGTGCTGAATTTGTACCCGGCTCGCTGCACCGTCGGCGTGCCCGCCGCACCGGCGATGAGCTTGCTGACGGCACCATTGCCGGCGGCCCGCTGCATCGCGAGCACCGCCGACGGGTGCGCTGCCATCCGGTGGCCGATCGCGGCGTGCTGCCGTGCCCCTGGCGTGGGTGTCGCATCGCGAACCGCCGCCTGCCGCCGCACGCTGCGGGCGACGCCTTGCTGAGCGGGAATGTGCCCGAAGTCGCGGTAGGTGGCCATCCCCACTGTGTATCGACGCCGACAAAGGCGGTCAATCACCAGAAGGGGTGTGGCGAGCGTCCGCCGCCGATATCGGCGGATCACCACTGCACCCATCGGGTGACGTTCCGGCCGGCGGATCAACCGGCCTCGGCCTCAGGCGTGGTCGTCGTACAGCCACCCGGCCTGTTCCGAGGGAGACACCATGAAGAAGTTCGCCATGCTGCTCGCCGCCTTGCTGACGGCGACCGGCCTCGTAACGCTGCCCGGCGCCGCTTCGGCGGCGACCAGTTGCAGCGGCAGCCTGATCGACCGCAAAGTCGTGAGTTACGGCGGCGCGGACATCGCCGAGCTGGTGGTGTACTTCAACGCCTCGACGGGCGTGAACTGCGCCCGGATGAACCACCTCGGCGCCACCTACGGCCACCCGTACCGCACCGCGGTGTTCATCGTCGCCTGCACCGAGACGAGCCCCGCGTCGGTATGCCACTACTACGGCAGCCCGGACGCGCAGGACGGCACCTACTCGTACTACGCGGGCCCGGTCGAGGTGACGGCGCGCGGCCGGTGCATCCACGCGGCGGGGGACATCTACTACCCGTCCGCGTCGAACAAGCGGCACGTCGAAACGACACCGGCGGCGAGCCACTGCGGCTGAGTCGTCGCCCGTCAACCGTATAACGGTCTATACAGCGCCGATCGACTCGCCCAGCTGGCGGTCGTGAACCCGGCGCCAGACCAGCACGGAAAGCACCGCGCCACACAGGCAGAGGAACATGTCCCACTGCGTGTCCCAGACGTCCCCCTGGGTGGCGAGGAAAGCGTCCGCGCCGGACCCGGCGATGAGGGCGCTGAACCATTCCACGAACTCGAAGCACGCGCTGATCGCCAGGCAGACGCTCACCGTGAGGAACGCGACCCAGCCGCCCGGCCGCAGCGGTGTCCGGCGCAGCAGCACCTCGCGGACCGCGACGGCGGGGACGAAGCCCTGGACGAAGTGACCGAGCCGGTCGTAGTCGTTGCGCTTCGTCCCCAGCCAGTCCTGCACCCATTCGCCGAGCGGCGTCTCCGCGTAGGTGTACTGGCCGCCGTAGCACAGCACGAGCGCGTGGAGGACCAGCAGCCAGCACAGCAGCCGCGTCAGCGGGAACCGCTTGCGCAACGCCAGCACGAGGGGCAGGCCGATCAGCACCCAGACGACTTCCAGGAGCCAGGTGCCGGGCGCCCTGGCCGTCACCCCGGTGACGACCAGGGCCGCGACCACCACGCCGGCCAGCAGCATCCCCTCGGCTCGGCCGGCTCCGCGCACCATGCGGTGAACCTACCGCGCCGGCGGTGGCGGGCGCAGTGGATGATCGGGCGCGCCGGCGATGCGGTCCGGCAGCCGGGTGGCCAGGTGCTTGACCAGCTCGGCGACCCGCCGGGGTACGTGGGCGTCGCCGGGGCGCAGGGCGTAGATGTCGGCGGGCGGTGTCGGCACGTCGGGCAGTACGCGGACCAGGGCGCCGCTGTCGAGGTGGGGGCGGATCTGCCAGTCCGAGCGCATGATCACCCCGTGTCCCCGCAGTGCCCATTCGGTGACGACGTCGCCGTCGTCGCTCGACAGGCGGCCGCGCACGCGGACCTGGCGCGGGGTGCGGGCGTCTCCGAAGTGCCACACGGCGAAGTCGCCTTCGTTCTCGCGGAGGACGATGCAGTCGTGGCCGGTCAGGTCTTCGATCCGCTCGGGCATCCCGCGTCGCTCCACATAAGACGGTGCCGCGCACGGCACCCGGCGGTTGCGGGCCAGCCTGCGCATGCGCAACGAGGAGTCCGGCGGCGGTCCGACGTGGACGGCCAGGTCGAATTCGCGCCGGTGGGGGCGTAGCGGGAGCGCGGACGTGCGGAGTTCGACGGCCACCTGAGGGTGCTGCTCGGCGAACTCGGCGAGGAGCGGGGCGACGTGCGTACGGCCGAGGCCGAGGGTGGCTTGGACGACGATGGATCCCCGCAGGTCGCCGGCGCGAGGGGCGACGAGGTCCTCGAGCTCGCGGACCTGGTCGAGGATCGTTTCCAGGCGCGCGGCGAACAGTTCGCCTTCGGAGGTCAGCACGAGCCGGCGGGTGCCGCGGTGCACCAGCCGCGCGTCGAGCCGGCGTTCCAGTGCGCTGAGGCGTTTGCTGACGACGGGCAGGGAGCACTGCAGTTCGCGGGCGGCCGCGGTCAGGGTCTCGCTGGCCGCGACCACCTGGAAGAAGCGGAGATCGTCGATCATCGCGGCTGGTCCCTTTCTCTCGGCGAAAGGATAGGTTGCCGTGGCCGCTCTTGTCGCGGCGCGGGCCGCTGATCAGGGTGAAGGTGCGTGCTCGCCTCGATCGACAGGAGTGTCTTGTGTCCCAGCGTCACCGCATTGCGGTCATCCCCGGCGACGGCATCGGCCGTGAGGTCGTCCCGGAAGGGCTGCGGTGCCTGTCGGCCGCCGCCGAGGCTCACGGGTTCGAGCTCGAGGTCACCGAATTCGGGTTCGCCTGTGCCGAGTACTGGCTGCGGCACGGTGAGATGCTGCCGCCGGACTGGCGGGAGGTGCTCGGGGGTTTCGACGCGATCTTCTTCGGGGCGGTCGGGTGGCCCGAGGTGGTGCCCGACCACGTTTCGCTGTGGGGCAGCCTGCTGCGGCTGCGGCGGGGTTTCGACCAGTACGTCAACCTGCGGCCGGTGCGGCTGCTGCGGGGAGTGCGCAGCCCGTTGCGTGACCACGGCCCGGGGGACATCGACTTCCTCGTCGTCCGCGAGAACACCGAAGGTGAGTACTCGAGCGTCGGCGGGCGGATTTTCGAAGGTACTGACCGCGAAACGGTGTTGCAGGAGACCGTGCTGACCCGGATCGGCGTGGACCGGGTGCTGCGCTACGCCTTCGATCTCGCGGACGCGCGTCCCCGCAAGCGGCTGACGTGGGCGACCAAGAGCAACGGTATCGCGGTCTCCATGCCGTACTGGGACGAACGCGCGGAGCTGATGGCGCGGCGGTACCCGGGCGTGGCCGCCGGCAAGGACCACATCGACATCCTGGCGGCGAAGTTCGTGCTGCAGCCGGGGCGGTACGACGTCGTCGTCGCGAGCAACCTCTTCGGTGACATCCTCTCCGACCTCGGACCGGCCTGTGCCGGGACGATCGGGATCGCCCCGAGTGCCAACATCAACCCGGAGCGCACGGCGCCGAGCTTGTTCGAGCCGGTTCACGGCTCGGCCCCGGACATCGCCGGGCGGGGTGTCGCCAACCCGGTCGGGCAGATCTGGAGTGGCGCCATGATGCTCGACCACCTGGGGGAGACCACTGCGGCGGCGGCCGTCGTGTCGGCGATCGAAAGCGTGCTCGCCGAGCGTCCGGAGGTGCGCACGCCCGACCTCGGCGGCTCCGGTACCACCGAGGGGCTCGGTGCGGCGATCGCGGCCGAGATCGCCCGTTCCCGGCCGGTGGGGTGACTCAGCGGGTGACGGCGGCCGGCGTCGCGGGTGCGGCGAGGAGGTCGCCGAGGCCGCCGCGGACGTCGTCGATGACGAGGGCCTCGGCCGCTGCCGGGTCACCCGCCCGCAAGGCCCGGACCAGCGCGCGGTGGCTCCCGTAGCGGTCGAGGCCGAACCGGTCGTTTTCGCTGATGCGTTCGAGGAGCCTGGCTCGTCGTTCCGGTGAGGAGAACACGCGTGTCTGGCCGAGGAGCCGCACCAGGACGGGGTTGCCGGCGCACGACTCGACGCCTTCGTTGAACCGCTGCATGGCGTCGAGCAGCCGGTCGAGGTGCCGGGTGATGTCCTGTCCGGCCTGTTGCCGTTGCCGGATGACGATCAGCAGGTCGTCGGCTTCGTCGAGGACGGCGTCGAGGTGGTCCAGCTGGGCGGGGGAGGCGTGCCGGGCGGCGAAGCGGGCCACCATCCCGCGCAGGGCCACTTCGACTTCGGCGAGGTCTTGGATCGCGGTGTCGCCGAAGGCGGCCACCTGGACGGTCCGCGGTCCGGTGCGTTCGAGGAGGCCGTCCTGTTCCAGGCGCCGGATGGCTTCGCGGACCGGCGTCGGGCTCACCGAGAGGCGTTCGGCGAGCCCGCGTTCGGTGACTTTCTGCGCGGGCCGCAGTTCGCCGGTGGCGACCGCGTCCCGGATGGCGCGGTACGCGCGGTCGGCCAGCGTGTCGGCCGTCAGGCCCTTCAACGTCTCACTCGCCATGGCGTCACTCTATCCGCCATGGCAATGACCAGATGCAACCCTTGACGTTCTTGCTATAGCAAAAGTAGCGTGGCGGCCACCGCACCCGCGGTCGGACAGGAGGTGCCGGATGACGACGACGTCGAGCGCACAGCGCGTGCGGACGGGCCGGATCACGTTCTTCGTCGCCCTGGCGGTCTTCGCGCAGGAGTCGACGTGGAACCTCTACGACTCGCAGGTGCCGCCGCTGCTGCGCGAGCACATCGGCAGCGCGGCACTGGTCGGCCTGCTGATGGGGATGGACAACGTGCTCGGCTTCTTCATCCAGCCGTGGATGGGCAACCGGTCGGACCGCACCCGCACCTCGTGGGGGCGGCGGATCCCGTACCTCGTCGCCGGGATGCCCGTGGCCGCGCTGCTGTTCCTGCTCATCCCGCACGTCGCGGGCGCACTGCCGCTGCTGATCGTGGTGATGTTCGGCTACGCGCTCGTCGCGAACTCGTTCAAGCCGATCGCCGAATCCCTGCTCCCCGACTTCGTGCCGCCCGAGCGGCGCAGCCGCGCCAACGCCGTCGTCAAGATCGCGTCGAGCCTCACGGTGATGGTCGCGGCCCTGATCAGCATCTTCCTGGTCGACGCGCACCCGAAGCTGTCGTTCGCGGTTCCCGCGGTCCTGATGGTCGTGTCCCTGGCCGTGCTCGCCGCGAAGGTGCGGGACAACCGGTCGCCGGCCTACCGGACCGCGCTCGAGGAGGACCGCGAGGAGGAAGACGGCACGGCGAAGCCCGGGCTGCGGGTGCGGGACACGGTGCTCGACATCGTCCGGGACACCGACCGCAGCCGGTTGCTGCTCATCGGCGCCATTCTCCTCTTCGGTGGCGCGTGGGCCGCTTCGCGAGCGCTCATCACGCCGTACGGGATGGAGGTGCTGCACCTGTCCCGCGGCGAAGCGGGCGGGCTGACCCTGCCCAGTGGCGCGGCTTTCATCCTGGCCGCCTACCCGGTCGCGAGGCTCGCCGAACGCTTCGGCCGGCTGCGGGTGATGCAGGCCGGGATGACGGTGTTCGCGGTCGGCATGGTGCTCGGCGCGGTGGTGCGAACACCCGCCGGCGTGGTCGTCGGCCTGTGCGTCGCGGCCGCGGGCGCGTCCTCGTTCCTGGTCAACGCGGTCGTCGTGCTGTGGAACCTCGCCCCGTCCGCCCGCGTGGTCGGTACCTACACCGGGCTCTACACCGTGGGCTGGGTGGGCGGCGGTTTCCTCGGGCCGGCCCTGGTCGGCGGCCTGGTCGACCTGACGGGCTGGGCCCTGCTCCCGCTGCACGTCGCGATCGTCGGGCTCCTCGCCGTGCTGGCGGTCGCCCGGATCAGCGCCGTGCGGCGCCGGTCGTCCACGGGACGCCCGCTGTGACGGCCCGCGTCCTGATCACCACGGACTACCTGCGCCCCGGTGACGAAACCGACCGGTTCCTGCGGAGTCGCGGCCTGGAGACCGCGCACCTGCCGATGACGGGCCGTCGCGATCCCGGGGACCTCGCCGCCGCCCTCGCCGGTGTCGACGCGGCACTGGTGGCCAACGAGCCGCTGACGGGCGACGTCCTCGCCCGCGCACCGCGGTTGCGGGTCATCGTGCGGACGGGCGTGGGCTACGACTCGATCGACGTCACCGCCGCGGCCCGGCTCGGGATCACGGTGAGCAACCTGCCCGGCGTCAACGCCAACGCCGTGGCCGAGTACACCCTCGGGCTGCTGCTGGCGGGAGCGCGGCGGCTCGTGCACTCGGCGAACGGGGTGGCGCAGGGGAACTGGCCGCGTGCGGACGGGCGCGAACTCCGCGGCTCGACGCTCGGCCTCATCGGTTACGGCGCGGCGGCGCGCGCGGTGNNGCTGGTCAACACCGCGCGCGGCGCCATCGTCGACGAGGACGCCCTCGTCGCGGCCGTGCGGGACGGGGAGATCGCGGGCGCCGCGCTCGACGTCGTGGCCGAGGAGCCGCTGCCGCCCGGCAGTCCGTTGCGCGGGGTGGCCGGGATCGTCGTCCATTCCCACCTGGCCGGGCAGACCGCCGAAGCGCGGAGGGCCGCGGGCCTGCGCGGCGCGGAAGAGCTGGTGGCCGCGCTCGCGGGACGGGCGCGGTTCGTCGTCAACGGAGAGAAGTGAGGAACATGGACAGAGTGCGCGTCCTGGCGCCGAGCGGGATGCTCGGCGCCGGGTGGGACCACGCCACCATCGAGCGCGGCATCGCCCTGGGTGCCGACGTCATCAGCATCGACGCCGGGTCCACCGATTCCGGCCCCTACTACCTCGGGTCCGGGCAGCCCAAGACGACGGCCAAGGCGGTGGCTCGCGACCTGCGCAGCCTGCTGACGGCCGCGGCCGGCGCGGGCATCCCGGTGATCGTCGGCTCCTGCGGGACGAGCGGGACCGACGGCGGCGTCGACTGGGTCGCCGGGATCGCCGCCGAGGTGCTGGCCGAAGCGGGCCTGAGCTTGCGGGTCGCGAAGATCTACAGCGAGCAGACCGCCACCGATCTGAAGGAACACCTCGACGCCGGCCGGATCCACCCGCTGCCGCCGCTGGGGGAGCTGCGGGCCGAGACCCTCGAGAGCTGCACCCGCATCGTCGGCGCGATGGGGCACGAACCGATCGTCGCGGCGCTGCGCGCGGGGGCCCAGGTCGTGCTCGCCGGCCGCGCCACCGACACCGCCGTGGCGGCCGCGTATCCGCTCATGAAGGGCATGCCCGCCGGGCCCACGTGGCACGCCGCCAAGATCGTCGAGTGCGGCGGGCAGTGCACCGGCGACCCGCGTGCGGGCGGGGTCCTCGCCACCATCGACGCGCACGGCTTCACCATCGAGCCGCTCGACCCGGCCGTGTCGTGCACGCCGATTTCCGTGGCCGCGCACATGCTGTACGAGACCGCGGACCCGTTCGAGATGCGCGAGCCCGCCGGCACCCTCGACGTCCGGGACGCGCGGTACACCGCGGTCGACGACCGGATCGTCCGCGTCGAGGGGTCGCGGTTCCACCATGCCGGGCAGTACACGATCAAGCTGGAAGGCGCCCGGATCACCGGCTACGAGACCGTGTCGTTCTCGGCGGTCCGGGACCCGCGCATCCTCGCGGACATCGACGCCTGGGCGAACCTGATGCGCACGATGATCACCCAGCGGGTGCGCCAGACACTGGAACTGGCGGACGACGAGTACGCCTTCGACCTCCGCCTCTACGGTCACAACGCGGTGCTGGACGACCTCGAGCCCGAGAGCGGGCCACCCCGCGAGGTCGGCGTCATGCTGCTCGTCAACGCACCCGACCAGGCGACCGCGACGGCCATCGCCAAGGTCGCCAACCCGCTGATGCTGCACCTGCCGGCCCCGGGGATGAGCTACCTGCCGAGTCTCGCCTTCCCGTTCTCGCCCGCGGAGGTCGAACGGGGCGCGGCGTACGAGTTCGTGCTGAACCACGTCGTCGACTGCGCCTCCCCGGCGAGCCTGTTCCGGACCGAGCTGGAGGAGCCGACCGTTGCCTGAGACCACGCTCGCGGACCTCGCCCACGAGGTCCGTTCGAAGAACGCCGGACCGTTCTGGGTCACCATGGAGCTGTTCCTGCGCGACGCCGAGGGCTACCGGATCGCCGTCGACGCGGTGGACGAGCGGACGATCGCGGAGCTCTACCACGTCGAGGAGAGCGCCGTCCGGTTGTTCCGGATCCCCGCGCTCAACGTCGTGAAGATCTCGTTCCCCCGCCCGGTCGGGCAGGGTTCGCTCCGCGACCGCGACACCCACGCGGGACAGCACCACGTTCCCCTCGCCGGCGTCCGGGTCACCGGCCGCCCGGTGGAGCCGTCGTGATCCGGGCCGCGGACCTGCCCGCCACGCACCCCGGCCGCCAGCTGCTCACCAAACGCACCCCGTTCTTCGCCGCGCCGAACGAGCCGCGCTGCAGCTACTGCGCCTACGTCCCGACGAGCTGGACTCCCGATGCCGAACTGCCGGTCCTGGTGGCCGTGCACGGCACCGGCCGCAGTGTCGGAGAGCTGCGCGAGGGGTTCATTCCCTTCGCCGAGCAGCACCACGTCATCGTCGTGACACCGCTGTTCCCGGCCGGCATCGGCGACCCGGACGACGTGCACGGGTTCACCCTCGCCGACGCCGGCGGCATCCGGTCCGACCTGGTGCTGCTCGACATCCTGGAGCAGGTCCGGGTCCGGTGGAACGCCCGCGTCGGCACCGTGCTGCTGTGCGGGCACTCCGCCGGCGGGCAGTTCGCCCACCGCTTCCTCTACCTGCACCCGGACCGGGCCGCCGCCGTCGCCGTCGGCGCACCCGGCCGAGTGACCCTGCTCGACGACTCGCTCGCCTGGCCGGACGGCATCGGCGACACCCGGCAGCGGTTCGGGATCACCGTGGATCCCGCCGCGGTCGCGCGGGTGCCGGTGCTGCTGGTCATCGGCGCCGACGACGACGGGCGGGCCGACCTGGCCGCCATGGGCCACCCCGGCTTCAGCCGGCCCGAGCAGCTCGACCGGCTGGCCCGGAGCCTGGCCGGCCACGGCACCGCGGTCCGGCAGGCCGTGGTCCCCGGGGCGGGACACAGCGCCCCGGCGACGCGGCCGCCGGTCGTCGACTTCTTCGCCGGCTTGCCGGACTTCACTGGAAAGGGAACTCCTTGACCGACACCGTCCCCGGTTTCCGCCTCCGCCGTCGGGTGGTGCTCGGCACGCTGCTCGTCACCGCGCTCCTGGGGTCCGCGGTCCCCGGCCGGGCGAGTACGACGCAGCCGCCGGAAAGCCCCTGCCCGGCCGTTCTGCTCGGGAAGGCCACCTGCTACTCCGGCCAGGACGCGAATGGCGCGTACTACACGATCGCCGTCCCGAAGCGCTGGAACCGTTCGCTCGTGGTCCACGCGCACGGCGGGCCCGGCACGTCCTACGACCCCTCGACGACCACGACGGACCTGGCGGAGTGGGCGGTGCTGGTCGAGGAAGGCTACGCCTGGGCCGCCTCTTCGTACCGGCGCGGTGGCTACGGGGTCAGGATGGCCGCGGCCGACACGGAAAACGTGCGCCGCCTGTTCGTCGAGCGGTTCGGGCGTCCCGGCCGGACCTACGTCCACGGCCAGTCCTTCGGGGGCAACGTCGCCGCGAAGGTCGCCGAGACCTACGGCCGGGAGCCCGGCGCCTACGACGGGGTGCTGCTGACCAGCGGACTGCTGGCCGGCGGCTCGCGCGGGTACGACCACCGCGTGGATCTGCGGGTGGTCTACCAGTACTACTGCCGCAACCTGCCCCGTCCGGCAGAGCCGCCATACCCGCTGTGGCAAGGGCTGCCCGTGGATTCCCCGCTGACCCCGGACGAAGTCCTCGCGCGCCTGCGCGAGTGCACCGGCACCGCCGGCGACCGGACACCCGCCCAGCAGCGGAACCTCGACGACATCACCGCCGTCACGAGCATCCCGGAACGCTCACTGCCGACGCACCTGCTCTACGCGACCTTCCTGTTCCAGGACATCGTCGGAACCCGGCTCGGCGGCCGCAACCCGTTCGGCAACGAGGGCGTGCGGTACGCGGGCTCCCACGACGACCGCGCCCTCAACGCGGGAGTGGCCCGCTTCGCGGCCGACCCCACCGCACGCCGTGACCTCTCCTACGACAGCGACCTGACCGGCCGGGTTTCCCTCCCGGTCCTCACCCTGCACGCGATCGACGACCCCTCGGTCTTCGTCGAACACGAGGCGGCCTACCGCGAGACCCTGCGCGGCACCGGGCAGGACGGCCACCTCGTCCAGACGTTCACGAGGGAAGCCGAGCACGACAACCTGAGCGCCGCCGAGTACGCCACATCCCTCGCCGCCCTCGACACCTGGGTGCGCACGGGCCGGAAGCCCGACCCACGCACGATCGCAAGTTCCTGCGAAGCATCCGACATCACCTACGGCGGCGGATGCTTCTACGACCCCGGATACCGCCCGTCCCCGTACTCCACGCGAATCCGGCCGCGCCCGGGCCAAGTCGCGTGGCCGGCCATGACCGCGGCGCAGGAGCGCGCGTGGAGCCGGATGGACGGGGTGGGAATCGCACCCTGACCGGGCTTCCCCGTCACCCGGAACGATCGCCGGGCGTCTACGTCACGGCCCGGCCCGTACACCGACGCCGGGACCGATTCCGGCGGCGAGGGCGGCTCGAACAGCCGGTTTCCGGTGTCCGACGTACGCACTCTCGGCCGCCGGTACGCAGTGCGCTCCCGACCCGAATCCTCGGAGCCGGCCGCACTGTCCGCCGATCACGGCTCCGGCAAGGCGCTCGAGCCCGTGCGCGGCACGCTCACCGCCGGGTAGTCCGAACGGGTGATGGCGCTCCGCGCGTGTGACCGTCCAGCGCCCCGGTCGGCCTGGCGGGATTGGCCGGCGGTGATCTTCGCGACGTGCCGGGCCAGGTCGCGCAGGCGGGGGAGCTGGTAGACCGTCATCGAGGGCAGCCGCACTCCCCATTCCTGCTTGATCGCCGCCACGACGTGCAGGGCGAGCAGGGAATGGCCGCCGAGCGCGAAGAAGTCGTCGGTCGCGTGGACGTGCTCGCGGCCGAGGACGTCCGCCCAGATCTGCGCGATGAGCGTTTCCACCGGCCCGGCCGGCAGCTGTTCTTCGCTCCCCGGCGCCGCGCTGGACTCCTCGAACGTGGGGGCGGGCAGGGCGGCGGTGTCCACCTTGCCGCTCGCGGTGCGCGGCAGCTCGCGCATCGGCACGAAGGCGGCCGGCACCATGAACCCGGGCAGCCGGGCGGCGGTGTGCTCACGCAGCCGGGCCGCCGGGACGGTTGCGAGGCAGTACGCCACGAGCACCCGGCCGCGGTGGGGATCGTCGTGGACGACCACGACGGGGGACTCGACACCCGGATGCGTGGCGAGCGCGGCCTCGATCTCCGCCGGCTCGATCCGGAAGCCGTGGATCTTGACCTGCCGGTCGGCACGCCCGAGGAACTCGAGTTCGCCGTCGTCCGACCGGCGGACCCGGTCCCCGGTGCGGTACATGCGGGAGCCGTCGGCGGCGAACGGGTCGGCGAGGAACCGCTCCGCGGTACGGGAGGGTCGCCCGCGATAGCCGTGGGCGACCCCGGGGCCGGCGAGGTAGAGCTCACCGGTGCGGACCGGTTCGAGGGCCTTGCCGAGCACGTAGGTTCGCACGCCGGGCAGGGCCCGTCCGATCGTCGGCCGCCCGCCGGTGATCCAGGCCGCCGTCGAGTCCACGGTGCATTCCGTCGGACCGTAGAGGTTGACCGCACGCACCGCATCGCGGTTCGCCAGATCCGTCCACATGCGAGGCGGGATCGGCTCACCGCCGATGAACAGCCGAAGCGGCTGCCGGACGTGGTCGCGCAGCACCTGCCAGTGCGAGGGCGTCACGTCCAGGTCCGTCACGCCGTGATCGGCGAGGAACTCCGCCAGGCGCTGCGGATCCGTGCGCACCTCCTCGTCGAGCAGAACGATCGTGTCGCCCCGGCAGACCCGGATCCACTGCTGGACCGAGGCGTCGAACGACACGCTGGCGTTCCAGGCCACCCGTGCTCCGGCCACCGGGTATACCCCGGACCGTTCGAGGCTCGCCATCAGATGGGTCAACGACTTCCGGCCGACCTGGACCCCCAGCGGGGTGCCGGTGGATCCGGACGTGAAGATCACGTAGGCGAGCGCGTCCGAGTGGCCGCTTCCGGAACGTGGCGCCGGTGAGGGATCCGGAGCCTCCGCCGCCGGATCGTCCGCCCGGATCGCCGGAACTCCGAACAACGACGGAGCTGTGGTGCCGTCTGTCAGCACAGCGCACATTCCCTCGGTGGAAGCCATGTGCCGCAAGCGTTCCGGCGGGTACACCGGGTCCATCGGGACGAACGCGGCGCCCAGCCGCCACACCGCCAGCAACGCCACCAGCAGTTCACCTCGGCGTGGCAGGCAGATGCCGATCAGATCGCCCCGGCCGACGCCGTGGCGGTGCAGGACCCGGGCCAGCCGGTCGATCCGATCGGCCAGCTCGCCGTAGGTGAGCTGGCCGTCCGCTTCCACCACGGCGAGATCCCCGGGGCGGAGCGCCACGACCTCGCGCAGGCGTTCCATCAGGTCGGTGTCCGCGGTCGTCGGCATGCCGGTCCTTCCCTCAGCCCAGGCCCGCTGCGGCGGGTACGGTCGGCGCGCAGTCCTCCAGCGCGACGGGATCGCCCATGGCGACCGCGATCCTGCGGTCGCCGCGGAACGGATCTCGCCCGTGCGCGGCCAGGATGTTGTCGACGACCATCACGTCCCCCGGCTGCCACGGCTCGCGCACCGTGGCCGCATCGTACGCGGCGTTCATCGTGGCCACCTCGGCTTCGGTCAGTTCGGTGCCGTCGCCCAACGACGTCGCGAACGGCAACCCGTCCGCGCCGAACTCGGACTCGAGCACGTCCCGGATACTGTCGTCGAGCGAGAACCGGTTCCAGAACGCGACGTGGTTGAACCACACGGCGGCGCCGGTCCGCGGATGGTGGACGATCGCCGAGCGCACCTGGGTGGTGTGGAGCGCACCGTCCGTTCCCCACGTCGGACCGATCACGTTCTGCCGGCAGTACCGCTCGACATCCGCTCGCGACTCCGTGCCGAACGCGGTCCGCCACGGCAGTGAGAGGTGCTCACTGTAGTTGCGCCGCAACGCCCAGCCGTGTTCGCGGAACCGGTGCACGAGCTCGCCGGGGAGCTCGGCCAGGACGCGGCGGCAGTCGGCGGTCGGCGTCGCGCCACCCTCGCGTGGCGCCTCGAGGCAGCAGAAGAGCAGAACGCCGGGAAAGGTCATCGTGTAGCTGTTCTCGTTGTGCATCCGGATCCGTTGTGCGGCCGGCAGGTCCGTCGAGGAGTAGACGTCGTCGCCGAAGGCACTGCGCGGGGTCGCCTTCTCCCGGTAGGGCGCGCGCGACGAGACCACGCAGTCCCGCACCACGGCGAAGTCCTCTGCGCCGCGGATCGGCAGGCCGCGGAGGAAGACCACACCGTGCTCGTCAAGCGCCGCGCGCAGCCCCTGGCGGCGGTGCCGAAGCCAGGTCCTCGCCTGTTCCATACTGTCTACTCCGGACACTTCGATCAGCGCCGGAGCTCCGGGCATCACCCGGAGGTCCACCTGTGTGCTCATCGACGCTCGCATGGTCGTTCAGCTCTCCTTCCCGGCGAACTCGGGCGCCGCCGCAAGGCTTGCGAAATGCTTCGGCAGGTCCCGCCAGATCCGCGGTTGGTAGAAGTGGCCGCCGGGGAGGCGGGTGATCGAGAACGGCCCGGCGGCCGCGGCCTGCCACTGCTCGGCGACCGACTGTTCGATCACGTCGTCGTCCACCCCGTGACAAACCTGTAGCGGTACCTGCACGGCGGCCCGCCGGTCGGGCCGGTAGGTGTCCCGGACGCGAAGGTCGGCGCGCATGAGCCGAAGGGCCATCGCCAGCATGTCGGCATCGCCCAGGACGTGGTCGGGCAACGAGCCGGAGGTGCGCATCCAGTGCACCAGGCTCTCGTCGTCGTCGCTGACCCGCGGAAAGCGATCCCGCTCGGTCAGCCCGCGGACGGGCGAGTTGCACGAGGACACCACGAGCGCCTCGGGGACGGCGCCGCCCTGGCGCTGCAGCTGAAGCGTGACGTCGAACGCGACCCAGCCGCCCATGCTGTGCCCGAAGAGGACGAACGGGGTCGATGCCGTCCGGCGCACGGCGTCCGCGGTGTCTCGCACCAACTCCTGCCAGCTACCGGCCGCGGGCTCGGAGAACCGGCCCTCCCGGCCCGGGTAGCAGATCAGGGCCAGGTCGGTCTCGTCGTCGAGCACATCGGCCCACGCGCGATAGGCCCCGGTTCCGCCGCCGGCGAAGCCGAGACAGACCAGCGTGCGCCGGGCGTTCCGGCGCCGCACGGGCCGGACGACCGCGGGGTCATGCCCGGTCGGTCGCATCTGCGGCCGTCGCAGCGTTCGTGAGCGCCGTGCGGACCGAGCGTGGCCTGATGTCCGGCCATGCCCGCTCCACGTAGGTCAAGCAGGAATCCCGGGCGTCCGGTCCGTGCGCGATCCGCCATCCGCTCGGCACGGCCACGAAGCCGGGCCACAGCGAATGCTGTTCCTCCTCGTTGACCAGAACCAGCCAGTCGCCCTGATGGCCGTCGGTTTCGCTCATGGTGCTTCCCTAAGGTTGATGGTGTGGGGGGATGCCCTGGATGCCCAGGGCGATGGGAGGGTGGCTAGCGAAGCTCGTCGACGTACTCCCCTTCCTGGGTGGTGACCGCGCAGAACACGATCGTCGCGTCGTCGTGGAGCTTCCCGGGGAACCGGCCGGGTTCGGCCGACTCCGCGCGCCGCAGCCGGGCCAGCACGGTTTCCGGGCCGCCGGACTCGGCGAGCCGGAACAGCTCCGGCCAGGTCGTCTCGTATCGCTCGACCAGCCGGGTGACGCCGTCGGTGAGGACCAGCACACTGTCCACATCGGATGCGGCAAAACCGCCCTGGAGTGCGTGGCCGGCGGCGGCCGGGTCGGCGCCGGCCACCCAGAACCCACCGGACCTGTTGCGCAGCAGTCTTTTGGTCGTCTGGTAGTCGTCCGGCAATTGCCGGATTCGTTCGTCGGTGACGACGAGGATCCTGCCGTCCCGCAGGCGGAACGCGACCGTCGTGTCGCACAGGACGAGGTAGTCGATCCGCTCCCCGCGGTCGAGCAGGACCGCCGCTGCCGCGGTCGGCGAGTCGATGTGAGCCAGATCGCAGGTGTCCTCGTGCGATCGCCGCACCGCGGCGATCGCGTCGGCGAGAGCGGGGGCCGGCGCGGTCCCCGGGTCGGTGGTCAGCCGGGTGGTCAGCGCCGTGCCGAGCCGCCCGACGAACCAGACGACATCGTGGACGCATCCGGTGTCCGGCACCATCGTGGTCGCGCCGTCGAGCAGGACCACCGAGTCGTTCGTCGCCACGACGAGGTCTTCGTTGGCCCGGCCTGGTCCGGCCCAGGTGGCGTAGGCGACCTGCATGGGTATCCGCCTCCTCAGGCGCCGACCGCCGCGAGCGGGCGGTCGCGTACGGCGGCCGCGACCGTCTCGACGTTGCTGTAGCGGGGATCCGTCGCGAGTCCGAACCGGCCGTTCGCCACCGCGACGGCGAGTTCGCCGACCCCGTCGTGGACCGTTCTGCGCGGGCGCAGGCCGAGACCTAGCCGCGCGGAGGTGAAGTCCACCTGGTAATCCCGTGGATCGAGGCTGGTGTGCTCGACGACCAGCCGGGCGCTCGGTACGGCGTCGACGATGATCTGGCCGACCTGGCGCAGCTGGTAGTTCTCACCGTCCGAGCCGCAGTTGTAGATACCGTTGTAGGTGTCGCCTGTCCCACCGGCCGCAGGTGCGCCGACCGCCAGCAGCAGCGCCTGCGCGGCGTCCTCGACGTGCAGGAGCGGCCGCCACTGCGAGCCTCCGTGCACGACGACCTTGTGCTGCTGAACGGCCATCGCGGTCATGGTGTTGACAGCGAGGTCGAACCGCATCCGGGGCGAGATCCCGTAAAGGGTCGCGAACCGCAGGATCGATGTGCTGAAGGCTGCGCAGCGGGCCGAAAGCACGTGGTGCTCGGCGAAGATCTTGGTCTGCGCGTAGAGCGATCGCGGCTGCATCGGAGAGTGGATGCGCGCGCGGTCGTCCGGAGACAGACCGTAGTTGCTGCACGTGGACGCGAGCACGAACCGGCGTACGCCCGCCGCGCGGCAGGCCTCCACCAGGTGGACGGTCGCGAGGTAGTTCGTCTCCCACGTCAGGTCGTGGTCGAGATCGCAGGCCGGATCACCCACGATCGCCGCGAGGTGCACGACCGTGTCCACTCCGCGCAGCGCAGCTCCCCAATCGGCCACGAACCGGACGTCACCCTCGATGTGCCGCACGTCCGTGGTGGACGCACGCGGGGTGGAGGTCAAGTGGTTGTCGACCACGACCACTGGGTGACCCGCCGCAGCGAGCCGGAGGGACAGCACGGAGCCCAGATATCCGGCTCCTCCGGTCACCAAGACGGCTTGACGCTTCATACGGCAAGCGTAGAGACGGGCCCACGATGCCGTCCCCGGCCACACGGCACACGCCGTCCCTGACCTAGGGCGGGGAGGGGTTGCTACTCGGGTGTGGGGACGGCGGCCCGCTTGCGCCCTATCGTCGAGCAGGTCAAGGACGTCAGCGGCCAGTCGGCAACACACGGAGGCCGGATCATCATGCGGGTATTGGGTATCAGCGGCTTGCCGGACGGAATGTCCTTCAAGCGCAGGCAACTGCCGCACCTGGACGAACGCGAATACCGGATCGTGCAGGGATTGGACGCGGCCGCCGCGTTGGTGACCGACGACGGCGTCGTCGCCGCTGCCGCGGAGGAGCGGTTCACCGGCGTGAAGACCACCGGCGCGCTGCCGGTCAACGCGATCGAGTTCTGCCTTCGCGAAGCCGGCCTGCGTCTCGCCGATCTGGACGCCGTAGCGCACGGGTTCCACTACGAGCCGGCACCGACGGACTCGCTCAACGAGTACTTCCGTCGGCGTTACGAAGATGTCTACGCTCCCGAGTCGATGAAAAGCCGTTTGGCGCAGGCATTCCCGGACGCCGACTGGGACCGTCTGTTCCGCCCGGTGCGGCATCACCTGGCGCACGGTGCGAGCGCTTACGCCCTCAGCGGGTTCGAACGGGCGCTGGTGGTGGTCGCCGATGGCATGGGGGAGACCGAGAGCATGACCGTCGCGGTGGCCGACCGTGCCGGCATCCGGCCGCTTCGGCTGATTCCGGCGCTGCACTCGCTCGGCACGCTCTACGGCGCGGTGACACTGCATCTGGGTTTCGAGTTCAACTCGGACGAGTACAAGGTGATGGGTCTCGCTCCGTACGGCGATCCGGATCGGTTCCCGGAGGCGGCGAACCAGCTGGTGCGCCTGCGCCCGGACGGCACGTACGCGGTACCTGTCCTGGCGCGGAACCGTGGCTGGCAGGAATTCGAGACGTTGCGGGGGACCCGCCGCGCGCTTGCCGGGTTGTTCGGTCCCGCCAGGGAGCCGGGCGCCCCGATCACCCAGGACCACATGGACGTCGCGGCCACCGTGCAGAAGATCGTCGAGGTCGCGCTCCTGCACAGCATGCGGTGCTTCGCCGCCGAGACGGGCGAGCGCAACCTGTGTTTCGCCGGCGGTGTCGCGCTCAACTGCACGTTCAACGGGATGCTCGAACGCAGTGGCATCTTCGAGCGCGTGTTCATCCAGCCGGCCGCCGGTGACGACGGGTCCGCGCTCGGCGCCGCGCTGATGGTCCACGATCGGCGCCGCTTTCCCCGGATGACGATGCCGTACTGGGGGCCCGCGTACTCCGAGGCCGAATGCGCCGCCGCGATCGCGGGCACCGACGGGATCGCCGGTCAGGCGTACGACGACGAGGACAAGCTGCTCGACGACGTGGCGAACCTGCTGACCGACGGGAAGTTCGTCGGATGGTTCAGCGGGCGGATGGAGTTCGGCCCGCGCGCGCTGGGCAATCGCAGCATCCTGGCCGATCCACGTGATGCCGGGGTGCGCGACCGGCTCAACGCCGTGGTGAAACAGCGTGAGGACTTCCGGCCGTTCGCGCCGGTGGTTCGTGAAGAGGATGCGGGCCGGTTCTTCGACATCCGGCCGGGCACGACGGAGTCGTACCGGCACATGCTCGTGATCACCCGTACCCGGCCGGAGTTCCGCGACGCGCTCGCTGCTGTCACGCACGTCGACGGCACCGCCCGCGTGCAGGTGCTGTCGCGTGCCGACAACCCGCGCCTGTGGCAGCTGCTGGGCCGGGTCGGCGAGCTGACCGGCCTGCCGGTGCTCCTCAACACGTCGCTCAACCTGCGCGGCCAGCCCATCATCCGCGACCCGTGGACCGCGACCGCCACCTTCCGGCGGTCGCGGCTGGACCGGCTGGTCCTGCAGGACTTCCTGGTTCGCCACCACTCCGACCGCTGAGGTGAGGAGCAAACCGGAGATGCACACGAAGCTGTTCGGATTTCCCTACGCCGGCGGAGGGGCATCCCTCTACCGTTCATGGCCGGTCCAGCCGGGCTGCACCGTGCACGGCGTCCAGCTCCCGGGCCGGGAGGAGTGCTTCGACCAGCCATGGCCGCTCAGCCTGCCGGACACGGTGGCGTTCGCCGCGGAACAGGTGACCGGAAGGAGCGCCCCGGACGATCGGATCGCGTTGTTCGGGCACAGCTTCGGGGCGCTGGTGGCCTACGAGGTGGCACGGTGGCTGCTCGGTCACGGCTACCGGCCGGTGCACCTGTTCGCCAGCGGGTCGCTGGACCCGACGACGCCGCTCGGCCGTGACCCCGCGCCGCTGACCGACGACGAGTTCGTGGCCAGGGTCGAGCACCTCGCCGGCTACCGGCATCCCGCCCTGGACATCCCGGACCTGCGTGACATCGTGCTGCCCGTGCTTCGCGAGGACGTGCGGATGCACGAGTCCTACCGCGACACCGGAGGGTCTCCGTTGCCGGTGCCCATCACCGCGATCCGCGGGACGGACGACCACATCGTCGGTGCCGAAGACTGCGAACGCTGGGAGAAGGTGACCGCCGCCGGCTGTTCGGTCGTCGAGGTGCCCGGCGGGCACATGTACCTGGTCGACGACGCGCTCCCGCTGCTGCGGGCCATCCGGACGACCCTGGGGACCTGAGATGAACTCGAGCGCCCTGTCCGCGGCCGCCTTCGTGTGCACTGGGACACCGGCTGAACCCGGCATCCGCCTGTACCCGGAAGACACCGTGCTCGCGAGCACCGACGAACGGGCCGCCGAGGTGCGGCGGCGGATCATGCGGCGGCCGCTGGATCACCGGCGAGGACCGGGAATCCGGCTCGTCCTGCTGCGTTACGCCGACGGTGTGCAGCACCTGATCGTCTCGGCCCACGCCTCCGCGATGGACCTGCGTGGCGTGCGTCGTCTCGGGGCCCGGCTCACTTCGCGTCCGCTGCCCGCCTTCCCCCCGCCGGCCGAGGCCGGCCACCCGGTGGACGAGCTTCCCCTGGACTGGGCGCGGATCGGCGCACCCGGCCCGGCCGGAGTGGCGGTGCGAACGGCCACGATCCGGGCCGGCCTGGACGTCGAGGACATCTGCGTGGCGGCCGCGGTGGTCCTCGGCCGGTACACCGGCGCCGCGGTCGTGCCGATCGGTGTCGCGTGGACCGGGGGTTGCGGCGTGCTGGCCGTTGAAGTCAGCGAGCGGGCGAGCCGAGCCGAGCTACGGGGCTCGGTCCGGCTGCCGGGCGCGGCGCTGCCGGAGGGTGCCGACATCCCGGCTGTGACCGTGGACCCGGCCGACGTGCCCACCGTGGACGAGTGGCGGTCCGGTCAGCCCGGCGCTGTCGAGCTCCGGCTCACCGGTACCGGGCTGGACTGCCACTACCGGACGGATCTGGTCCACCCGGCAGCGGCCGAGGCCTTGCTCGTTTCGATCGCGGCGGTGCTCGGCGTCGACGAGCGGGACGCGGTCGGCGCGATCGAGCTGGTCCCCACGGCCCCCGGCCGGTCGGACATCGCCGTCGACCCGGCCGCCACGATCGTCTCGGCGGTCACCGCGCGGGCCGCCGAGGCCCCCGAATCGATCGCCGTCTGTGCCGCTGACGCCCAGCTGACCTACCGCCGGCTCGTCCGGCAGGCGGAAGAGATCGCCGCCGGGCTCGCCTCGGCCGGCGTTCACCGAGGTGACCGCGTCGGTGTGGCGATGGCGCCGTCGGCCCGCCTGATCGCGGTGCTGCTGGGCGTGCTGCGAGCCGGCGCGGCCTACGTGCCGCTCGATCCTGCCTACCCGCGCCAGCGGCTGTCGTTCACGGCGAGCGACGCCGGGCTCGCCGCCGTCATCGCGCAGGACGCTCTGCCGATCGACACCGACGCGTCGGTCCTCTCGGCCGAGAGGGTGTCGTCTGCCGAGCCGGTGCGGTTGCCGATGCCCGCCGCGGACGACGACGCCTACGTCATCTACACCTCCGGTTCGACCGGAACGCCCAAGGGCGTCCTCGTCACCCACCGGAACGTGCTGAGCCTGCTGGCCGCCACCGGAGAGTACGGCTTCGGCCCGCGAGACGTGTGGACCTTGTTCCACTCCTATGCCTTCGACTTCTCCGTGTGGGAGATCTGGGCCTGCCTCACCACCGGTGGCCGGCTGGTCGTGGTGCCCCGCGACACCGCCCGCGACCCGCACGCATTCCACCGGCTGCTGCGCCGCGAACACGTCACGGTCCTCAACCAGACGCCGTCGGCGTTCGCCCAGCTGGCTGTGGTGGACTCCGGATCCGAGCCGCTCCCGGTCCGGCTGCTGATCTTCGGCGGCGAGCCGCTCGACCCGAAGGTGCTCCGGGACTGGATCGGCCGCTACCCGCTGCAGCGCGTGGTGAACATGTACGGGATCACCGAGACGACCGTGCACTGCACCTGGAAGGTCGTCGACGCGCAGGCTGTCGAGACGGGGTCCCGGTCGATCGGCGCCGCCCTGCCCGGGTGGACGGTGAGCGTCCGGGACCGGCACGGCCGACGGCTGCCGGTCGGCGTGCCCGGAGAGATCCATGTCGAGGGTGCCGGCGTGACGCGGGGGTACCTCGGCCGTGCTTCGCTGACCGCACGGCGATTCACGGCGAGCCCCGGCGGCACCCGGCGGTACCGCAGCGGAGACCGGGGCCGGCTGTTGCCCTCCGGCGAGCTGGAGCACCTCGGTCGGCTCGACAGCCAGGTCAAGATCCGGGGGCACCGCATCGAGCTGGGCGAGGTGCGAGCAGCGCTGCTGCGGGATCCGTCCGTCGTCGCGGCCGCGGTGGTCGTCCGGGAGCGGGAGGACGCCTACCTCGCCGCTTACGTCGTCGGAAACCGCGCGAATCCGGCCGCCCTGCGCGACCGGCTCGCCGCCGAGCTCCCGGAGCACTGCCTGCCCCGCTCGATCACGCGGATCGCCGCGTTGCCGACGACGCCGAACGGCAAGCTGGACGCCGGCCGGCTGCCGGACCCCGGCGATGCGGTGCCGGACGCAGACCCCAGCGGCGGCGATGGGCGCAGCGCCGAGGAATGGCTGATGGCGCTGTGGCGGCGGCTACTGGGGAAGCCGGTCGCGCGGGAAGACAACTTGTTCCTCCTCGGCGGCACCTCGCTGCTGGCGTTCCGGACCGCGATCGAGGCCAGGGCAGCCGGTTTCGGGGAGCTCAGCGTCAAGGACGTCTACCGCCTTCGCACGGCCCGCGCCCTTGCGACGATCATGACCGGGAAGGACTGATCATGCGGCTGCGCGACAAGGTCGCCGTCGTCACGGGGGCAGCCCGCGGTATCGGCCGCGCCATCGCCGTGGCCTTCGCCGAGCAGGGTGCCGACCTCGTGCTGCTCGACGTGGCCGGTGACATCGACGGCTGCCCGTACCCGCTGGGCACCGCAGATCAGCTGGGTGCGACCGCGAAACTGTGCCGTGACCACGCGGTGACGGTGCTCACCCAGCACGTCGATGTCCGGGATGCCGTGGCCGTGACCGCGGCGGTGGGCGAGACACTGGATCGCTTCGGCCGTATCGACGTGCTGGTGAACAACGCCGGACTGGCCACGCCGGCGGGAGTTCCGGTGCACGAGGTGACCGAGGCCGGCTGGCGTCTCGTTCTCGACGTCGACCTCGACGGATCGTGGCGGATGCTGCGGGCCGTCGCGCCGGCGATGGTCGGCGCCGGCCGGGGGAGCATCGTCTCGATCGCGTCGACCGCTGGACTGGTCGGCTACCGCTACTTCTCGGCCTACGTGGCCGCCAAGCACGCGCTCGTCGGCCTCACCAAGGCCGCCGCACTGGATCTGGCCCCGCTGGGCGTGCGGGTCAACGCGGTGTGCCCGGGATCGGTTCGCGACGACCCGGATCTCGACGGCCGGATGCTCGGCGAGATCGCGCGGAGCCTCGGCCTCCCGCCCGCCGAACACGAGAGCGTCTTCGTGACCGACCAGCCCACCAACCGGCTGGTCGACGCGCACGACGTGGCGCAGACGTGTGTCTGGCTCGGCACCGACGAATCGACCGACGTGACCGGCGCGGTGATCACCGTGGACGGCGGGTTCACCGCACGCTGACGGAAGGAACGTGAACGTGAGCATCGACGACTTTTCCCTCGACGCCGAAGCCGAGCTGACCAGGTTGCTGGCCCGGAGGCAGGCCGATGACCTGCCGAGCCTCGCCGCGGACCGGGGCCCGATGTCGTCCGGGCAGCGCCAGATGTGGTTCTTCGAGCAGTGGAGCCCGGGCACCGCGACCTACCACACGCCGGCGGCCTGCTGGGTCGACGGGCCGCTGGACGCCGAGGCGCTTCGCCGGGCGTACACCGCGCTGGTCGCCAGGCACGGCGCGCTGCGCACGCGGTTCCTGCCGGGGCACGACGGCTCGGGGCCCGAGCAGGTCGTCGAAGCCGAGGCGCCGGCCGAGTGGAACTACCGCGACGTGTCCGCGGAGGACGACCCGGACGCCGAAGCGCTGGCAGTGGCCACCCAGGACACCTGCCGCCCCTTCGACCTGCGCGGGGGCCCGCCGGCCCGGCTGCTGCTCGTGCGCGTGGGCGTCGAACGACATCTGCTGGCGTTCACCGCGCACCACATGGTCGTCGACGGTGTGGCACTCGGAGTGCTGCTACGTGACCTCGACCTGCTCTACCGGGACCGTGCCCCCGAACTGCCCGAGGCGCCCGCGCGCTACCTCGACTTCGCCGGCGCCGAATCCGGCCGGCTGGTCGCGGGCGACTTCGCCGGGGAAGTCGAGTTCTGGCGTGACCGGCTCGAGGGGGCGCCACCGGTACTCGAGGTACCGGCCGGCCGGGCGCGCCCGGCCGCCCAGACGTTCACGGGGCGGACTGTCGCCTTCGAAGTGCCCGAGGAAGTGGCCGCGAGGATGCGTGCGGTCGCCGCGACCGTGGGAGTCACGCCCTTCTCCGCGTACCTCACGGTGTTCGGTGTTTTGCTCTCCCGCTACACCGGGCAGGAAGACCTCGTGGTCGGTACTCCCGTGTCGCTGCGGGACCGGGCCGAGCTGGCCGAGGTGATCGGCCCGCTGGTCAACACCGTACCGGTCCGCATGGATCTTTCCGGGCGTCCGCGGCTGGCCGACGCGCTGCGCCGCACACACGACGTCGTGATGGAAGCCTTCGGGCACAAGGATCTGCCGTTCGAACGGATGGTGTCCGAGCTCAGCCCGCAGCGGGCCCTCACCCACAGCCCCATCGTGCAGGTGGTGTTCGGCGCGCAAGACCGGCCGGAAGCCGGCGGACGCCTCGGCGCCGCGCGGCTCGAGCCCGTCCGTCTGGAACGTGGCACCGCGAAGTTCGACCTCACCTGGTCGGTGTTTTCGGGCGAGCGCACCGTGTTCGAGGTCGAGTACAACACCGACCTGTTCGACGCGGCGGCGGTCGAGCAGCTGATCTCCTGTTATCTGCGGCTGCTGCAGACGGCCGGTGAGCCCGGCTCCCGGGTCAGCGAGCTGGAGATGCTCACCGAGGCCGAGCTCGCCGCGGTCGTCGCCCGCTCGAAGGGCGACGCCTTCTCGGCTGCGCCGGACTGCCGGCCCCTGCACGAGCTCTTCGCCGAGCAAGCGCGGCGGAAGCCGGCTGCCACCGCCGTCTCCGACGTGCGGGTCACGCTCTCCTACCAGGAACTGGAGGCTCGTGCCAACCGGTTGGCCCGGTTCCTGCGGGATCGCGGCGCCGGTCCGGGTTCGATCGTCGGCCTCTGCCTCGACCGCGGTGCCGACCTGGTCGTGGCGTTGCTCGCCGTGCTGAAGTCCGGTGCGGCGTACCTGCCGCTGGACCCTCGCTACCCGCGCGAGCGGCTGGCGTACCTGCTCGGTGACGCCGGTGCCGTGGTGATCGTCACCGACGCGGCGTCCCGGAAACTGCTGCCGTCCGGAGATGGGGCGGTCGTCGACCTGGACACCGACGCCGAGCACATCGCCGCGGCCCCCGCGGACGCCCTCGATGTCCGGGTGCGTGCGGCGGATGCGGCCTACGTGCTCTACACCTCGGGCACGACCGGCCGGCCGAAAGCGGTCGAGGTCACGCACGCCAACGTGAGCCGGTTGCTCGCCAGCACCCGCGACCGGTTCGGATTCGACGAGACCGACGTGTGGACGATGTTTCACTCCCACACCTTCGATTTCTCCGTGTGGGAACTGTGGGGCGCGCTCGTCCACGGGGGCCGGCTCGTCATCGTGTCCCACCTGGTGACGCGCTCCCCGCAGGACTTCTACGAGCTGCTGCGCCGGGAACGCGTGACCGTGCTCAACCAGACCCCGTCGGCGTTCCGGCAGCTGGAGGCCCTCGACGCGGACGTGGGCGCCGAGCTCGCGCTGCGCCTGGTGATCTTCGGCGGCGAGGCGCTGGATCTCGGCAGCGTCGGGAGGTGGTTCGAGCGGCACGGCGACGACCGGCCTCGCCTGGTCAACATGTACGGCATCACCGAAACCACGGTGCACGCGACCTGCCGGCCGCTCACGCACGCCGACGTGGCCCGTCCGGAAAACCCGATCGGCGTGCCCATCGCCGATCTGGCGGTCTACGTTCTCGACCGCTACGGGAATCTGCTGCCTCCCGGTGTGCCCGGCGAGCTGTACGTGGGCGGCGCCGGGGTCGCCGTGGGCTATCTCGGCCGGCCCGGCCTCACCGCGGAACGGTTCATCGCGGACCGCTGGAGCGGCGTGCCGGGAGCCCGGCTGTACCGGAGCGGTGACGTCGGTCGCTGGGGTGCCACCGGGGAGCTGGAGTACCTGGGACGCAACGACCGCCAGGTCAAGATCCGCGGGTTCCGCATCGAAACCGGCGAGATCGAAGCAGTGCTCCGAGGCGTGGCCGGGGTGCGGGCCACGACGGTCATGGCCCGCGCCGACGACGGTGCGCAGCCGCGCCTGGTGGCGTACGTGGCCGGCGCAGGCTTGACCACCGGCGAGCTCCGCGAGCAGGTCGCGGAGTCGCTCCCGGACCACATGGTCCCGGCGGTGTTCGTGATTCTCGACGAGTTGCCGACCACCGCCAACGGCAAGGTCGACTACCGCCGGCTGCCCGCGCCGCAAGCCGTCCGGCCCGAGCTGGGCCAGAGTTACGCGGCGCCACGCGACGACACCGAGCGGACGCTGGCCGAGGCCTGGGCCGAAGTGCTCGAGGTCGACCGGGTCGGCATCCACGACAGCTTCTTCGAACTCGGCGGGGACTCCATCCGCACGCTGCAGGCGATCGGCCGCGCCAAGGAACGCGGCCTGGCGATCAGCCTGCAGGACTTGTTCGCGACCCCGACCATCGCGCAGCTCGCGGCGCGCGCCGAGCCGGTAGCCGAGGACGTGCGGGTGCGGGTGCCGTTTTCGCTGGTGCCGGCGGAAGACCGGGAAAAGCTGCCGGACGGGTTGGAAGACGCTTACCCGATGTCGGTGCTGCAGGCCGGAATGGTCTACCACATGACCCTGGACCCGTCGAACCTGCCGTACCACAACGTCAACGTCTTCCGTGTCCGCGCACCTTTCGACGAAGCCGCGTTCCGCCAGGCCACCAGGGATGTGGTGGCCCGGCACAGCATCATGCGCACGGCGTTCGACCTGAGCCGGTTCAGCGAGCCCATGCAGCTGGTGTACCCCGCTGCCGAGCTGCCGATCGAGGTGTCGGACCTGCGGCACCTGTCCGAAGCCGAGCAGGAGCGTCACCTGCTCGGTGTGCTCGACCGCGAGCGGCACAACCCGTTCAAGGTGGACGAAGCGCCGCTGCTGCGCTACCTGCTGCACCGGCGTTCGGACGAGGAGTTCCAGTGGACGATCACCGAGCACCACGCGGTGTTCGACGGTTGGAGCCTGTTCTCCACCCAGGCCGAAACGTTGCGCCGGTACGTGGCGCTGCTGCGGAATCCGGACGCGCCCGCGCTCCCGCGACCGGCCGCGCACTTCCGCGACTTCATCGAGCTGGAACGGGAGGCCATCGCTTCACCGGAGCAGCGGGACTTCTGGGCGGCCAAGCTCGCGGGTCGCCTGCCGTTCGAGCTGCCGAACTGGGGGAACGGCCCGGACGGGCCGGCACCGGGGATCACTTACGACACGCCGACCGAAGGCGAGGTCGTCGATGGGGTGCGCCGCTGGAGGTTCACTTCCACCCGCGACGCCGCCCACCGTTCCACGGACACGCTGATCCCGCAGGATCTGTGCGAGTCCGTGCTCACCCTCGCCGCGACCGCCGAGGTCCCGGTGAAGACGGTGCTGCTGGCGGCGTACCTCAAGGTGCTGAGCCTGCTCAGCGGCCGTGCGGACGTCATGGCCGGGGTGAGTACTCACGGGCGCTCGGAGGACGTCGACAGCACCGAAGTGCGAGGGTTGTTCCTGAACATCCCGCCGGTGCTGGTGACGGTTCCGGGCGGAAGCTGGCTGGACCTCATCCGCCGCACGTTCGCCGCCGAGCAGGAGATGCTGCCCCACCGCCGCTACCCCTACGCACACATGCAGTGGGATACCGGGTCACGCTCTCGGCTGTTCGACACCTCGTTCCTGTACAACCACTTCCACGTGATGAGCGACGTACTGGACGCCGGTGTCGAGATCCGTGACGGCAGGGTGGCGCACCAGGCCGAGTACCGGGTGGAGCCGAACAGCTTCAGCGTGAACGCGGGTGTCCTGCGCAACCCGCGATCGAACCAGATGCTCTGGCGAGTCGACTACTACACCGGCAAGGTGTCCGACGAGTTCGCCGAAGCCATGCACCGCTACTACATCGCGGTGCTGCGGGCGATGGCCAGGCCGGAGGAGCCGCAGAAGGGTTTCTCGCCGCTGGGGCCCGCCGAGCTGGACCGGCTGGTGTCGGAGTGGAACGGGTCCCGGGCCGGACTCGGGGCGGACCGGTGTCTGCACGAGCTCGTCGGGGAGCAGGTCAGGTCGACGCCGCAGGCGGTCGCGGTGTCGGACGGGGACGTCCGGCTCAGCTACCGGGAACTGTCCGAGCGGGCCGATCGGCTCGCCACCCGGCTGCGTGCGGCCGGCGCCGGGAAGGGCACGGCCGTGGCTGTCGAACTCCCCCCCGGCGCGGACCTGGTGGTGGCCATGCTGGCCACCTGCCGCGCCGGCGCCGCGTTCCTCCTCGCTCCGGCCGGAAGGGGTACCGGTCAGCAGCGGGTGAGTGCGCACGTAACGGTTGCCCCGGACGGACGCCCGTCCGTGCGCGCGGCGGCGGCCGGCACCGGGCCGTCGGCGACCGCACCGTGCGACGTGGACCCGATGGACCCGGCGTGCGTGGTCGGCGGCCAGGGGATCGCACACCGGGCACTCACCGGATACCTGGTGTGGGCGCGGCGCGAGTACGGCGAGCGGCTGGCCGGTGGCGTGCCGATGCTCGGCCTGCCGACGTCCGCCGCTGAGCTCTCGGCGGTGTTGCTGGGCCTGGTGACGGGCGCCGGCGTGCGCGTCGTCCGCGACGGTGTCGCCGGGCTGGTCCGGCAGGCGCCCTACGGACTGCTCAGCATGACTCCGGCCAGGCTCGCGGCGGTCTCGGCCACGGTGGGCCGTGCAGCGGCCGCCGGGCTCGCGGGGACGATTGTCGTGCACGGTGACGCTTTCCCGGCCCGGGTCCTCGAGGCCTGGCGCGCGCTCGCACCCGATGTCCCCGTGTATCACGAGACCCACTTGCTCGGCGGGGTGTGCGTCTTCCGTGCCGGCGCAAGCGGCTGGTCGGCGCGCGTTCCGGCCGGGCGGCCGATTCCCGGTGTTTCGGCCTATGTCCTCGGTGTGGACGGCGAGCTCGTGCCGCCCGGCGTCGCCGGGGAGCTGTGCTTCGGCGGGATCGAGGTCGCGGGGGAGTCGTCCGTCGCCGGTCCGATCGACGGCGAGCGGCTGCGCACCACCGGCAAGCAGGCCCGCTGGCTGCCGGACGGGCAGCTGGACGTGCTCGACGGGGCTGCTGTCAGCGGTGTTCCGGTCGACGTCACGGCACTGGCCGCGGCGTTGTGCCGACAGCCCGGAGTCCGCGACGCGGTCGTGACCGTCGAGCGGGACGGCCTGATCGCGTACTACGTCGCCGAGCAGGAACTCACGATGCCGGACGTCGTGGCCGCGCTCACCGCGGACGTACCGGCCGGCGTCGAACTCTCCGCCCTGCACCGGATCTCCGAGATCCCCACGACCCCCAGCGGGCTGGTGGATCGCGCCGCGCTCACGGCGGCGGTCGAGCGGCGGACCCGACGCGCGGAGAGCGGTTCGGCGCCGGTGGGCGAGCTCGAGCTCGAAATCGCCGGCATCTGGAGCGACCTGCTGCGCGTACCGGTCACGGATGTGACGGCGGACTTCTTCGAGATCGGCGGGCAGTCGCTCAAGGCGGCACAGCTGCGGGACCGGATCAACGCCCGCTATGCGGTGGAGCTTCCTCTCGTCACCTTCTTCCGGGCCCGGACCGTGCGTGCCCTGGCCGACCGCATTGGAGCAAGCCGATGAGCACACCGATCGCCGTCACGTTCGCCGAGCCCCTGACCGAGCACCACGCGGACGACCTGCGGCGGCACGTCTACTACGTCAGCGAAGACATCAGGGAGTTCCGCCTCATCCGCGGAAGCGGCGGGGTCGCCGGCGTGGAGATTTCGCTGGCCGATGCCGACCGGGCCGAGGAGGTGGCCGAAAAGGTACGCCGCCTGGTCGTCGACGACATCCTCCGGCGCCGGGAGGTGCCGAACAAAGTCGTGTGGCGGTTGCCGGAGCACGCGAGGTACGCAGCTGACACGGCCGGACGGCTGCGTGCGACACGAGCGGCCACCACAACGGCACCCGGGTTGACCGCGATCAGCGGGGCGCCCTTGGCGCTCCTCGAGTACTTCGACGGCCGGTTCCGGGCGATGGCCGCCGAATGCGGCGCAACCGAGGTGCGCTACCCGACCCTGATCCCGACCGAGGTGATCGACCGCTGTGGGTACATCGCGTCGTTCCCGCAGCTGATGATGTTCGCCACTCGGCTTCGCGGTGACATCGACAACTACCGTGCGTTCACCGACCGGCACGTGCCAGGCGGTGACGTCGCCTCCTACGTGCTGGACCACTCGGGTCCGGCCGACTACTGCCTGCCGCCGGCGACGTGCTTCCACGTGTACCACCAGCACGAAGGGATGCGGCTGCCGGCGGGAGGCACCGCGGTGACCGCCGCGGCCAAGGTCTTCCGCCACGAGTCGAAGTACGAGGACGGGCTGGAACGCTTGTGGGACTTCACGATGCGCGAGATCGTCTTCATCGGCGACCGCGATCACGTCCGCGAGCGTCGGCAGGCCATGATGGGAAACGTCCGCGCGTTCCTGGAGCGGCACGAGCTGAGCGGCCGTTGCGAGGTGGCCAACGACCCGTTCTTCGTCGGCGCCGACTTCGCGGCGAAGATGACGCTGCAGAGCCTTTCGGAGTCCAAGTACGAGCTGCGCCTCGGCGTCGCGGCCGATCGCACGATCGCCTGCGGGTCGTTCAACTACCACGACAGCTTCTTCACGTCGCGGTTCGACATCGGCGCGGCCGACGGAACCGAGCTGTCGACCGGGTGCGTGGCCTTCGGGCTGGAGCGATTCGCCTACGCGTTCCTCTGTCAGCACGGTGTCGACCCGGCCGGCTGGCCGTCGGCGATCCCGGCCGAAGTCAGGTGCGCGTGACGGTGTTCGCCGAGGCCGGATTCCGACGGCTGCTGATCGGCCAGACGGTGTCCAATCTCGGCGACACCGCGCTCTACCTGTCGTTGGGCATCTGGGCCAAGGATCTCACCGGAAGCAACAGCGCGGCCGGCGCGATATTCCTGACGTTGACGTTGCCCGTTCTGTTCGCCCCCGCCGCCGGCGGCGTCGTGGACCGCGTGCCCCGCCGCCGGCTGCTGGTGGTGACGAACGTGCTGACCGGTGCCGTGGTGCTGAGCCTGCTCGCCGTCGACTCCGTGCGGCAGCTGTGGATCCTCTACGCGGTGACTTTTTGCTACGGCGCCTCGGCGTTGTTCGTCGGGGCCGCGCGCTCGGCCTTGCTGAAGGAGCTGGTGCCCGATGGAAAACTGGCCGCTGCGAACGCCGCCCTGCAAGCGGCGAGCCAAGGTGTCCGCGTCCTGTCGCCGCTGGCGGGCGCCGGGCTCTATGCCGCGGTCGGCGGCAAGGCCCTCGCTGCCTTCGTCGTGAGCCTGTTCGCCTTGGCAGCGGTGATCCTCGGCGGCATTCGCGTGACGGAGACGCCACCGGACAAGCGGGAGTCGTTCCGGCGGGAGTTCCTGGCCGGGTTCACGCACATCCGCGCGGTCCCACTGCTGGCCCGGGTGACGGCGGCGGGCGCGGGCGCATGGGCGGTGCTGGGGTTCTTCGAGACGGTCATCTTCGCGGTGATCGACGCCGGCCTGCACCGGCCGCCGTCGTTCTACGGTGTCATCACCAGCATCCAGGGCGCCGGGGCGATCGTGGGCGGCGTCGTGGCCGGACGGCTGTGCGCACGTCTCGGCGAGGACAGGCTGGTGGCGTTCGCGCTGGTCTCGTTCGGCGTCGGCAACCTCGCGCTCGCGCTTCCGGTGATGCCGGTGGCGGTGGTCGCCTCGGTGCTCAACGGTGCCGCGATGGTGTGGTTCGTCGTCGGCTTCAGCACCGCGATGCAGGCGCACACCCCGGTGTGGATGCAAGGACGGGTCAACGCCGCGAGCAACATGGTCATCCTGATCCCCAACACGGCCTCGATCGCACTGGGCGCGATCCTGGTCGCCGCCGTGGACTACCGGGTGCTGCTGGCTGCCACGGCCGCGGTGACCGTCGGCTGCGCCGCCGCGCTCTGGCGCGGTGCCGGCTCGAAACCGGCCGGGACCGGGAAGCCGGTCAGCGGTCGGACTGGCCGCCGACAAGCTTGGCGTAGGCGTCCACGATCGGCATCTCCGGCCCGATGATGTCCGCGGGCAGCTCGTCCACCGCGAAGTACCGGCACTGGCTCAGCTCGACGCCGTCGACCCGGAGCTCTCCGCCGAGCGGCTTGGCGGTGTACGCGGCCGTCACGTTGAACACCTCGTCGCCGTGCGGGTAACGGAAGTAGTACTCGGGGCCGGAGAAGACCCCGAGCAGGGTGAGGGCCCCGAGCTCCAGCCCGGTTTCCTCGAGCACTTCCCGGCGGCCGACCTCCTCGAAGCTTTCGCCCGGTTCCATGAAACCGCCGGGCAGCCCCCAACCGGCGATGCCGATCCGCTCGACCAGCAGCACCCGGCCGTCGTCGTCGAGCACGAGAACCGAAGTGCCGGGCAGGATGAGAGGCCGGGTGCCGACCACCGACCGCAGCTGCTGGATGTAGTTCACCGCTCGTCTCCCATGGTTGCCGCGATCTCGTGCCGGTGGGCGTATGCTAGCGCGATCGCTTCGCAGACGCGGTCGACGAGGTCGAACGGCATGTGCGAGTACAGCGGCAGCGTGAGACACTTCCGGGTGATCATTTCGGTCACCGGCAGTCGTGCTGGGAATTCGGTGTAGGCCAGCTGCCGGTGCAGCGGTGGATCGAAGTACGTCCGGGTGCTGATGCCCTCTGCGGCGAGGGCGGCGGCCAGCTGATCCCGGGAAAGCCCGAATTCCTCGGTCGTGATGAGCACGGTGAAGTCCTTGTGGACCGGGGTGGCGCCGTCGGGCACTCGCTGCAGCCGGACCGGCAGCGTGGCGAGCGTTTCGGCGTAACGGCCCGCCAGGCGGCGCCGGCGGTTCAGCGTCGCGTCCAGCAACGGCAGATTGCGCAACCCGATCGCGGCCGCGAACTCGGTCATCCTGGCGTTGAGCCCGATCATCCGGCTGTCGTAGTCGCCGGGGTTGCCGTAGTTGCGGGCGAGCCGCAGTTCCGCGGCCAGGTCCGGATCGTTCGTCGCGATCAGCCCACCCTCCCCGGTGGACAGCGCTTTCGTCGGGCTCAGGCTGAACACTTCGGCGAGTCCCTTCGAGCCGATCCGCGTGCCGTCCCGGTAGCGTCCGCCGAGCCCGTGTGCAGCGTCGAAGATCAGCTCGGCGCCACGCGCCGCGGCTGCCTTGGTCAGGTCGTCGGCATCGCTGGGCACGCCGAAGGTGTGTA
>NZ_MUMI01000780.1 GCF_002155975.1 Amycolatopsis kentuckyensis
GGCATAAAGCATCCCGAAGGTAAAAGTGTTCTGCCCCTCCCCGTGCCCGGCAATGGCCAGCCGGCGCAGAACCTCCCGCCCCACCACGGTGTCCTGATGCTCCCCCAGCGTGCTCTGCACAGCCTTCACATTCTTCCGCCAGGCACGCAGCTTCTTCCCATAAGCCGGCTTCACGGTGTCGGCGGCGTACCGAGCCCGCTTGGCCTTCTTGCGAACGTCGTGCAAGGCCGTCCCCAGCTCATCACCCTCCAGCCCCCGAGCGGCCGCTTCTGCACGACGAAGCTTCTTGGCCGCCTTCCGCACCGGCTTCCGCAGCCCCACCTTCGCCGGCTTGCGCGCTTTCGGCGTCAACGACGGCTCCTCCACCAGCGCATCCAGCGAACGCAGCAGCTTCAGGTACCGCTTCCCGGTCAACGCGGCCAATGCCCGCGTCCGCCCTTCCTCGGCCTCCCGGGCGAAGTGCCGGGTGAGGAACTGCCGAAGCGGCCCGAACACCAGCTCCGAAGGCAAGGCGTCGAGCTGCTCCCGCAGCCGCTCCTCGGCCACCTCGGTGTCCCGCGCAGGCGCCAGCTGACGCCCGAGCCACTGCAGCTCGCCGACCAGGCCGCCGCTCTCCACGATCGAATCGAAGGTCCGCAGCGTGCTCCGCAGCTTCCGGACGGCGACGCGCATCTGGTGCACCGCATCGTCGGCGTCCAGCCGCACCCCGACGTCCGCCCGGCGCAACCGCCCGTAGTGCTCGTGCAGCGAAGCGAGCACCACCTCTCCCGCGGACGGCTTCTTCCCCAGCCGCGGCGCAGCCGGAACCCGCTCACCGACGAGCCGGCGCAGTTTCGACGACCACGGCGACGCGGAAGCTCCGGCCTCGGTCAACGCGCGATCGAACTCCTCGAGCAACGCCGGCGACGCCGAAGGGTCCAGTTCGAGCTCCAGTTCACGCCACTCGTCCAGCCGCGCGGTGGCACCACCGGCCTCGCCGGTCACGTGGTCATCGGTGAGCACCGCGATGGTCCGCCCGCCCGCGCCGGCCAGCCGGTGGGAGAACCGGTCGGTACGCAGGTGCGCGATCGGCACCAGTTTCTCCCCGAGCGTGTACGCCCCGACCAACCGCCGAAGCCGTCCCGGCACCTTGTGCGGGTCGCCGCCCAGCGGCAACTGCAGCTCCTGCCGCTCATCGGCGGACACCGGCAGCTTCAGGTGCCAGCCGGCGTCCGGCCCGCCCACCCGCCGCCGCAGCGTGATGCCGCCGCGGGCCAGCCGGAACGTCGGGGTGTCGTAGTAGGACGCGTCGAGCACGTGCTCCACCGGGTCGTCCTGGGTTTCGACACCACCGACGCCGACCAGGCGGGGCACGCCGCTGCCCGCGACGATCTCGTACTTGCGTTCGCGCTCGGTCACCGGCGACGGCGCTGCCATGGTTCGTCCTCCCTGGGCCGGGGTTCACCGTATGGGTACCCGGCGGGCGCGCGGCCGACACGGGATTCGGCGCCCGAGCAGCGGGTATCCGTTCCCGCAACCCGAACCCCGGACCAGGAGGGTGCATGAACGGCAACCAGTCCGCAACCGACCTGACGACCGTCCTCGACGGCGACCACCGCGAGCTCGACCGGCTCTGCACCGAGCTCGAGCTCGGCCAAGGCAGCCCGGAGAACCGCAAGGACCTCGCCGATCACCTGATCGCGGAACTGGTCCGGCACTCCGTCGCCGAAGAGCGCTACCTCGAGGGCGACGGTGACCTCGCCGAAGCGGACGGCCTGATGCGGCAGCTCGAAGGCGCGGGGCCCCAGGAGTCGCGGTTCGAGCGCCTGCTGGGCGGGCTGATCCGCGCCGTCCGGCGGCACGTCCGGGAGGAAGGACCCGCGGCCCTGCGCGAGATCGGGCGCACCTGCTCCCCCGAGAAGCAGGCCGAACTGGGCAGACGGGTCCTCGAAATCCGGGAGGGGGCGGCGACGCTGCCGCACCCGGACCTCGCCGACCGGGTCCCCCAGGCCGACCAGCTGTGGCCGGGACCGGGGTTCGTCGACCGGGCCCGTGCCGCCCTGCGCGAGCCGGCATCGGGTTGAATGGACAGTCGGCACCCCGATCCGGAAGGCAGCGAGGACCCATGAGCGTCGGCGAAGAGGAGTGGGCACGGGAACGGGCCTGGTTCGGGCAGGACGGTGAACCCGGACCGGGGCCGCTGGCCCGGCAGTTCGCCGACCTCACGCGGACCCTGCTCGACGTCACGCCGACCGTCGGCGGGGTGCTCAAGCTCGTCGTCGGGGCCGCGGTCGCGCTCATCCCGGACGCCGATCTGGTCAGCGTCACCCTGCGGGACGCCGACGGCAGCTACCACACCCCGGTCGGGACGGACCCGATCGCCGAACGGCTCGACCAGGTGCAGTACGACCACCGGGAAGGCCCCTGCGTGGAATCGGCCCGGCCGGACGGCCCGGCCGTCGGCTGGTCGCAGGACCTGGCGCGGGAGCCGCGCTGGCCGGCGTTCGGCCCGGCCGCCGCCCGCCACGGCTACCACTCGGTGCTGGCCACCGCCCTGCTCCCGGACGTCCGCCCGCCCCGGCTGTCCGGCGCGCTCAACATCTATTCGCGCACCCCGGGCGCGTTCGACGCGCGGGCGATCGACACCGCGCTGCTGCTGGCGACGCACGCGTCGCTGGCGCTGGCCAACACCCAGGCCGTCGCCGCGGCCGAACTGGAGTCGGCGCACCTGCGCCGGGCGGTCGACAGCCGCGACGTCATCGGCCAGGCGAAGGGCATCCTGATGCAGCGGCGCGGCATCTCCGCCGACGAGGCCTTCGACGTGCTGCGCCGCGCGTCCCAGGATCTCAACGTCAAGCTCGCCGACCTGGCGAAGGCCCTCGCCTCCCGGCACACCGAGGTCGATCTGCCGGCTTCCGAAGCCTGACACGCCGGAAGCGCCACTTTCCGGCGAAAGTGGCGCTTCCGGTGTGCTGCCGTCATCGGCGGCGTTTTACGGGGCCGAGTACGGGGACCGGTTCTCGAGCGACGGGCTGGCGGTCGGGTACGAGCCGTCCTGGCCCGGCACCGGGGTGACCGTCGTGCCCTGGTGCTCCGCCTCCACCCGCGGCCGGGGGCCGCGCTGGACGACCGCCTCCACTTCCTGCTCACCGCGGATGCGGGCCAGGGCGCCGAGGGTGATCGCGTGGGCCAGGGCGAGGATCAGCAGCAGCACACCGATCCGCCCGACCACGCCGGGCAGGTCGCTCCCGCCCATGTTGATGGTCGAGATGAGCGCCAGCACCCCCAGCGTCGCGAGGTGGAACAGCACCGTGACCAGGCGGGTCATCGAAGCGCCCGCGGCGGGGTCGCCGTAGGAGTTCTCCAGGTACCGGCGGCCGCTGCGGTAGATGATCTGCCCGTCTATCAGGACCAGCGCAATGCCGATCGCGAGGAACGACAGGTACGCGTTCGTGGTCATGCCGGACGCTCCTTCCTGGGGGACCTTGCCGGAGGAATACCCGGCAGGTCGCGCAGGGAAACGCCGCCGTCACGCGGGGAGAGCCCGGGACGCGGAACGCGGCGGGGCGGCTGATCCGCCCCGCCGCGGCAACGCACCCCGGACGGGTGCCCCTCGGGCTTCAGCGCCCCGGGCGGTCCACGTCACCGCGCCAGCCGCCGGTCTCCCGGCCGCGCTGCTCGATGAACTCCTTGAACCGCTTGAGATCGCCCTTCACCCGGCGGTCGAGCACGCCGAGCTTGTCGGCGACGTTCTCGGCGAAACCCTCCGGGTCGATGTCCATCTGGGCGGTCACGCGCGTGTGCGAGTCGTCCAGCCGGTGGAAGGTGATCACCCCGGCGTGGTCCGGGCCGGAGTCCGACGTCCAGGCGACCCGCTCGTCGGGGTGCTGCTCGGTGATCGTCGCGTCGAATTCGCGCGTCACGCCACCGAACCGCGTCACCCAGTGGGTGTGGGTGGCGTCCACCTGACGGATTTCTTCGACGCCCTCCATGAACTGCGGGAATTCCTCGAACTGCGTCCACTGGTTGTACGCGGTCGAAACGGGGACTTCCACGTCCACGATTTCGGTGATCGTGCTCATGCACTCCTCCTCGTCGATGGTCGGTGCTCGTCGTTGAGGCAACACATCGGCTACCCGGCGCACCGGCGGACAAACCCGGCGCGGTTGACACAGCCCGGAGCCGGGTACACGGCGGCCAGGCAAGGAGGTGTTCGGTGATCGAAGAGGTGAACAAGAAACCGGCTTCCGACCGCTCGGTCGGCGAACTGGTGACGGACCTGACCGACGAAGTCAAGCGGCTCGTCCGGGACGAGATGCGGCTCGCGGTCTTCGAACTGCAGCGCAAGGGCAAGAAGATGGGCCTCGGCGCCGGGTTGTTCGGCGCCGCGGGGCTGTTCGCGTTCCTCGGGGCCGGCACGCTGGTCGCGGCGGCCGTGCTGGCCCTCGCGCTGGTCGTGCCCGGCTGGCTGGCGGCGGTGATCGTCGCGGTCGCGCTGTTCGTCGTCGCCGGCATCGCGGCGCTGGTCGGCAAGAAGGAAGTGACGCAGGGGGTGCCACCGGTGCCCGAAGAAGCGATCAGCGGCGTCCGCGAAGACGTGGACACCGTGAAGCAGGGAGTGCGGACATGAGCGGGGACTTCCCGAAGAACGCCGAGGAGGCGCGGCTCGACCGGGACGCCACCCGGGAGGAGCTCACCGAGACCCTGGAGGCCCTCGGGCAGAAGCTCGACGTGAAGACCAGGGTCAAGGAGAACGTCGACGAAAAGCTCGACCAGGCGACCGCGAAGGTCGCCGACGTGACGAACGAGCCGACCGCGGTCAAGTTCCGCCAGGGCGCCGACGCCGTCCGCGCCAACCCGGTCCCGGTCTTCGCCGGCGTGCTGGGCCTGCTGATCCTGATCCGCCTGATCCTGCGCCGGAGGAACTCGTGAACAAAGCGCTCTACAAACCGCTGAGCTGGGTGGTGGGTGCCCTCGGCGGCATCCTCGCCGGCCAGGTGTTCAAGCAGGTCTGGAGCCGGGTGGCCGGGGAAGACGACGCTCCCGACGCCACCGACCGCGACTACACCTGGCGGCAGGTGGTCATCGCGGCGGCGGTGCAGGGAGCGATCTTCGGAGCCGTCAAGGCCGCCACCGAACGCGCCGGCGCCGTCGGCTACCGCAAGGCGACCGGCGACTGGCCCGGCGACGACTGACTGTACACAGTGGACGGCGGCGGGAGGCGGGTCCGCGCGGCGGTCACGCCTCCCGGCCGGGCTCCGGGGTCAGGCCGACGAGCGCGGCCCGGACGGCGGGGTGGATCTTCAGCACCAGGTCGGCTCCGGTGGCTTCCAGCGAACGGGTGACCGCGTGGCCGCCGAGCACGACGGCGAGTTCGGTGCGGGCGTGCGCCTGCAGCAGCGACCGGACGCCGGCGCAGCTCAGGAAGGCCACCCGGGTCAGGTCGACGATCAGCCGCCCGCCGGTGGCGAGGGCTTCGTCGAGCGTGCCGACCGTGGCGGCGTCGATGTCGCCGACCAGGGTGAGCACGGTGATCCCGCCCGGCCGTTCGGTCGTGGTGACGGTGAGGCCGGAGGGTTCGTAGATCGTGCGGAAACAGTCGTACATGGCGCTCCTTCGATCCCAGCGTTGCAGGGGCGCTGACCGGAGCACGTGTCTGAACAACAGCCAACACCCCTGACCGTACGCCCCTGCGCTCTGAGGTCAACCCCGCGGGTTTCCCGGCTCCGACCTCGGGTAATCCGTTCGGGACGGATATCCGGCCCCGGAAGGAGTTCCATGCGTGTCGTGATCGTCGGCGGCGGTTTCGCCGGTTACCACGCGGCGAAGAGCCTCAGGAAGGAAGCCGGCGAAGACGTCGAAGTCGTCGTGCTGAACCCGACGGATTACTTCCTCTACCTGCCGTTGCTGCCCGAAGTGGCGGCCGGGATCCTGGACCCGCGGCGGGTCGCGGTTTCGATTCCGGAAACGCTGCGCGGGGTCCGCCTCGTGCTCGGCATGGCCACGGGTGTCGATTTCGACGCCCGCCACGTCACCTACACCGATCCCGAGGACAACGAGCACCGGATCGGGTACGACCGGCTGGTGCTGGCCGCGGGCAGCGTCAACAAGCTGTTGCCGATCCCGGGCGTGCCGGAATACGCGCACGGTTTCCGCGGCGTGCCGGAAGCGCTCTACCTGCGTGACCACATCACGCGGCAGATCGAGCTGGCCGCCGCGGCCGAAGACCCGGCCGAGCGGGACGCCCGCTGCACGTTCGTGGTGGTCGGCGCCGGCTACACCGGCACCGAGGTCGCCGCGCAGGGTCCCGCGTTCACCGCGGCGCTCGCCGCCCGCCACCCCGAACTGGCCGGGCAGCAGATCCGCTGGCTGCTGCTGGACGTCGCCGAGCGGGTGCTGCCGGAGCTGGACAAGCGGCTCGGCCGGACCGCCGACGAGGTGCTGCGCGCCCGCGGGGTCGAGGTGCTCATGAAGACGTCGGTCGACCACGCCGACGCCAAGGGCGTCACGCTGACCAACGGCGACGCCGTGCCGGCCCGCACGCTGGTGTGGTGCGTCGGCGTGCGGCCGGACCCGCTGGTGGCCGACCTCGGGCTCGAGACCGCCAAGGGCAGGCTCGTGGTCACCGAGCAGCTGAACGTGCCGGGCCGCGACGACGTCTTCGCCTGCGGCGACGCGGCCGCGGTGCCCGACCTCACCCGCCCCGGCCAGTACACCGCGATGACCGCGCAGCACGCCGAGCGGCAGGGCAAGCTCGCCGGGCGCAACGTGGCGGCCTCGCTCGGGTACGGCCGCCGCGGCACCTACCGCCACCACGACCTCGGCTTCGTCGTCGACCTCGGCGCCGGTGCGGCCGCGGCGAACCCGCTGCACATCCCGCTGTCCGGGCGGCCGGCGAAGGCGGTGACGCGCGGTTACCACCTCATGGCGATGCCGGGCAACCGCGTGCGCACGGCCGCCGACTGGGTCCTGGAGGCGCTGACCGGCCGCCAGACCGTCCAATTGGGACTCGTCCGCTCCGGGGCCGTGCCGCTCGACACGGACAGCCCGGAACTCCCCCGCCGCTGAATCCTTTTTCGTGGAAGGAAAACCGATGCCCGCCGAACCCGAACCCGTCCGCTCCGAAGGCCCGGCCGTGGTGACCGCCGGGGACCCGTCGGGCCCCAAGGTGATCGTGCTGGACCCGGCGGGCGCCGCGAAGCACGACGAGCTGCCCGCGACCTGGCGCCCGCTGACGGAGAAGCGAGCCGTGTTCTGGTGCCGCGTACCCGCCGGCGGCGCCCTGACCGAAGCCGACGACCTCCTCGGCGACGCCGGCCCCGAAGATCCCGAGATCGCGGTGGTGGCGAGCGGCCCGTTCGCGGCGGAGGCCCTGCAGCTCGTCGAGCGGCACCCGGGCGCGGCACAGCACCTGCTGCTGGTCGACCCGGCCTCGGACGCGTTCCTCACCTCCGACAACGCAGCCGAGGCCAACGAAGCCTGGCTGGCCGAGCACGACGACGTGGTGACCAAGCTGCGCGAGGCGGGAACGGAGGTGCGGGTCGTGGCATCGAGCAGCGAAAGCCCGGAGGACCGGGTACCGCCGCCCCTGCCGCTCGGCCACCCAGTCGTGGTCACGGCGGTGCGCTCGGCCCTCGGCCTGGAGTAGCAGCGCCCGGTCCGGGTCGGGTCGGCCCGGTCGGCCCAGTCGGCCCAGTCGGCCCGGT
>NZ_MUMI01000781.1:0-9158 GCF_002155975.1 Amycolatopsis kentuckyensis
GCCGCCGGATCGGCGACCCGGTGGTCCGGCAGCGGCTCCAGCCAGGCCACCTCACCCGGCGCGGCCGGGACCGGCGGCCGGTCGGGTCCGTCGTGCGGACCGGTCAGGCCCGAGGGCAGCACCCGGTGCCGGCGCGGCTCGAGCGCGGTCAGGCAGACGTTGGTGGCGATGGCGTAGAGCCAGGACCGGATCGAGGCGCGGCCCTCGAAGGTGCCGTAGGACCGCCACGCCCGGAGGTAGGTCTCCTGCACCAGGTCCTCGGCGTCGTGCGCCGAGCCGGCCATGCGGTAGCAGTGCGCCAGCAGCTCCCGGCGGTATCCCCCGGTTTCGGCCGCGAACCGGTCCCGCGCCGCCGCGGATTGCCTGCTTGCCATGCGCTGCTCCTCGTCCCGGCCGGTCGCCGCCCGTCCTGGGTACGACCGGCACACCACGGAAAAGGAATCGAAGCACAGGTCAGCGGGCATCCCGTCCGGGCAGCAGGGCGAGTTTCCCGACCGTCGTCCGCGCGGCCAGCTCGGCGAGGACCCGCGGACCGTCGGCCAGGTCGTGGGTGATCGGGCGCCCCGGGGTGACGACCCCGGCGGAGACGAGCGCGGACAGCTCCCCCAGCACTGCACCGAAGATCCGGGGCGCGGACCGGATCAGCGTCCCGATGTTCAGGCCGATGACGTGGACCTGGTGCCGGTACACCAGTTCCCGGTTGGTGAGCGGGGCTTCCCCGCCCGCCAGGCCGTAGACGACGACCCGGCCGGTGACCGGCTTGGCCGCGGCCAGGCTCGCGGCGAACGCGGCCCCGCCGGCCGATTCCAGCACCAGGTCGGCTCCGGCGCCGCCGGTCAGGCGCCGCACCTCGGCCGGGAGGTCGCCGTCGCGGGAGTCCAGGACGTGGTCCGCTCCGCGCGCGAGCACGGTCTCGTGCTTGCCCGGCGAGGCGGTGGCGACGACCGTCGCGCCGTAGTGCTTGGCCAGGGTCACCGCGGCCTGGCCGGTCGCGCCCGCCGCCGCGGGGACGACCACGGTCTCCCCGGCCGCGACCCGGCCGAGCGGCTTGAGCGCGGCGAGCGCGGTGGGCCAGTTCACGGCCAGGCCCAGCGCCTGCTCCGCGCTCCACCCGGCCGGTACCGGCATCGCGGCCGCCGCGGGCAGCACCAGGTACTCGGCGAAGGCGCCGTCGCCGACCCCGGTCACGAGGGTCCCCGGGGCCGGGCCGGTCACCGCCTCGCCCACCGCGACCACCTCGCCCGCTGCCTCGAAACCCGCCCGGTACGGCGGCCGCGGGCCGTCCCCGAACGTGCCGCAGGCCTTCGAGACGTCCGCGAAGTTGACCCCGGCGGCGGCGACCCGGACCAGCACCTCACCCCGGCCGGGGCGCGGCACCGGCGCGTCGGTGACCAGGCGCATGTCCTGCGGGCCCTCGCACGTGGTCTGCTGCAGGGCACGCATGGTGGCGGGAATGCTCACGGCTCTCCTTCTCGGTGGCGTCGTCGCGGCCGGCGGGCCGTGCCGTCGACAGGGAGACCGCCGCGGCCGGGAAAAGGAATCGGCCGTGCGCGGCCGTCCTTCAGCCGAGGGTGATTTCCCGGCCGCCGCTCGGGACACCTCGCGAGTCGAGGGCGAACAACAGGTAACGGCCCGGCGGTGCGACGCCGGGCGCCGCCGGGACGGTGACCCGGTAGCTGGTCGGGCTCACCGTCGTCGGGGTCAGCGGGACGCGCCGCTGGTCGGTGTCGACCGTGTGGGTGGCCGAGCCGACCCGCATGAGCGCGAAGGCCGTGACCGCGCGGTCGGTGCCGATGGTCAGCGTCGCGCCGCCCGCGGCGGTGGCCGGTGCGGCGGTGATGGCCGGGCGGGGCTTGGGGGTGCCGTCCGGGTCGAGCAGGTACGGCGGGGTGAACACCTGCCCGTCGAAGTGGTTGGTCGCGCAGGTGCCGCAGAGCCCGCCGCCGCCGGAGAACACGCGGCCGTCGGGCAGGAGGTTGGCCACCGAGTGGTAGGTGCGGGGCACCGCCATCGGCGCCAGCCGGGTGAACGTGCCGGTGGCCGGGTTCCACAGTTCCGGGACCATCACGGCGGTCTGGTCGCTGAAGGGCACCGCGCGGGCCTGGCCGCCGAGCACGACGACGGTGCCGTCCGGCAGCACGACGCTGGTGGCGAACGCCCGCGCGAACGCCATGTCGCCCACCCGCGCCACCTTCGCCATGCCGGTGGTGATGTCGATGGTGTAGGCGCGGTTGGTCGCGTCGGAGTTCTCGTAGGCGGGTGCGCCGCCGACGGTGAGGATCTTCCCGACGTCGTACATCACCGCGTTGCCGTTCATGGCGTCCGCGCTGTCGCCGCGCAGCCCGGCGTCGGTCACCGAGCCGGGCCCGTCCGTGGAGACCCAGTGCATCCGTTTGCTGGGCCCGGCGTGGAAGACCCGGCCGCCGCCGGCCGCGAACAGCCAGGCGTGGTTGTCGGCGCGGAAGACGCCCCGCGGGTCGGCGGTGAAGAACGGCTCCGGCGGCACGCCCGGCAGCGTCCGCCAGCTGTTCCCGGCCGGGGAGTAGACCTCGCCGGTCTTGCCGCCCCGGTCGCCGCTCCAGGACCCGCCGACGGTGAAGACGTCGCCGGTGGCCATCGTCACCTGCGACTGGTAGCCGCGCCCGATGTTCATCGGCGCCGCCGCGCTCCAGGCGTCTGTCGCGGGGTCGTAGATGCTGGCCTGCTTGGCGTTGCTGCCGCCGCTGACCAGCACCCGCCCGTCGGCGAGCACGGACAGGCCCGGGCAGAACATGTCGTGCCCGGTGTCGTCGACGCGCCGCTGGGTGACCTGGCCGGTGGTCAGGTCCACGATCGCGGTCTGCGTGTAGCCCTTGCTGCCGCCGTAGTTGTCCGCGGCGTAGGCCGACCAGGTCAGCAGCTTGTTCCCGGGCAGCACGGCGGAGGCGACCGGAATGATCGGGAAACCGACCGTGGCGCCCCACTGCCCCGTCTTGCCCCGGTCCGGCCCGCCGGCGGCGGCGAGCACGTCGATCTCGGCCGCGGCACTCCACGGACCGCGGCCGCCGGCCTCGGTGAGCCCGGTCAGGCGGACGTGGCGGGCCGTCACCTCCGGGAACCGGGCGGTCCGCACCGCCGGGCCGTCGGGCCAGGTTCCGGTGGCCGCGGTGGTGAACGCCGTGCCGTCGGCGCTCGTCTCGACCCGGTAGCCGCCGATGGTGCCGTTCGTGCCGCCGGGCGGCCGCACCCGCACGCCCGCCACCGGCTTGGCCGCCTTCAGGTCCAGGGTGATCGAGTGCGGCAGCGGCGCGGCGGGCTTCGAGTGCCAGCTCGTCCCGGGATCGCCGTCGAGCACGTTCGCGGCGGGGCTCCCCGCGTCCTGGTCCGAGGCGGTCGCGGTCCAGCCGGTGCGGGGCAGCGGCTGGACTTCGGCCGGGCCGTAGGCGTGGAACTCCACCGCGGAGGCGGTCTGCGTCGTGTCCACCCGCAGGTAGCGGGCGACGACGTCGAGCGCGACGGCTTTGGGCGTGCCGTCGTCGGCCCAGGTGCCGGCGGCGGCGGTGGTGTAGGTCTTGCCGTCGGTGCTCGTGGCGACGGTGAAGCCGCCGGGGCGCTCGGCCGCCGCCGGGGTGAGGACGATCGCCGCGATCGGTTGCGCCTGCTGGGTGTCCACAGTGAACGACGGGCCGCGCCAGGCGGTGGCGAGGTCGTTGTCCAGCAGTTCGGCCGCGCTCGCCGTCCACCCCACGCGCGAGATCGGCACCCCGGGAACCGGGCCGAGCAGCGAGAGTTCCGCCGCCGAGGTGAACGGGCCGCGGCCACCGGCCTCGGTGAGTGCCGTCAGGCGGACGTACCGCGCCGTGACGACGTGGCTGAACCGGGCGTCCTGCACGGCGTTCGCGTCGGGCCAGGCGCCGGAGGACACCTCGGTGAACGCCTTGCCGTCGGCGGAGACGGCGATCCGGTATTCGCCGATTCGGCCGTTGGCTTTGCCGGTGCGCGGCCGGTAGAGCAGCCCGCCGACCTCGGTGGACCGTCCGAGGTCGAGGGTGACGCTGTGCGGCAGCGGGGTCGCCGTGCTGTAGCGGGAGTGCCAGATCGTGGTGTCCTTGCCGTCCAGCACGTTCGACGCCGGGTCGTTCTCCCGCACCGTCTCCTCGTCACTGGCCGCCGCCGTCCAGCCGGTGCGGCTCAGCACGGTCATCGGCACCGGCGCGCCGGGGTCGCCGAGCACGTCGAGGGCGGCGAGCGTGACGTCCGGGCCCGCCGCGGGAAACCCGGTCAGCCGGATGAACCGGGTGCCGGTGACGGCGAAGGACATCGTCTTGGGGGTGGCGTCGTCGGCCAGGGTGCCGGCGGCCACCGGGTCACCCCAGGTCGTGCCGTCGAGGCTCAGGCGGATCTCGAACCGGCCGATCGCGCCCCCGGCCGCCGGGGTGTGCACGAGGCCCGAAACCGTGCGGGTGGCCCGCATGTCCACCGTGACCGAGCCGTTCGACGTCGTGGCCGTCCAGCCCGTCTCGGGAAGCCTGGTGGCCGTCGGGATCATCGCCTGGGCGTTGGCCACCACGTGCCCGCCGTGCTCGTGCCCACCCGGTTCACCGGGCCGGCCCGCAACCAGCGAAGCAACGACGACACCTGTCAGAACCACGCCGCTCAGGCGCCACATCGACCGCACGACGCGGACATCGCCGACCATGATCACGGCGTTTCACCCGGACCGGCCGAACCTCGGAAGTTGCTCCGAAAAGCCTAGCGGATCACCGGAATCCGGCTATCCACTGTGGACACCGCCGGCGCGCCCGGCCCGGGCGGCCGGTTCGGCGGCCTGGTCGCGGTCACCGGAGCGGCAGGCGGCAAGGGCGTCGGCGAGCAGGTCGATCACGGCGTCGCGGATGGCGATCTGCCGGACCTCCGACAGCGTGTCGTCGTCCAGCTCGGCCACCACGAGCTGGGCGCGCAGGCCGTCGCGGGCCATCTCGGCGGCGAGCGCGGCGAGCTCGCCCAGCGGCGGGGCCGAGGCCGGCGGTGCCGGAAGCGAACGGGCCGGGCGGCGGCCGCACGACCGAGACCCGACCGGACGGGGTCAGGCCACGTGCCGGCCGGTCGGCCGCTGCGGGAAGCGCCGTCGCTGGGGCTGGTCCCCGGCCTCGGGCGAGGAAGCGTCCGGAGTGCCCGTGCCGCCAGGGACGGGCAGGCGGTCGGCGGAATCGGGCGCGGGCCGGTGCCGGTGCTGCCGGTGCACCGCGAAGAGCAGGGCCACCCCCACGACGACGAGCCCGTGGGAGGCCACTCGGTCGAGCGCCACCTCCCCGGTCGTCAGGTCGACGCCCGAGATGACGCCCAGCACCACGACGAACCCGCCCAGTGCCGGCAGGAGCCCGCCGGCGGTGGCGGGACGCAGGGCGGCCCACAGCAACCCGATGCCGATGGCGACGTTCCAGGCGGCGCTCTCGTTCCCGAGGTGCACCGCGGCCGCGAGCCCGCCGTGACCCGCGTGACCGACGTGGCCGATGTCCGCGCCCAGCAGTTCGGCCAGCCCGAGGCCGCTCTGCACGAGCGCGACCAGGCCGAGCGCCACGCGCCGGCCCCACCGCCGCGGCCGTGGCGCCGGCGACCCGGCCAGGATCCGCGCCGTGAGGTCGGGTACCCGGGGCGCTTCCCGGATCAGCGTCAGCCGGCGCAGCGCGGCCGCCTGCTCCTGCCAGGCCCGGCACGCCGGGCAGCCGGCCAGGTGCCGGTCGAGAACCTCGTCCGGCACCACCGGCGGCTCTCCGTCGATGCGGGCCGAAATCGATTCGCGCAGCTGCGAGCAGTCCACACCCCCATGGTCGCCCACCGGCCGGTGCCGGTTCCCGCGGGTGCCGGCTTCGGAGCCGGCCCCGCGGCCGTCGCCGGCGTTCTCACCCACGCGGCACCGCCGTCCGGCCGCGATCAGCCCACGAGCGGGTAGCGGGACGACCGCCCCGCCAGCGCCGCGAGCAGGTCCTCCCGGGCCCGGGCGACCCGGGACCGGATGGTGCCGACCGGGCACCCGCACACCTCGGCAGCGTCCGCATAGGACAGTCCCAGCGTCTGGGTCAGCACGAACGCCGACCGGCGGTCCTCCTCGAGCGCGGCCACCAGCTCGTCGAGCACGACCTGCTCGTCCAGCCGCTCCGGCGCGGCGACGCCGTCGGCCGCCGCCGCCCAGCCCGCCCCGATGGTGCGCGGGCGGGTTCGCGCGGCGCGGATGTGGTCGGCCACGGCCCGGCGGGCGATGGCCAGCACCCACGTGCGGGCCGAGGAGTCACCGCGGAACCGCGGCAGGCTGCTCAGCACGCGCAGGAACGTCTCCTGGGTGAGGTCGTCGGCCGTCCGCGGGCTGTCCAGCGCGGCGACGAACCGCCAGACGTGCGGCTGGGCGGCACGGAGGAAGCGGTCCAGGGCCACCCGGTCGCCGCGACCGGCGCGCAGCGCCCAGCCGGTCATCTCGGGATCTTCCGGGCGTTGTGCGGTCACATTCCGTACTACGCACCCGGGCCGCCGCCGGTTGAAAACGATCTTGGAAAAGATCACGGGAACCGATCACCCGCCGGAACCGACTCTGTCACCGCGAGGGCATGACCAGGGCGCGAAAGGTGAGTGCGAATGATCCGGACACGGTACGAGGTCACCGGGATGACCTGCGGACACTGCGCCGGCTCGGTGCGCGAGGAGCTCGGCGGGCTCCCGGGCGTGCGGACCGTCGACGTCCCGACCGGCGCGGTCGAAGTGGCCAGCGACGGCGCGCTCGACCCGGGACAGGTCGCCGCGGCGATCCGCACCGCCGGCTACCGGCTCGTCCGATGACCACGACGAGCCACCGCGCGCCGCGGGCGGCGGGCCGGGAGGTCGAGCTGCTGATCGGCGGCATGACCTGCGGGTCGTGCGCCGCGCGGATCGAACGCAAGCTCAACCGGCTCGACGGCGTCCGAGCGGGCGTCAACTACGCGACCGCCAAGGCGCTCGTCCACGTCCCTCCGGCGATGACGGTCGACGACATCGTGCTCGCCGTGCAGGCGAGCGGCTACACGGCCACCCTGCCGGAAGCCGCGGCGGCCCGGGCCACGCCGGACGCGCTGCGCCTGCGGTTGCGCCTGTCCGCCGTGCTCGCGATTCCGGTCCTCGTTCCGGCGATGGTGCCGCCGCTGCAGTTCCCGGGCTGGCAATGGCTTTCCCTCGTGCTGGCCACCCCGGTGGTCACCTGGGGCGCCTGGCCCCTGCACCGGGCGGCGCTGGCGAACCTGCGGCACCGCACCGCCACGATGGACACCCTCGTGTCGATCGGCGTGACCGCCGCCTACCTGTGGTCGCTCTACGCGCTGGTCTTCGGCGGGGCGGGGGTGATCGGGATGCAGCACGCCTTCGAGCTGACGCTGTCGGCAAGCCAAGGGGACGGGATCTACCTCGAGGTCGCCACCGGCGTGACGCTGTTCATCCTGGCCGGGCGCTTCTTCGAGGCCCGGTCCCGCCGGCGCGCCGGCGCCGCCCTGCGCGCGTTGCTGGACCTGGGCGCCAAGGACGTCGCGGTCCTGGTCGACGGCCGGGAGGAGCGCGTGCCGATCGAACGGCTGCGCGCGGGCGACCTCTTCGTCGTCCGGCCCGGCGAGAAGGTCGCGACCGACGGCGTGGTGGTCGACGGCGCCTCGGCGGTCGACCTGAGCCTGGTGACCGGCGAGGCCGTGCCGGTCGAGGTCGCGCCCGGCGCGGAAGTCGTCGGCGCCACGGTCAACCTCAGTGGCCGGCTCGTCGTGCGCGCGGTCCGCGTCGGCGCGGAAACCCGGCTCGCCCGCATCGCCGCGATGGTCGAGCGCGCGCAGAACGGCAAGGCGCAGGTGCAGCGGCTCGCCGACCGCGTGTCCGCGGTGTTCGTGCCGATCGTGCTCGTGCTTTCCCTGGCCACGCTGGGGTGCTGGCTGATCGCCGGTGCCGCCGCCGGACCGGCGTTCACCGCCGCGGTGGCCGTGCTGATCATCGCCTGCCCGTGCGCGCTCGGCCTCGCCACGCCCACCGCGCTGCTCGTCGGCACCGGCCGCGGGGCCCAGCTCGGCGTCCTGGTCAAGGGCCCGGAGATGCTGGAGTCCACGCGCCGCGTCGACACCGTCGTGCTCGACAAGACCGGCACCATCACCACCGGGAAGATGACGCTCACCGCGGTCCGCACCGCCGACGGCGTCCCCGCGGACGTCGCGCTGCAGCTGGCGGCGGCGCTGGAAAGCGCTTCCGAGCACCCGATCGCCCTCGCCGTCACCGAAGCCGCTCGCCGCCGCCTCGGCCGGGTGGGGCAGGTCGCCGAGTTCCGCACCATCGCCGGCTTCGGGGTGCTGGGCCGGGTGGGGCGGCACCGGGTCGTCGTCGGGAAACCGGAACTGCTGCACCGGTTTTCCATCGGCATCCCGCCCGCGCTGGCCCGGGAAAAGGCCAAGGCCGAGCAGGCCGGGAACACGGCCGTGGTGCTCGCCTGGGACGGCTACGCGCACGCGGTGCTCGTCGTGGCCGACACCGTCAAGCCGACGTCCGCGCGCGCCGTGTTCGAGCTGCGCCGCCTCGGCCTGAACCCGGTGCTGCTCACCGGCGACAACGAAGCCGTGGCCCGGGCGATCGCCGTGGAGGCGGGCATCACCGACGTGATCGCCGGGGTCTCCCCCGAGCAGAAGGTCGCGGTGCTGGAGGACCTCAAGGAGCGCGGCCACGTGGTCGCGATGATCGGCGACGGCGTGAACGACGCCGCGGCTCTGGCGGCCGCCGACCTCGGGCTGGCGATCGGCACGGGAACCGACGCGGCCATCGAAGCCGCCGACCTGACGCTGGTCCGCGGCGACCTGCTGGCCGCCGTCGACGCGATCCGGCTGTCGCGCCGGACGTTGGGGACGATCAAGGCGAACCTGTTCTGGGCGTTGGCGTACAACGTGGCCGCGTTGCCCTTGGCGGCCGCCGGGCTGCTGAACCCGATGATCGCCGGCGCGGCGATGGCCCTGTCGAGCTGCCTGGTCGTGTCCAACAGCCTGCGGCTCACCCGGTTCCGCGGGACGACCGCGCGGGAAGCAGTGCCTGAAGCCTGAGGCCGGCCCGAGCGGCGGGTCTGTCCACAGTGGCCACTGTGGACAGACCCGCCGAGCCGGGGAAACAAGCCCTCAGAGCATCGCCAGCAGCAGCAC
>NZ_MUMI01000781.1:9214-9367 GCF_002155975.1 Amycolatopsis kentuckyensis
TGCCCTCCATCCCCGGCATGTCCATCGTCGTCGCCGTTCCGCCGCCGACCATCGCGCGGGGCATGGCGAACACCATCCACACCATCGCCAGCATCATCACCGCGTGGTACCCGAGGTGCCAGCGGCTCTCGCGGGCGCCGCGCACCGTGGCCA
>NZ_MUMI01000782.1 GCF_002155975.1 Amycolatopsis kentuckyensis
AGCCAACACCGAAACCGTGTCCTCGACGCCGACTGGGCGGACGTACCGCACGCTGCCCCAGTCGGTGGCCCGGTGCCAGTCGTGGAACAGGACGCTGCCGGGAGAGGCGCCCTCGTTGCCACCGACTGTCTGCACCATGCCGTCGGCGCGCACGCCGACCACCAGGTTGACGTGCTCGGCCCAGCTGACGCCGTCGTAGTTGTAGACTACGGCGTCCCCGACGTGCGGCTCCCCGGTCGTCGTCCCGCGCTGCTGGCCGTAGGCCGCGACGCTCGCCGCGGCCGGGCCGATGCCCCCGGTGTCGATCCCGGCCGTGTCCCAGACCCACTTGACGAAGTCGGAACACCAGGCGTTCGGGTCGCACCGCCAGCCGCCGGTCGAGCAGCCCTTGCCGAGCTGTCCCTGCGCGATCGCGGTGATGTCCTGGCCGGTGGCCGCGGACGCTTCGGCACCCCCGAACGGCACACTCACCAGCATGGCCAGCGCCGCCCCGGCCAGTGTCGTGGCCACCTGTCTCGGCTTGGTCCTCATCTTCACCCCATCGTTCGGTGGCGGATCCCCTCCGCCGGTCGAACCCAGACTGGTGTCCCGGTCTCCAAAAAACCTGTGAACGTGTCTTGAGATGTCCCGAATGTCCGGGAATGCTGATCACAAGCATGGGGGGTTCGAATGCGGGTGCTGCTGCTCGGTCCTGTCCAGGTCGAGTCGGAGGGGCGCCAGTTGAGCCTGGGCGGCCCCAAGCCGCGCGGACTGCTGGCCGTGCTGGCCGCGAACGCCGGGCAGGTCGTTTCGCTCGACCAGCTGGTGGACGCGCTGTGGGACGACGTCGTGGCGGTGGACGCCCGCGGCGCGGTCTACACCTATGTGTCGACGCTGCGGCGAGAACTCGGCGACGTGCTCGTCCGCTCGGCGGGCGGCTACCTGCTGGACCTGCCGCCGGACGCCATCGACGTCACGTGCTTCGTGCGGCACGCGACTGAAGCGCGCCGCGCCGCCGAGGCCGGTGATCACGCGACCGCCGCGAAAAAGCTTCGAGCCTGTCTCCAGCTGTGGCGCGGCGTGCCGCTCACGGGCGTTCAGGGCAGGTGGGCGGAAGCAGAGCGGGCGCGGCTGACCGAGCAGCGCCTGATGGCGATCGAAGATCGGATCGGCGCCGAGCTCGCGCTCGGCTGGGGCAACCGGCTCGTCGGCGAGATCACTGCTCTGAATACGGAGCACCCGTTCAGAGAGCGGTTGCACGCCCACCGCGTGACTGCGCTGACTCAGTCCGGCCGCCGCGGTGAAGCCCTCGAGCACTTCCGCCGGGTGCGGTGCGAACTGGCCGACGAACTGGGCATCGATCCCGGTCCGGAGCTGACGGACGCCCACGAGAACGCCCTGCACGCGGATGCCCGGCAGAGCGAGCCGTTGCCCGCGCCCGCGCAGCTCCCGGCCGACGTCGCCGACTTCACCGGACGCGCCGACGACGTCCGCGCGCTGATCGCCATGCTGACCGACCGGCCGGGCGCCGCGGTGCGGGTCTGCGCGGTCTCCGGGCAGCCGGGCGCCGGCAAGAGCACCCTGGCCAGTCACGTCGCGCACCGGCTCCGTGGCGATTTCCCGGACGGCCAGCTCTACGCGGTGCTCTCGGGCACTCGGCCGGTGATCGCTGAC
>NZ_MUMI01000783.1 GCF_002155975.1 Amycolatopsis kentuckyensis
GCGCGAACACCGGACCGACCTCGCGCTGGAGCTCGTCGAGTTTCCGCAGCGCGGCGTCGAACCGCCCGAGCGCGATCAGCTCGCCCAGCAGCAGCTGGTTCGCCGGCAGCCAGGCGTTGTGCACCGCCGAATACCGCCACGTCCGCGCGGGCTGGGACGTCAGGTCGGCGAGCGGCTGCCCCCGCCAAAGAGCGAGCGCGCGCGTGGCCACTTCGCAGGCCGTCTCGTGATTTCCTTCGCTGCTGTGCCGCCGGGCCGTTTCGATGAGCTTTCCGAAGGCGAAATAGTCGATGGCGGACCGTTCCACGTCGAGGTGCAGTGCGCCGTCGATCGTGCGGAGCGCCGCGGGCACACCGGCTTCGCGCATGGCCTTGCCGATGCGCGCGGAGTACGTGCGGAACGTGGAAACCGGATCGTTCGGTTCCGGCTCTTCGAGCGACCAGACCCACTCCGCCAGAGTGGCCATTCCCATGCGCGCCCGTGGATCGGTGAGCAGCGCGGCCAGCACCCTGCGGAGCTTGAGCGAACCCCACTCGGTGGTCAAACGCCCGTGCATGCGCAAGGTAGTCTGCCCGAGAATTCCGAATGCGATCTCCATCCCGCCAGCTTTCCCCCCTCCGGGATCGCTGATCCTCCTCGCCGATTCCGAGTCTGGCATTCGCCCGCGTGCCCGCGCCACCGCTCTGACCTGTGCTGACATTGATTTGTCACGTTCGACACGGCCGTGTTGCGGGTCCGGCCGCACCGCCGACATGTCGTTGACAGCAGCGGGTTCCATGCTTGCGGTGTCCCGTCGAGCACCGACCGAGCGGAGCGCACATGTCACCCTCCTCCGGCCAGCCGGAACCGTTGCGCTGCTGTATTCCGGCGAAGCTCGCGGTTCTCCGTGCGCAGATCGGAAAGGAGGTGCGACGCCGTGATCGAATTCATTGAAGCGGACCGTGAAGCGACTTTCAGCAACCCCGACCAGCAGAGCTAGTGACGAGGAGGAGTGGCCATGCGGCGACCCAGGATCAAACCCGAACACCTCCCGGTCCGCCACGGCGGCGACCGGGTCCGGATCGGGGGTGTCGTGCGCGGGATCGCCGCCGACGTCAGCGATCCCGACGGATGGGTGTGGGCGCTGCTGGGACTGCTCGACGGTTCGAGGACCACGGACCAGGTCGTCGCCGACCTGGTCCGCCTCCACCCGCGGCGGACCGGCGCCGACGTCCGGGCGGCGATCGACGACCTGGTGCGGGCCGGGTACGCCGACGACGCCGGCGAGCCGGATCCCGGCGGGCTCAGCGCTGCCGAACGGGAACGCTACTGCCGGAGCCGGGCGCTCTTCCGCTGGATGGACCGCACGCCGCGCCGCACGAGCTGGGACACCCAGCTGCTGCTGCGCGGGGCGCGGGTCGTCGTGATCGGGATCGGCGGCGTCGGGTGCACCGCCGCGCAGACCCTGGTCGTGTCCGGAGTCGGGCACGTCCACTGCGTCGAACCCGACGTGGTCGAGCTGTCCAACCTCAACCGGCAGATCCTGTACACCGAACGCGATCTCGGGCGGCCCAAGGCGGTGGCCGCGGTCGAGCGGCTGCGCGCGCAGAACTCCGGGGTCCGGGTCACCGGCGCGCGGCTGCGCGTCGACGGCCCGGCGGTGCTGCGGACGCTGGCGATCGGCTACGACGTGGTGCTGCTGGCCGCGGACGAGCCGCGGGAGATCCGCGCCTGGACCAACCAGGCGTGTCAGGAGACCGGGACGGCGTGGGTGCACGGCGGCTACCACGGACCCCAGGTCAGCTGTGGGCTGTACGCGCCGGGCGCGGGTCCGTGTTACGACTGCGCCCGCGTCGCCGAGCGGGAACGTCGTGCGGGGCTGCCCCCGCGAACGTTCCCCGCCGCGGCGGGGCAGCCCCGGCCCCAAGCGGCCAACGCCGTGTCGGCCGGCGTCGCCGGGCAGCTGGCCGCGCACGCCACGCTGAGCCTCATCACCGGTGCGCCCCGCTTGCGGACCAACTGCGAGTTCGGGTTCAACCTCGTCACGCTGCAGGACAGCTTCGCGCTCGGCCCCGAAGCACCCAGGCCCGACTGCCCGACCTGCGGGTGACGTCACTCCCGGGACGTCAGGTCCCGCGCCCGGGTGCGCAGGGTTTCGGCGCGTTCCGCGTCGAGGGCGTCGAGGTGCGCGGCGGCCTCCGTGAGGCAGTCCGCCGCGCGCAGGAGTTCTCCGGTGTGTTCGAGTGAGGTCGCCGCCGTTTCGAGTGCGTCGGCGAGCAGCGCGTCGGTGCCGGCGAGGGTCCGGTACTGCGCGATGGCTTGCCAGGCGTGCTCGAGCGCCGTGTCGTGGGCCTGGAGGCCTTGCAGCGCAACGGCCACATCGCGCAGGGCGTAGGCCTCGCCGACCCGGTCGGCGGTCTCGCGGCGCAACACGAGCTCGCGTTCGGCGTGCGCGCGGGCCTGGTCGAACTCGCCCAGCCGGACGCTGATCCGGCTGAGGTTGCATTCCACGACGGCCTCCGGCCGGGAGCCCGCCTGCCGGGCCAGCGGCAAGGCCTGGAGGTAGTAGTCCCGCGCCTCGGCATAGCGTTGTTGCAGGAGGCGGATCTGCCCCAGGCCGGTCAGGGCCACCTGGTGCCGGACGGCGTCATCGAGGTCCCGGGCCAGGACGAGCTGGCGGCGGAAGTCGGCTTCCGCGTCGTCCCAGCGCCCCAAGGTCGCGAGCGTGTCGCCCCGGAAACCGAGCAGGAATGCCTCGGAGCCGCGGTCTCCGGCCGCTTGCGCGGCACCGATGCCGAGGGTTTCGGCCTCGAGGCACACCGGCCACAGGGCGCGTTCCCGGAGGCTCAGGAACCGCGTGGCCGCCGCCAGGACCACCACGGTGTGGTGCGCGCCGGCCGAACGCAGGACCGCCAGCAGGTTCGCCTGCTCGGTGTTCAGCCACGCGACGGCCTCGGCCCGGCCGGCCAGCGGCAGGTCGGGGCCCACCGGGGGCAGCTCGACGGCCGGGGATTCGAGGCCGGGGAAGACGAGGCGGTCGGCGGCCTGGGCGGTGCGCGCGTACCACGTGAAAAGCCGGGACACGGCCTCGCGCCGGCTGCCGGGGGTGTCGTCCAGTTCGGCGCGGTGCGCCGCGTAGGCGTGGAGCAGGTCGTGGAACCGGTAGCGCCGGCCCCCGACGGACTCGACCAGGTGCGCGTCGGCCAAGGCCTCGAGCACCCGGTACGCCGTGGCGGAATCGACTCCGGCCACCGCGGCGGCGGCGGGCACGCCGAACTCGGCGCCGGGATGCAGGCCCAGCCGGCGGAACACCTCGGCGTGGTCGGCCGGGAGCCGCGTGTACGACCAGTCGAACACGCTCCGCACGGCACTGCGCTCGTCTCCGCTGCTGCTCAACACGGCCAACCTGTCCTCGCCGCCGGCGATGTCCGCCACCACCTCGGCGACGCTGGTGTGGCGGCGGGTGGCGATGCGGGTGGCGGCGATCCGCAACGCCAGGGGCAGCCGCGCGCACACCTCGACG
>NZ_MUMI01000784.1 GCF_002155975.1 Amycolatopsis kentuckyensis
CGCGGCGACCCTGCGCAGGGCCGTCCCGGACCGGGCGGACTATTCTGCGGGGCGTGGAAGCCTTCTTTACGACTCTGCTGGTCCTCGCCGGCATCGCGATCACCTGGTTCGCCGTGTACGTCGTCTACCGGCTGTACGCGGACCAGCGCTGACCCATGACCGCCAGCGGCGACGAAGCCATCGTGGCAGCGGAGAGGCGCGCGGAGAGCACTCGCACGCGCAACCTCCCGTTGTGGGACGACCTGCCCATCCCGAACGACACCGCGAACCTGCGCGAGGGGCCGAACCTCAACGACGCTTGTCTCGCGCTGCTGCCGCTCGTCGGCGTCTGGCGCGGTGAGGGCGAGGTCGACTACCCGACCATCGACGGCCCCCGCAAGTTCGCGCAGCAGCTGACGATCTCCCACGACGGCCGCCCGTTCCTGATCCACGAGTCGCGCGCGTGGCTGCTGGACGACGACGGCAACGTCATCCGCCCCGCCGCCCGCGAGTCCGGGTTCTGGCGGCCGCAGGAGGACGACACGATCGAGCTGCTGCTCACCCACAACACCGGCATCGTCGAGCTGTACTACGGCAAGCCGCGCAACCAGACGTCCTGGGAGCTCGGCACCGACGCGGTGATCCGCACGTCGACGGCCAAGGACGTCACCGCGGCCCAGCGCCTGTACGGCTTGATCGAAGGCTCTCTCGGCTACGTCGAGGAGCGGGCGATGATGGGCCAGGAGATGCAGCCGCACACGTCGGCGCTGCTGCACCGCGTCGTCGGCTGACGCCGTGCGCTGGCGGCGGTGTGGCGAGAACGCCGCCCTGCTCGACTGCGACTCGCTGGACCAGATGCGGGCCGCCCACGCGACCGTGCTCGCCGCGCGCCCGNNTCGTCGTCGGCGGCGTCGCGGAGGTGCGGGCCCTGCTCGAAGCCGCCGATCTCGCGCACCCGCCTTCGGACGAGCCCCGCGAAGTGACCCTCGACGTCCGATACGACGGTGCGGACCTGGCCCTGATCGCCTCCGACGCCGGGGTTTCGCCCGAGGCCGTCGTCTCGATGCACACCGAAGCCGGCTACACGGTCGCGTTCACCGGGTTC
>NZ_MUMI01000785.1 GCF_002155975.1 Amycolatopsis kentuckyensis
CGGTTTCGCGAAACCGATGTGGGTGGGCGACATCTACGCCTGGGGCAGCGACCACCAAGGGGTCGGCCACAACCCGGCCAAGACGGGCGGGTACAACTCGAAGCTCACCTCGCACCGGCGCTACGACCTGCCGGGCGCGGTGTGGGCGGACATCAACTACAGCGCGGCCGAGCCGTTCGAGATCGACATCGTCGGGTAGGTCAGGCGGGCGGCAGCGCGCGGCACAGCGCGTCGAGGGCCGCCGGGTAGGCGTGCTCGGGCGGTGTCGCATAGCCGACGACCAAGCCGTCCATTGTGGACATCGTGCTGTCCGGGTGGCGGAAGGCGGCCAGGCCGTCCAGCGCCAGTCCCTGCCAGGCCGCGGCCTTCAGCGCGGCTTTCTCGGTGCCCGGCGGGAGCCGCAGCACGGCGTGCAGGCCGGCGGCGATCCCGGTCGGCGTCACGTGCGGGGCCCGCTCGGCGAGCGCTGTCACGAGCTGGTCGCGCCGGCGGCGGTAGTGCCGGCGCATCCGGCGGATGTGCCGGTCGTACGCGCCCGCGTTCAGGAATTCGGCCAGGGTGAGCTGGTCCAGCGCGCTCGCCCACGCCTCGCGCTCGCCTTTCACAGCCAGCACCTGGTCGACGAGGTGCCCGGGCAGCACCAGCCAGCCCAGGCGCAGCGCGGGCGAGAGGCTCTTGCTCACCGAGCCGACGTAGACGACGTGCTCGGGATCGAGGCCTTGGACGGCGCCGACCGGCTTGCGGTCGTAGCGGAACTCGCCGTCGTAGTCGTCTTCGAGGAGCACACCGCCGGCCGCGCGGACGTGCCCGACGACCGCGGTGCGGCGGTCGTGGTGCAGCGGGCCGCCGGTCGGGAACTGGTGGGCGGGCGTCAGCAGCACCGCCGGGACGTCCAGGTCTTCGACGCGCGCGCCGTGTTCGTCGAGGGCCAGAGGGATCGTCCGCACCCCGGCGGCGGCGAAGATCGAGCGGTGGAACGCCAAGCCGTAGGACTCGACGGCGAGCGGTCCCCGCAGCACGGCCGGGAACAGCAGCCGCAGGGCGTGCGCGAACCCCGAGCACACGACGATCCGCTCCGGTGACGTCCGCACGCCGCGAGCACGGGCGAGGTACTGGGCGAGGGCTTCCCGCAGTTCCGGACGGCCACGCGGGTCGCCGGGGCCGAAGGCGTCATGGGGCGCCACGGCGAGCGCGCGACGCGCGGCGGCGAGCCATTCGGTACGGGGGAACGACGTCGCGTCGGGCTGGCCCTGCCGGAGGTTGTACGCCGGTTTCGGCGCCCCCGGCGCCTTTTTCGGGGTCCGGACCGGCTTGAGGGGCTCGGCGCGTTCGGCGACCCGGGTACCGGAGCCCTGGACGGCGGTGAGCCAGCCTTCGGCGACCAGCTCGGCGTAGGCGTCGGCGACGGTGTTGCGGGCCAGTCCGAGATCGGCGGCCAGTGACCGGTAGGGCGGGAGCCGGGTGCCGGGGACGAGCCGCCCGGCGCGGACGGCGTCCCGCAGGGCGGCGATGAGCGCGGCCCGCTTGCCGCCGGGTGCCAGCTCGAGGTGCAGGTCGCGCTCCCCGGAATTGACCCAGTCTTTTGCCACGGAAATGCACCATACACGTGGGTCAAACCGGCCCTAGATTTCTGGTCATGACGAACTCCCGCCTCAACTTCGCCAAGACCGCCCCGAAGGCCTTCAAGGCCCTGATCGGCTTCGACGCGGCCGCTCGCGCCGGCCTCGACCCCGCGCTGGTCGAGCTGGTCCAGATCCGCGCGTCACAGCTCAACCGCTGCGCGTACTGCCTGCACATGCACACCTCCGACGCCCGCAAGGCCGGCGAAAGCGAGGAGCGGCTGCACATGGTCGCGGTGTGGCACGAGGCCGGGCACTTCTTCAGCGCGAAGGAGCGGGCGGCGCTGGCGCTGACCGAAGCCGTCACGCTCGTCCACGACGGTGGCGTCCCCGACGATGTGTATGCCCGCGCGCTCGAGGAGTTCGGCGAAGAGGAGCTGGCCCAGCTGCTCGCGCTGATCTTCACGATCAACACGTGGAACCGCATCGCCATCACGACGGCGAAGGTGCCGGGCACGGACGAGCGGGTGGCCCGGTAACGCGAACGGACCACCCTCGCCGAGCGAGGGTGGTCCGTCCGTCTTCCCGATTTCAGTCCGCGAGGGCGAGCAGGTCCTCCCGCTCCACGGCCGGCTCCTCGGCCGGGCGCTTGCGGGCTGCCAGGCCGCTGATCGCGACCAGCAGGCCGAGCACCGCGATCCCGGTGACCACGCTCAACGCCGGCGTCAGGCCGGTCAGCAGCGCGGCCGGGGAGGCCTCGCGGCCGCCGTTGGCGGTCAGGACCGCCGTGACCACCGCGAGCCCGATGGCGCCGCCCACCTGCAGTGACGTGTTCAGCAGACCGCCGGCCAGACCCTGCTCGTCGTCCGAGATGCCCGCCGTCGCCTGGATGTTGAGCGACGAGAACGCCAGCGTGAAGCCGATGCCCAGCAGGATCATGCTCGGCAGCACGCTGCCCGCGTACCCCGAGTGCTCGTCGATGCGCAGGAACAGCGCGTAGCCGATGACGTGCGCGACCACGCCCGCGAAGATCGTGCGGGGCGTGCCCACCCGGTCGATCAGCGGCTCGATGCGCGGGGAACCGAACGCCACGATCAGCGCCGCCGGCAGGAAGCCGAGCGCCGTCTGCAGCGCCGACCAGCCCAGGACCCGCTGCAGGTACAGCATCACGACGAACTGGAAGCCGATGTACGCGCCGAAGAACAGCGCGCCACCTAGGTTCGCGCGGGCCAGCGGGCCGGACCGCAGGATGCCCAGGCGCAGCAACGGGTGGCGGCTGCGCTTCTCGATGACCACGAACGTCACCAGCAGCGCGAGGGCGACGGCGAACGTGATCAGCGTGCGCGGGGCCGCCCAGCCGATCTCGGGCGCCTCGACCACGCCGAACACCAGCAGCAGCGAGCCGGCCGCGCCGGTGATGGCGCCCGGGAAGTCGTAACCCCGGCCTTCCTCGGCGCGGTACGACGGGATCAGCTTCCACGCCGCCACCAGCGCGATCAGCGCGATCGGGGCGGGCAGCAGAAACGTCCAGCGCCAGCCGACCTCGGTCAGCAGGCCGGAGAACACGAGGCCGGCGGAGTAGCCGCTGGCGCCGAACACGGCGAAGATGCTGATCGCCTTGTTGCGGGCCGGGCCCTCCTGGAACGTCGTGGTGATGATGGACAACGCGGCCGGCGCCGTGAACGCGGCGGCCAGGCCCTTGATGAACCGGCTGGCGATGAGCAGCGCGCCGTCGTCGACGAGGCCGCCGAGCAGCGAGGCCAGCGCGAACACCGCGACGGCGACGAGGAACACGCGACGGCGGCCGAGCAGGTCGGCGGTGCGGCCGCCGAGCAGCAGCAGACCGCCGTAGCCGAGGACGTAACCGCTGACGACCCATTGCAGCGCGTTGGTGGACAGGCCGAGATCGGCCTGGATGGCCGGGAGCGCGACCCCGACCATCGACACGTCGAGCGCGTCGAGGCCGATGACGATCGAAACGGTGAGCAGGACACCCCAGAGACGTGCGTCCCACCGCGTTGAAGTGGTGGACAAGGACACGGAAGAGCTCATGGCGGCGACATTACATGCACGCGCATCTAATGTCCAAGCATTTAATGAGTTTGCATCTGATGTCCGTGCATGCTATGTTGGTCGCCGTGAGCGACGTCGCCGAGAAGGAACTGGCCCAGGAGTGGCGCGAGCTGCTGGCCCGCTACTCGGCCGTGTTCAGCGCCCTCGAGTGCCGCCTGCAGGAGCGCCACGGCATCGGCGCGAACGAGTTCGAAGCCCTGGAAAGGGTCGCGACCGGCGAATCCAAGTGCCGGTCGGCCGACCTCACCGAGGCCATCCACCTCAGCCAGAGCGCCACGTCCCGGCTGGTCGCCCGCCTCGAGAAGGAGGGCTTGGTCGAGCGAGCCCTGTGCGACGTGGACCGGCGCGGCATCTTCGTGACGATCACCGAAGCCGGCCGGGAAAAGTACCTCGCGGCCAAGCAGACGCACCGCGAGGTGCTCGCGGAAACCCTGCGCTAGCCGACCGGGCCTTCGATCGCCTTCACCTGGATCTGCTGCTGCCCACCGGACGCCCGGGTCACCGTCAGCGTCAGCTGGTCACCCGGGTGATGCGTGTCCATCACGTTCGTCAACGTCGTCGCCGAGCCGACCGGCTTGCCGTCGATCGCCGTGATCACGTCCCCCGCCGCGAGGCCCGCCTTCTGCGCCGGCCCGCGCTGGACCACCTCGCGGACCCGCGCTCCGCCCTGGCCGTCGGACACCGAGACGCCGATGAACGCCGTCTTGCCGATGTGGATCTTGTCCGACGCCTGGCCCGCGACGATCTTGTGGGCGATGTCGACCGCCTGGTTGATCGGGATCGCGAAGCCCTGGCCCGCGCCGCCGCTGCGGCGGCCGTTCAGCTGGTAGCCGGTCGATGCCGCGGTGTTGACCCCGATGACCTGGGCGTTCGCGTTCACGAGCGGGCCGCCGGAGTCACCCGACTCGATGTTCGCCCGGACCTGGATGAGCCCGGTGAGCTGCTCGGACGATCCGCTCGACTCGTCCGACGCCGTGATCGACTGGTCCAGCGCCGTCACCGTGCCCGGCGCGGGCACCGGGTCGCCGCCGCGGCCGCCCGCGTTGCCGAGGCCGAGGATCTGGTCGCCGACCTGGGTCGTGGACGAGTCGCCGATCGACGCCGTGGGCAGGCCGGACGCGCCGCGCAGCTGCAGGACCGCGACGTCCTCGGTGCGGTCGTAGCCGACGACCTCCGCCTGGTAGGTGTCGCCGGTGCCGATGCTGGTGACCTTGATGCTGGTCGCGCCCGCGACGACGTGGTTGTTGGTCAGCACCTCGCCGTCGGCGGTGAGCACGATGCCGGTGCCCGCGGCGGCCGCTCCCTGCAGCCCGAGCTCGGTGTTGATGTTCACGATGGCCGGGTTGACCTTCGCCGAGACGGCGTCGACGTCCAGGACCGTCTTGGCCTCGCTGGGCTGCCCGGAGAAGCCGAAGTTCTGGTTGCCGCCCGCGGTGGGCGCGTTCGCCCCGGAGATCAGGTGCCCGATCCCGAGCCCGGCTACGACGGCCAGCGCGATCGCGACGACCGCGACACTCAGCGCCCGCAGCGGGTGACGGCGGGGCGGCGGCGGCTGGTAGGCGGGCTGGGGGTAGGCGTGGATCGGGTGCGTGTACGGCGAATACGGCTGTCCCCACTGGTCACGCGGCTGCTGGTGGTAGCCCTGGTCCCCCGGCTGCCGGTAGTGGTCCTGGGGTTGCTGGTACTGACCCTGGTCCCCTGGTTGCCGGTAGTGGCCCTGGTCCTGGGGCTGCTCGTAGTAGCCGTGGTCGGGTGGGTACCCGTTCTGCCCGTAGAAGTCCGGCGAGTACCCGCCCTGGCCGTAGCCGTACGGGTACTCGCCG
>NZ_MUMI01000786.1 GCF_002155975.1 Amycolatopsis kentuckyensis
CGGCGGCAGCGCGGGCACCGACGGCGGGGCGGGCCTGCTGACCGCACTGGGCGCCCGGCTCCTCGACGAGGCGGGCCGGGAACTCCCCTTCGGCGGTGCTGCGCTTTCCCGGCTCGCTTCGCTGGACCTGTCCGCCCTGCCGGAAGTGGACATCGAGCTGGCGTGCGACGTGGAGAACCCGCTGGACGAAGCGGCTTCGGTCTACGGACCACAGAAAGGCGCGTCACCCGGCGACGTCGAGACCCTCGGCGCCGCACTGCGGCACTGGGCCTCGATCGCCGGCCCGGAGTTCGCGCAGCGGCCGGGCGCCGGTGCGGCCGGGGGAGTGGGCTTCGCGGCGATGGCGGTACTGGGCGCCCGCGTGCGGCCCGGCATCGAGCTGCTCCTGGACCTGCTCGGATTCGACGCGGCCTTGACCGGAGCCTCGCTGGTCATCACCGGCGAGGGATCCCTCGACGAGCAGACCCTGTCCGGCAAGGCCCCGGCCGGGGTGGCTCGCGCCGCGGCGGCCGCGGGCATCCCGTGCGTCGCGGTCTCCGGCCGCTGCCGGCTGTCCCCGGCGGAACTCCGGCAGGCGGGCATCTCGGCCGCGTACGCCCTGACCGACCTGGAACCGGATCCGGCGCGCTGCATGGCGGAGGCGGCACCGCTCCTGCGCCGCTTGGCGCACCGAGTGGCGATCGACTACTTCTCCCCGTCGAGGTGATCGCGTTGCGGGGTACGGGTGCTACCGAAGAGTTGTTATCATTGAAACCATGGCAACGAAGACGGCGGTGGACACCCGCGAGCGCATCCTCGAAGCGGCGGCGGCACTGCTGGCGGCGGAAGGCCGAGACGGGCTGTCGACCCGGGCGGTGAGCGCCGCGGCGGGCGTCCAGCCCCCGGCGCTGTACCGCCTCTTCGGGGACAAGGACGGCTTGCTGGACGCGGTCGCGGCGTACGGCTTCGACCAGTACCTGAAGAGCAAGCGCGAAATGGGCTCGACGGGCGACCCGGTGGAGGACCTCCGCCGAGGCTGGGACCTGCACATCGAGTTCGGCTTGTCCCGCCCGGAGTTCTACGTGCTGATGTACGGCGACGCGCGCCCGGGCCGCACGTCACCGGCGGCCCGCGAAGCGGAGGGGATGCTGCGGGCCATCGTCGAGCGAGTCGCGGCGGCGGGCAGGCTCAGGGTGAGCGTCGAGCGAGCGGCGCGCTTGACGCACGCGGCCGGCATGGGCGTGGTGCTGACGCAGATCGCGACCCCGGAGGGCGACCGCGACCCCGAGCTGTCGGTGACCGCCCGCGAGACGGTGCTGGCCCGCATCCTCACCGGCACCGAAGAGCCGACGGGGTCGGATCTGCCGGAGCGCGCCATAGCGCTCCGGGCCGGCCTGGCAGGCGCCACGGCCTTGACCGAAGCCGAGCGCACCCTCCTGGCCGAGTGGCTGGACCGCATCGCGGACGCGTAAGTGCCCCGAGGGGACCCCGGCCGTCGCGGCAGAATCGATCCAGTCCGATCGGACATTGCTTGTCACCGCGGAACGGCCCAATATGTTGCGGCCCACAACATATTGACGACAACGCCGTCGGAGGGTCCCGATGATCAGGTGGAAAGCAGTCATGGCCTGCGCCGGAGCAGGAGTTCTGCTCGCCGCGGCACTGCCCGGCACGGCCTTGGCGAGTGGCACCGCGACCGACTGCTGCGGTGGTGGTGCGTCGTGGGCGACAGGCAACAAGTCGGCCCTGGGAACCTCGACGACGACCACCAGCCCGGTCTGGTTCACCGTCGCCAACGGCGTCACGTCGGAAGTCTTCTACCCCCGCGCGGACGTCCCGAACATGCAGGACATGCAGTACATCGTCACCGACGGCACCACGTTCGTGGACCTCGAGCGCGACGCGACCAACCACGTCGTGACCATGCCGGACGAGAAGGCCCTCCAGTACACGATCACCAACACGGCGAAGAGCGGCAAGTACCGCATCACCACGAACTACGCGACCGACCCGTCCCGCGCGACCCTGCTCACGAACACCCGCTTCCAGTCCCTGGACGGCGGGACCTACCGCCTCTACCTCCTGGCCAACCCGTCGATGGCGGGCGGCGGCGCGAACGACAACGCCTGGTGGGACGGAACCGGCCTCCTGGCGAGCGGAACCGAAACCCTGTTCGGGGGAACGCCCACCACGGTCGTCTCGGCCCTGCGCGCCTCCACAGGCTTCACCGCGCACGACAACGGCTACACGGGCGCAGCCAGCGACTGCCTGGCCGACCTGCGCGCCGACAAGACGTTGAACAACCAGTTCGACGCCATCGCCGGCAACGGCAACGTGGTCCAGTGCGGCCAGATCCCGGTGGGAACGGACACGACGTTCACCGTCGCCCTCGGCTACGGCTCCACGGCAGCGGCGGCGACGTCCAGCGCAAGCGGCTCGCTGAGCAGTGGGTTCACCGCAGTGTCGACGTCCTACCGGAGCGGCTGGAACACGTACGTGAACAGCCTCGCACCAGCCCCGGCGAGCGTCTCCGGAGACACGCAACGACGCCGCACCTACTACGTCGCGGCAATGGCCCTGAAGACGGCAGAGGACAAACAACACCCGGGCGCAAGCGTCGCGGGCCTGGCCACCCCCTGGGGCGACTTCACGAACGGAGACCACCTCAACGACGGCTACCACCGAGTCTGGGGCCGCGACCTCTACCAGCAGGCAACCGGCCTCCTGGCCGCGGGAGACACCGCCCAAGCCAAGCGAATGGCCCAGTTCCTCTGGAACTCGCAGTGGATCGGCAGCCCCACGGCCGGCGAC
>NZ_MUMI01000787.1 GCF_002155975.1 Amycolatopsis kentuckyensis
CGGCGACCGCCCGGCCGCGGACGACCACCCGGCCCGCGACCACGCACCCGGCGACGACCGCCCGGTCCGCGACCAGCGCGCCGCACGCGGCGTCCGGCCGGCGCCGGACGACCTGCCGCCCCGCGACCAGCGGCCCCCTCGCGGCCCGGCCGCGGACGAGTTCCCGGCCCGCGAGGGCGGCCCCCGTGGCGACCGGCCGCGCGACGACTGGCCCCGCGACGACCGCGGCCCGCACGACGATCGCGCCCTCCGCGAGGACCAGCCGCCGCGCCGGGTTCCGCCGCCGGGTGGCCGGCCGCCGCGCGCCGCCGGCCCGGCACCGACGCGGGTCCAGCCCGTGCCGCCGCACAGCGGGGCGCAGCCGGTGGCACCGCCGGGCAACCCGCAACCGGGCTTGCCACCGCACAGCGGGGCACCGCCGGTCGCGCCGCCGGGCACCCCCCAGCCGCACGGTGGCGCGCAGCCGGGCAACCCCCAGCCGGGCCTGCCACCGCACGGTGGGGGACAGCCGGCCGTGCCGCCGCCGGGCCAGCCGCTGAGCGGCGCTCAGCCGGTCGTGTCGCCGGGCAAACCGCCGCCGGGCCTGCCGCCGCAGAGCGGGGCGCAGCCGGTCGCACCGCAGCAAAGCGGCCCGCAGCCCGTCCAGCCGCCGGGCCCGGCTCCGCACCAGGGGCGGCTCCCGCAGCCGAACCCGCCCGCGACCCCGCCGCCCGGCAATCCGGCGCTCGGTCCCGGCACCCCGCCGCCGGGTACGCCGGTCCCGCCGCGTGGCCGTGGCTCCCGGCGCCCGGCGCCGGTGCGGCCGTGGCAGGAGGAGGCCAAGCAGGCCCAGCGCCCACCGGACCCGGAGGCGACGCGGTTCATCCCGCGCACCGCCGGCGTCCCGATGAACTCGCGCTGGCCGGTCGCCGACCCCGACGTCATGCGGCCGTACGACGCGCTGGCCACCCAGGTCATGCCGGCGCTCAAGGGGCCGCTGGTCAAGCCCCGGCCGGACGGGGAAGCGCCGGAGGCCCCGGCCAAGGCGCCGTCGCTGGCGAAGGCGTCCGGGCGGATGGCCATCGCGTCGCTGATCAGCCGGATCACCGGCTTCCTGTGGAAGCTGCTGCTGGTCGGCGCGATCGGCCAGGGCATCGCGAACGACTCGTTCAACGTCGCCAACACGATGCCGAACATCATCTTCGAGCTGCTGATGGGTGGCGTGCTCGCCAGTGTGGTGGTGCCGCTGCTGGTGCGCTCGCAGGACGACCCCGACGGCGGCACGGCCTACACCCAGCGGCTCATCACGGTGGCGTTCTCGCTGCTGCTGGTCGGCACGGTGGTCGCGGTGATCGCCGCACCGGCGTTCACGAGTCTCTACGTCGACTCTTCCGGCAAGGCCAGCGCGGACCTGACCACGGCGTTCGCCTACCTGCTGCTGCCCGAAATCTTCTTCTACGGCGTCTTCGCGCTGCTCTCGGCCGTGCTCAACGCCAAGCAGATCTTCGGCCCGACGGCGTGGGCCCCGGTGATCAACAACCTGGTCGTCATCTTCACGATCCTGGTCGTCTGGATCATGCCGGGCGACATCGACACCGGGAACGTCTCGATCACCGACCCCAAGGTGCTGACGCTGGGCATCGGCGTCACCGGCGGCATCGTCGCCCAGGCGCTGCTGCTGATCCCGCCGCTGCTGCGCTCGGGCTTCCGGTTCAAGTGGCGCTGGGGCATCGACAAGCAGATGAAGGAGTTCGGCGGCCTCGCGCTGTGGATCCTCGGCTACGTCGCGGTGAGCCAGATCGGCTACACGATCAACACGCGCGTGCTGACCAGTGGTTCGCCCGGTGGGGTGACGGCCTACAGCAACGCCTGGCTGCTCTTCCAGCTGCCGTACGGCGTCATCGGCGTCTCCCTGCTGACCGCGATCATGCCGCGGATGAGCCGCGCGGCCGCCGACGGCGACCACAAGAAGCTGATCGGCGACCTGTCGTACGCGTCCCGGATCTCGACGGTGATGCTCGTGCCGATCTCCGCGGTGATGACCGTGGTCGGCGGCTCGATCGGCATCGCGCTGTTCACCTTCGGCAAGGGCACGCTCGAAACGGCCGAGCGGCTCGGCGACGCGCTGGCGATCTCGGCGTTCGCCCTGCTGCCGTACGCGCTGGTGATGCTGCAGATGCGCGTGTTCTACGCGATGAAGGACGCCCGCACGCCGACGCTGATCATGATCGTGATGACGCTGGTCAAGGTGCCGCTGCTGTACCTGTGTCCGGTGCTGCTGGCGCCGGACAACGTCGTGCTCGGCGTGATGATGGTCAACGCGCTGACGTTCGTGGTCGGCGCGATCCTCGGCCAGGTTTGGCTCTGGGTGACGCTGGGCAACTTGCGCAGCAAGCGGGTGATCGGCGTGATTCTGTTCACGGTGGTGGCGAGTGTCCTCGGGGTGGCCGCGGCGTGGGTCGCCGGCAAGCTCGTGCCGGACTTCTTCGGGCCTCGGCTGGGTGCCTGGGCAAAGCTGCTGCTCCAAAGCGTGGTGGGCATCGTGGTCTCGTTCGGCGTGCTGATGGCCCTCAAGGTCGAGGAGCTGAAGCCGGCCACTTCGAGGTTCACCCGGTTGATCAAGCGCGGGTAACGATTGCGGTACGGAAGGCGACGACTCCCGCGTCGTATTCTGGGTAACCTTGGAGCGGGGAGCTAGCGGGAGAGTGCGGGTGGACACGAGGCGGAGCGAACAGGCGGGGGGTGCGAACCACGTGGGCAAGGCCCAGGTCGGATCGCTGGCCCCCGGGCGTGTGGTCGGCGACGGCCGCTACCGCCTCCTCGCGCAGTTCGGCGTGGACGAGCGGGGTGACGCGCACCTTTGGCGTGCCCGGGACGGGCAGCTGAAGCGGGACGTCGCGCTGACCCTGCTGGTCGGTGACCCGGCGGATCCCGAAGCCGCCCGGCTGGCCCGGCGGACGCTCGAGCGCGCGACGCACGCGTCGAAGTTCGGCCACGGCGGCGTCGCCCGCGTGCTGGACGTGCTCGCCCTCGGCAGCGGCATCACCTCGAGCGAAGGCCTGCTCGGCGTCGTGGTCGCGGAGTGGACCAAGGGCAGCGACCTGGTCGACCTCGTCGCGCAGCGGCCGGTGGCGCCCGCCGCGGCCGCGCGGATGGTGCAGGCGCTGGCCGAAGCCGTCGAGCAGGCGCACCAGAACGGGCTCGTGCTCGGCCTCGACCACCCCCAGCGGCTGCGGCTGACGCCGAACGGCGCGCTCAAGCTCGCGTTCCCCGGCCCGCTGCCGGAGGCGACGCTGCGCGACGACGTCAAGGCGCTCGGCGCGGTCCTGTACCTGCTGCTGACCGGCCGCTGGGCGCTGCCCGGTGGCCCGCCCGCGATCCCGGCGGCCCCGATGACGCCGCAGGGCCGGATCGTCCCGCCGCGTCAGCTGGTGCCGACTGTCCCGGCGGACCTGTCGTCGCTGGCCGTCCGCACGATCGAGGACGGCGGCAACGGCGGCATCCGCACCAGCGCGGCCATCCTCCGCGTGCTCGGCCAAGTGGCCGAGGAGGAAGAGCGCACCCAGCTGATCAAGGCCGTCGGCGGCGACCCGGCCGAGGGCGAAGGCACCGTCTGGACCACGAAGAAGCCGGTCAAGGACGTCGCCCGGCGGCGCAAGCTCGCCCTCGGCGTCACCGTGCTGGTGGTCGCGACCGTCGTCATCCTCGCCTGGGGCGGGCTGATGCTGATCAACGTCTTCCAGGGCGACTCCAAAGCGAGCGGGCCGACGATCAACGTCGCCCAGCCGCCGGCG
>NZ_MUMI01000788.1 GCF_002155975.1 Amycolatopsis kentuckyensis
GCTGGTGCGCCGCGCCGACGAGGTCCGAAACCGCGGTCACGATCCCGCTCCGCCGACCTCGCCGGAGAACTTCATGGTGAGCACGCCTTCGACCTCCAGGAGCAGTTCGCGACGGCAGATGTCCACGGTGAACAGCTGGAGTGGGACCAGCGGCCCGACCTCGTCGCGCAGCCGTCGGCGGACGTGCGGGACGTCGCGTTCGTGCCGCACGTACGCCTTGAGCATGGTGAACGAATCCGGTTCCACCTTGCCGCCGGTCTTCTCCGAGACGTCGGCGAGGAGGATGCGGATGTTTTCGAGGGTCGTGTCGCATTGCCCGTCGAGATCGCCGGCGTGCGTCGACCGATGCCCGATGATGCTGGCCGTGCCGGAGAGGAAAAGCTTTTCCGACGCCGGCAGCAAAGTGGCGCGGGCGAAGCTCGGCGAGCGCGGGCCGTATTCGCGGGGATAGCGGTGGGCCGGCACCTGCCGGGGGTTTTCGAAATGGACGGGCGCGCCGGACCGCTCGGCGATGAAGTAGACCGTCACGCCGTCGCCGCGGGAGCCGATCCCGGTGGCGGCGGGCAGGCCGGCGGCCATGTCCGTGCCCGCCTCTTCGAACCCTTCGGCCCGCCCCTGGCAGAAGTCGCGGTAGACCTCCATGCCGTCGGCGTTGGTGTGGTTGATCCCGGCGATGTGGTTCCACATGCGGACCAGGTGGGGGTAGCCGAGGTCGTGGAGCAGCGCCCCCATCCGGCGGTAGGCCGACCGGGTCGCCGCGCGGTAGGTCGCCGCGCCGGGCAGCCGGAACGCGCCGAACAGGTGCGCGCCGTCGTGGCCGTAGACGATGTCGTCACGAACGCCGCTCGTCACCGCGGAAGCGCTCGTCCACACTTCGCGGACGACTTTTCGCCCCCGCTCGCGCATCGCTATTCCGATCGTCGGGTGGCCCGCAGTCAGATCCGGATTCCGGGATTGCCCGCCGAATTCGACGACGCCCAGTACTCCGCCGTGGTTCCGCGGAGGCTCATCCATCGAAACGGCAACATCGATCATCGGCGTCACTTTCGTCACGAGCATCTCACAGTGGCTTGTCGGAGCAGAGGGACTATTCGCGCTCCACGAGTGGGAAAACCATCTCGCAGAACATTCTTCGGGGCAAATGCCGCCGGCGTGGGAACGGTGCCGGGCTCAGGGGATCCGGTCCAGGAGGGCGCGCGCGGCGAGGCGGTAACCGAACGCGCCGAGGCCGGCGATGACGCCGCTCGCCAGCGGGGCGAGCACCGACTCGTGCCGGAACCGCTCGCGGGCCCACACGTTCGACAGGTGCACTTCGATCCACGGCCGGGGATAGGCGGCGAGCGCGTCCCGCAGGCTCCAGCCGGCGATCATCAGCGCGCCGGGGTTCACGATCGCCCCGACCGTCCCGTGGGCCTCGTGCAGGGACCGCACCAGCGCGCCCTCGCAGTCGTGCTGGACTCCGGCCACCCGCCAGCCCCGGCCGGCCACTTCCGCCTCGACGGCGGCCTGGATGTCCGCCAGCGTGTCCGTGCCGTAGACGGCCGGTTCCCGCCGCCCGAGGATGCCGAGGTTCGGTCCGTTGAGCAGCAGCAGTTCGGCCGTCATCGGCGCACCGCCCGCGGCCCGGTGCGGAGCCTGCCGATTTCCCCGCCGCCGGGCCGGGTGCCTTGCAGGTGCTCGTTGAACATGGTCCCGTCGTCGCGGGTGGCCGGTGGCCGCACGTGGTTCAGGTGGGCCATGACGAAGTCGCCGCGGCCGGTCCGGCCGTGCGCCGCCGCGAGCTCGTGGAACGCGTTGTCCTCGCCGCCCCAGCCCGTGTAGCGCTCGTCGTGGCCGCCGATCGCGAGGTAGAAGTCGCGCCGCACGGCGAAGCAGCCGCCGTAGAGGCCGTCGATGCTCAGGCCCCGGGCGGCCGCCCCGTCGAGCCGGTACGGACCGCTCGCCGCGGTGACGGCCGCCATGGTGCGCGTCGTCGACACCTCGTCCATCCAGGTCACGCGGCGGTAGGGGACGAACATGTCGGCGTCGTCGAGGCCCCGGAGCATCGCGGCCAGGACGGACCGGTCGACGAGCAGGTCCGCGTCGAGCACGCAGATCCGCTCGTGCGCGGACCGGCGCACCCCGGCGTTGACACTCCACGACTTGTTGTACGGACCGCTGTCGGCCAGGAGGACGTGCGTGTCGTACAGGGTCCGCGGCACGCCGGCCAGCCGGGTGCCGGAGTCCTGCTCGACCAGGGTCACCTCGACGTCGGGCGCGTCCCGGGCGGCGTCCCGCACCGCGCGCAGGGCGATCGCGAGGTTGCGGGTCCGGTCTTCGGTCGACGCGCGGAACGGCACGATCACCGTCAGCGCGCCCCGGCCGGTCACCGGTGGGGGCGCGGGATCCGCGACGAACGCCCCGGTCGCCGTCCCGTGCCCGGGGGAGAGCCGGGTGCGGAAGACCAGCCGGTCGAGCTCCCGGAACGCCGCGGGCCGGCCGGTCGGGGTGCCGACGTCGGCCAGCAGCAGCTCGAGCCGGTCGAGGGCGACTCGGTCGCCTTCTTCTTCGGCGGCCGCTGTCGCCGCGGCCGCCACCTCGGCCCGTTCGCCGGGGGACAGCGGAGCGAGCCCGGCGTCGACGGCGCGTTCCAGGAGCGCGCGTTCGGCGGGCCAGCTGTGGTCGTTGAGCCGCCGGCCCGGGTGGGCGAGCAGGACGAGGGCCTCGGCGAGCTCGCTCACCGTGGTGGTCCCGGCCACCCTCGGCGCAGTTCTTCCGGTCATTTGTTCCCTCTTCGATGCGGAGTTTCCGGTGTGCCGGAAGTGTGATTACCGGCGCGGGGTCGGCGGTGATTCCGCGTTCGGGGAAAGCCGATTCGCGGGACGTTTCGCGCATTGCCGGCGACCGGCGCCGGGTTCCTCTTCTACCAGCAGGGCCCGCCCGGCCCAACCGGGCGAGGGCCGGGCGGGCAACTGCCGCGAGGCCGCAGTTGAAGACCGGTGCTCCCCCATCCGGGTGGCGTTGAGCTGTACTTTTCGCGAACACCCTGCGCAAAGGTCCAGGCCAGTCGGAGAGGTCCAGACCAGGCGCCCGCTATTGCTTGATCATGACGGATGGCGCGCGGTAAGGTGCAAAAGCGACATGAGCTGTTCTGACCGGGGGGAACACTGACAGTGCATTCATGTGTCGATGAACGGGCCCAGTCGCCCGATTCGCGGTCTTCGGAGGGCAGTCCGAAGACCGCGCAAACCGCTGTTGTCGATGTAAAATCATTGCGTCCGGGGGAATCGCCCCGGCTTTCCGGTGAAGACCTCGGCTACGTCCGGATGCTGGCCGAGCTCGACCAGGAGCTGCCGCCGATCCTGGTCCACCGGCAGACCGGCAGGGTGATCGACGGGATGCACCGCCTCCGCGCGGCCGAGCTGCGCGGCGACGCCACCATCGAGGTGACGTTCTACGACGGCGGACCCGAATCCGCGTTCGTCCACGCGGTCGAAGCGAACACCAAGCACGGTCTCCCGCTGACCAAGGCCGAACGCGAGTCGGCCGCGGAACGGATCATCCGGTTCTTCCCGCACTGGTCGGACCGCTCGATTTCGAAGATCGCCGGCCTGTCCGCGAAGAAGATCAGCGCCATCCGCTGCCGGGTGTCCCCGGATTCCGGGAGCCCCGAGGCGGTGCGGATCGGCAAGGACGGCCGCGCGCGGCCGCTCGACCCGTCCGCCGGTCGGCTCCGGGCGGCCGAGCTGATCTCGGCGCGCCCGGACGCCTCGCTCAGCGAGGTCGCGAGGTCGTCGGGGATCGCCGTCGGCACCGTCCGCGACGTGCGGGACCGGCTCCGGCGCGGCGAGGACCCGATCCCCAAGGCGTACAGCAAGAACGCGCCCGAAGAGGAGAAGCCGGCGGCCCCCGCAGAACGGCGGATCGCCGCCGCGGCGGAGGCGTTGCCGGCGAAACCGGGGTCCGCCGGCGCGCTGCAGGCCCTGGAGCGCGACCCGTCGCTGCGGCTGAGCATCACCGGCAGGCGGATCCTCCGCCTGATCGGCGCGACGCATTCGATGTCGGCGCACCTGAACGGCCTGGTCGACTTCCTGCCGTCGCATTGCACGAACGTCGTCGCCGACCTGGCCCGCAACTGCGCCGAAGCCTGGGAACTGCTCGCCGGTGAGCTGGAAAAGCGCGGCGACGACCAGCTCGAAGCCAACGGATAACCGAACTCCGCCGTCCACCCTTTTCCGGCGCGGTACACCCATGCCCGGAACCGGCGCTTCGCACGTGAACTGGAGAACGTCATGAAGGAAACCACCGGAATCGGGCGACGCAGATTCCTGACGGGCACGGTCGCGGCGAGCACCGCCACCGTGCTGGGCCCCGCCGCC
>NZ_MUMI01000789.1 GCF_002155975.1 Amycolatopsis kentuckyensis
CGCTGGAAGGGGTAGGTGGGGAGATCGACCGGGCGCGCGGGCGGGAAGAACGCGGCCCAGTCGACGTCCACGCCATGGACGTGAGCAGTGCTCAACGCTGTGAGCAGTGCTCTCTCTTCAGAGCGGTCTCGCCGCAGCGCCGGGATCGCGGTGCCGCCGACCATCGCGCTGAGCACCCCGTCGGGCCCCAGCTCCAGGAACACGTTCGCACCGGCGGCTTCGAGCGTCGCGATGCCGTCGGCGAACCGGACCGTTTCGCGCACGTGCCGCACCCAGTAGTCGGCGCTGAACGGCTCGGCGAGAGCACCGCTCACATTCGAGAGCACCGGTATCCGCGCCGGGTGGTAGGTGAGGGTTTCCGCCACCGCACGGAATTGCTCGAGCATCGGATCCATCAGCGGCGAGTGGAACGCGTGGCTCACCTTGAGCCGCTTGGTCTTCGGGAACTTCGCCGCGATCGCCAGCACCGCGGCCTCCTCGCCGGAGATCACGACCGACTCGGGACCGTTCACCGCCGCGATCGAGACCCCCTCGGTCAGGGTGATGGCCGACTCCGGTGCGGCGATCGAGACCATCGCGCCGCCTTCGGGCAGCGCCTGCA
>NZ_MUMI01000079.1 GCF_002155975.1 Amycolatopsis kentuckyensis
ATTCGCTGACGGCGCGGTCGTCGCCGGGATCGACGGCTCGAGCTCCGCGGTGCACGCCGCCGTGTGGGCCGGTGCCGAATCCCTCCGCCGCGGGCGCCCGCTGCGGCTGGTCCAGGTCTACACGCTGCCGCAGGTGAAGGCACCCGTCGCGTTCGGGACGCACGAACAGGTCCGGGCCGGGCTGGCCGAACGAGCCGAGGGCCTGCTGGCCGAAGCGCGGGACGCGGTCCTGGCCGAACACCCCGGCCTCGACGTTACCACCGCGGCTCGGGAGTGGAGCCCGGTCACCGCCTTGGTCCAGGAGTCGCGGCACGCCGAACTGGTCGTGCTCGGCTCACGCGGGCTGGGCGGCTTCACCGGCCTGCTCGTCGGCTCGACCGCCGTCGCCGTGGCGGCGCACGCGCACTGCCCGATCGTGGTGGTCCGCGGCCGTACCCCGCACGACGCGCCGCCGGACGCCGGCCCCGTGCTCGTCGGCACCGACGGTTCGGCCGACAGCGAGGCCGCGATCGCCTTCGCCTGCGAGGAGGCACGGTTGCGTGGCACGAAGCTCGTCGCGGTGCACACCTGGAGCGACATCCTCGCCGACGGCATGCTCCGGGCGCACCCGCTGCAGGAGGACCCGGCGGAGATCGCGGCGGCGGAGCGCGTCAAGCTGGCCGAGCAGGTGGTGGGCTGGCAGCGCAAGTACCCGGACCTGACGATCGAGCTCGAGGTCCTCCGCGGGCGACCGGTGCGCACGCTGCTCGAGCGCGGCGAGAGCGCGCAGCTGATCGTGGTCGGCTGCCGCGGCCGGGGCGGGTTCACCGGGATGCTGCTCGGCTCGACGAGCCAGGCGCTGATCGCGCACTCGCCGTGCCCGGTGGCGGTCGTGCGGCCGCAGCGGACCGGGAGCGGGACGTGACCACCCTGCGGCCCCGCGCGCCGATGCGGGTTCGCCGCGAGCGCGGTGTACGGCGGGATCGCGCTGATCGCCGGGCTTCACGATCGCCACGGGCGCCGGTCGGCGGCGTGACGACCGCGACGGTCGCTGACCACACCGGTTCCCCGCGCCCGCGGGTGCGCCTTCGGTGACCAAGGTCCTCGCGGTTCGGGTAGTCCGGCCGCGTCGGGGGCGCCGGTCCCCGAGGTCTCCTTGAGATCCAGGTCACCGGGAACCAGGTGACCGCCCCTGCGGTGGGCGCGGCGCGTGGCCGGCCGCGCCCACCCTCATGCGGACGGAGAAGCGATGAGCGTGGACGCGGGCTCCCGGGCCCTGCTCGCGGGCGGTGACGTGGTGCTGGTGCGTCCGTTGCACCCGGCCGACACCGCCGAGGTGCTCGCCCTGCACACCCGGCTCACCCAGCGGGACACCTACTTCCGGTTCTTCGGCGCGCCGTCCGGGTTGGCCAAGCTGGCCGCCGGGATCGCCGCCGATCCGGGTCCCGGCCACTACGCCGTGGGCTGTTACCGGCGCGGTGCGCTCGTCGGCGTCGCGAACTACGAGGTGCTGGCGGATTCCGCCGACGCCGAGGTCGCGCTCGTGGTGGACGCGGCCGTGCGGACCCAGGGCGTGGCGACCCTGCTGATGGAGCACCTCGTTTCCCACGCCCGGAAGTCGGGCTTGAGGCGGTTCCTGGCCGAGGTGCTCGCCGAGAACGCCAAGGTGCTCCACGTCTTCAAGGACCTCGGCCTGCGCTTCGAGGCGAGCATCGGCGGCCCCGAACGCGACGTCGTGATGAACCTCGAGGAGGACCCCGCGTACCTGGACGCCGTGCTGGAGCGCGACTCGGTCGCCGACGCGGCCAGCCTGGCGCACCTGTTCCGGCCCGCCTCGATCGCCGTGATCGGCGCCGGCCGCAGCCCCGGCTCGGTGGGGCACGCGGTGCTGGCCAACCTGGCCGTCTCCGGCTACCGGGGCCCGGTCGAGGTGGTGAACCCGCACGCCCGCGTCATCCTCGGCGTGCCGAGTGTTCCGTCGGTCGCGCAGCTGACCCGGACTCCCGAGCTCGCGGTGGTCTGCCTGCCGGCGCCGGCCGCCGCCGAAGCGGTCGAGGAGTGCGGCAAGCGGGGTGTCCGTGCGGTCGTGGTCATCTCCTCGGGGCTGACCGGCACCGAATACGGCGACCGGGTCCACGCGGCGGTGCGCGAGTACGGCCTGCGGCTGGTCGGCCCGAACTGCCTCGGCGTCCTCTCGACCGACCCGGCGTACCCCTTCGACCTCACGTTCCTGGGCCGCAGCGTGAAGCCGGGCAACATCGGCGTCGTCACCCAGTCCGGTGGCGTCGGGATCGCCCTCGCGGAGTCCCTCGGCGACCTCGGCCTCGGCCTGTCGAGCTTGGTCTCGACGGGCGACAAGTACGACGTCAGCGGCAACGACCTGCTGATGTGGTGGGCCGCCGACCTGCGCACCGAGCTGGCGGTGCTCTACCTGGAGTCGTTCGGCAACCCCCGCAAGTTCAGCCGGCTGGCCCGCCGGCTCGCCCGGACGCGCCCGGTGCTCGCCGTCCGCTCCGGCAGTGGTGACACCGCACAGCGGGCGGCCGCGTCGCACACCGCTGCCGCGGCGACCCCCGCGGTCACCCGGGACGCGCTGTTCGAGCAGGCCGGGGTGATCGCCGTCGACACCGTCGCCGAGCTGGTCGACGTGATCGCCGGGTTGTCCTGGCAGCTGCTCCCCGGCGGGCCCCGGGTGGCCGTGGTGAGCAACGCCGGGGGTGCCGGGGTGCTGGCCGCCGATGCCTGTGAACGGGAAGGCCTGGTGATGGCGGAGCTGTCCGGCGACACGCGGGACCGGCTCGCGAAGCTGCTCCCGGCGGAAGCGGCGGTGCGGAACCCGGTCGACACGACCGCGGCCGTCCCGCCGGAGGTGTTCGCCGACGCTTTGCGTGCCGTGCTGGCCGATGCCGGTGTCGACGCGGTGATCGCCGCGACCGTGCCGACCGCGGTCGGCGACCCCGGTACGTCGCTGGCGGCGGTGCTGCCGCCGGAGTACAAGACCGTGTTCGCGGTCCGGCCCGGGCAACGCGCCCGGGTCGCCCCGCTGGTACCGGGCACCGGTGTCACCGCCTGCTACGACGACCCGGCGGCGGCCGCCGCGGTCCTGGCCCGGCTCGTGCGGTACGAGCAGTGGCTGAACCGGCCCGAGACCGCCGGAGCCTTGGCGCCACTGGAAGAGCCGGACGCGTTGCGCGCCTTCGCCGGCAAACGCGAAGGCTGGCTCGCGCCCGCCGACGCCGTCGAACTGCTCCGCCTGGCCGAAATCCCCATGGTGGAGACGCACTACGTCGAGGCCGGTGACTCGATGGACGCCGTGGCCGCCGACCTGGGCTCGCCGGTGGTGCTGAAGGCCGACGCCGACGGGCTGCTGCACAAGACCGCGGGTGGCGGTGTCCTGCTGAACGTGCACGGTGCCGACCGGATCCTGGAGGCGTTCCGCACCCTGCGGGCCCGCTTCGGCTCCGCCCTGCGCGGGGTCACGGTGCAGCCGATGGCCGAACCCGGCCGCGAACTGCTGGTCGGGGTGCGCTCGGACCCGGTCTTCGGGCCGCTGGTGGTGTTCGGCCTCGGCGGTGTCGACGCCGACCTGATCGCCGACCACACGGCCCGGCTCGCCCCGCTCACCGGCGCCGACGCGGACCTGCTCCTGGACGGGCTGCGCGCGTCGACGGCGCTCTGGGCGTCCGGGCTGGACCGGGCCGCCGTGCGGGAGCTGCTGCTGAAGGTCGGCCGGCTCGCCGAACTCGTGCCGGAGCTGGCCGAACTGGACCTCAACCCGGTGCGCGTGCGCTCGGACGGCTGTGTCGCGCTCGACGTCCGCGCCCGGCTGGAACCCGTCGCGGGCGAAGACCCGTTCCTGCGCCGCCTGCGCGACTGAAACCGGAGGAAGCCATGCGTGTCCTGACCCTGAACCCGGGTTCGTCGAGCATGAAGGTCTCGCTCGTCGCCGACGGCACCGCCGTGGGCTGGACGGCGTGGGACCTGGCCGACCCCGGTGCGGTCGCCGAGGCGATCCGCCGGTGGTCCGAGGTGGACGCCGTCGCCGTCCGGTTCGTGCACGGCGGCTCGCAGAAGGCGCCCGCACGGGTGGACGACGCGTTGGTGGCGAACCTCGAACGGCTCACCTCGCTCGCGCCGAACCACCAGCCGCTGTCGCTGACCGTCACCCGGGAAGTCCGGCGCCTGCTGCCGGCCGTCCCGGTGGTGGCCTGCTTCGACACCGCGTTCCACGCCCGGATGCCCGAGGCCGCGGCCCGGTACCCGCTGCCGCGGTCGTGGACCGCGCAGAACCGGCTGCGCCGCTACGGGTTCCACGGCCTGTCGTGCCAGTACGCGCTGCGCCGCACCGGGGAGCTGCTGGGCCGCGCGCCGGAGGAGCTGCAGATCGTCTGCGCGCACGTCGGCGCCGGGGTGTCGGTGACCGCGATCCGCGACGGCCACGGCGTCGACACGAGCATGGGGTTCACGCCGCTGGAAGGCGCGATGATGGCCACGCGGTCGGGGTCGGTCGACCCGGGCCTGCTGCTGCACGTGCTGCAGACATCGTCGATGACCCCGGCCGAGCTGGCCGACGCGCTGTTCCACCGCTCCGGGCTGGCCGGGATGACCGGCACCAACGGCGACCTGCGCCGGGTGCTGGCCGCGGCGGCCCGCGGCGAGCGGGACGCGGAGGTCGCGCTGGAGGTCTACCGGCACCGGCTGGGCCGGGAGATCGGCGCGGCGGCGATGAGCCTGTCGCGGCTGGACGCGGTGGTGTTCACCGGCGGTGTCGCCGAGCACCAGCCCGATGTGATCGGCTCCGTCCTCAGTGGACTGTCGGTGCTCGGGTTGCGCGCCGGGGAACTGCCGCACACCGACGTCGACCGGATCGTCACCGCCGCGGGCTCGCCGGTGCCCGCCTTGATCGTCCGGCCCCGGGAAGACCTGGAGCTGGCCCGCGGCG
>NZ_MUMI01000790.1 GCF_002155975.1 Amycolatopsis kentuckyensis
GTTCGGGTCGCCCTCGCCGGAATGCCCGGTGGCGACGACCTCGCCGTCGGCATCGGTGATGACGGCCCCGACCCGGAAGGTGTGGCTGGGCGGGCACTCGGCGGCGAGCGCGATGGCTTCCTTGAGGCGCTGGACGTCCCGGCCGGTCGGTTCGTCGGCGGCGCGGTATTCGAGGATCGCCATGCCCTGCAGTTCGTTCGCGGAGGTCAGGACGAGCGGCCGCGGGTAGAGCCCGGGCCCCACGAACCGCGGCGCGCCGGGCTGCCCGACGAAGAACGGCGCGATCGCGAGCCGCAGCGCGTCGGCGAGGCCCTCGGTGAGGAACCGCGTGTGGATCCCGCCGCCGCCCTCGACCAGCAGGTGTTCGATGCCGCGTGCGCCGAGGTCGTCGAGGATGCGCCCGAAGTCCGGCGGATCCCCCGCGTCGACGACGGTGGCGACGTGCTTGAGCGCGTCCGCGGCACCGGGCGGGGCGTAGACGATCTTCTCGGTGTCCCCGACGGTGAAGAACTGCGCGTCCGGGTCGAGTCCGCGGGTGGTCACGGTGACCTTGACGGGTTGTTCGGGCTTCCCCCGGTCCAGCCGTCGTTGCCGCAGCTCGGGCGAGCGGACGAGCAGCCGCGGGTTGTCGGCCCGCACTGTCCCGGCCCCGACGAAGATCGCGTCGGCCTCGGCCCGCAACCGGTCGACGACCGCGAAGTCGTCCTCTGTGGACAGTACGAGCCGCTCGGGCGAGCTGTCGTCGAGGTAGCCGTCGAGCGACTGCGCGGCGGACAGCAGGACGTGCGGCCGGGAGATCACGCGGCCCAGTATGCCGTAACGCGCGGGGCCGTCCCCGCGTCCTACGACGTATCCCCCGTCGTGCCCACCCCCCCGGAGCTTTTTGAACATGACAACGCGAGGCTGGTACAAGGAGCGGACGCTCACCACGGTCGACACCGTCGGCCGGGAGGTGTCGGTGACGACCGGACTCACCCGAGACCCCGAAGGCCGCCTAGTCGCGGCCATCGCCATCAGCGACGGCCCGACGGCGATCTACCGTCATTCAGGCGACGCCGACGAGCGCACC
>NZ_MUMI01000791.1 GCF_002155975.1 Amycolatopsis kentuckyensis
GTCCCTGATCGAGGACGCCGCCGACTCCGAGTACGAGTCGTACAAGACCCACAAGCGGGTCACCCGCACTGCGGCCGCCCAGGCCCGCGCAGGCCGACCGTACGGGCAGGCGCCGTACGGGCTCATGCCGGTGTACGACCCGGCGACCGGGAAGCTGCAGACCTGGACCGAGGACCCGACCCGCTCGATGGTCGTCCGTGAGCTGTTCCGGCTCCTGGAGCTCCACGTCCCCACGGCCGAGATCGCCCGGCGATTCGAGCGGCGCGGATACACGAACCGGGATGGCCGGCCGTTCTGCGGGCCGCACCTGATCGACATGGCGCACCGGGCCTCGTACGCCGGTCTGCGGTCCTACAAGGGCGAGCTGTTCGAGGGCGTATGGGACGGGATCGTGCCGAGGGACCGCTACTGGAACGTGCAGCGCATCCTCGGCGCGCCCGGGCGGGTGACCTACCGGGGCGGTGGCACCAGGTACGAGCTGACCGCCGGTCTGAGGTGCGGCAGATGCGGCGGCCTGACGAGGGTCGAGTACAACGGGCCGGGCGGCGTGCGGCACGGCCGGAAGCCTGCCTATAGATGCCAGGAAGGTCACCTGACCATCGAGAAGGCTCCGGTCGACGACCTGATCATCGGCCAGCCCGACGACCTCGGCGTGCTGCTGCAGTTCCTCTCTCGTGACGATATCTACGAGATCTTGACTGCGCCGTCCAGCGACGACCCGACGGTTATGGAGCTGAAGGCGCAGCTGACCCAGGCCCGCGCGGACCGCGACGAGATGAGGGCGGCCAAGGGCGCGACCCTTGCTGAAGTGCTCGTGCTCGCCAACTCCCTCGCGGCGAAGGAGGAAGAGGTGCAGGCCCTGGAGGAGCGCGAGCGGGAACTGACACTGCCCTCGGTAGTCCTGAGCATCATCAAGCCAGGCGCGGACGTCTGGGCCACGTGGCAGGAGATGCCGGTCGCCGGCCGCCGCCAGTTGGTGAGGCTGTTCCTGTCGCCCAAGTACCTCGGAATCCCCTACATCCTGCCGAGCCCCCGGACGGGCCCCAACCAGCCCATCG
>NZ_MUMI01000792.1 GCF_002155975.1 Amycolatopsis kentuckyensis
AGGCGCCGGTAGACCGCGGCGCGGCCGCGGTTGGTGCGGATCGGCATCGGTCACCGCCCCATCACGTGGTCGGTGTCCCGCGGTTCCTCGCGGACCTCGATGCCCCGAGACGGCCGGTAGAGCACGAAAACCGGCTTGCCCGCGACGACTTCGGGGTCGACGCGACGCGGCTGGGCGCGCACGCCGGGGGTGCGCGGCACGTAGTCGCTGAAGCCGGACTCGGGCGGGCGCAGGTCGGAGGGCACGACGACGGGCTCGGGCTCGTCGCTCCAGCGCCGGTCGGCCACCGGCGAGGTGTCGACGCGCCGGCTCTCCTCCCGCGTCGTCGGCCGGCCACCGGCGCCGACGACGACGTACTCGCCGCCGTCGCCACTGGCCGGGTTGTACTGGCCGAACACCGGGGCGCCGGGACGCCCGCCCGCGGGCAGCGCGCCCGCGGAGCCGCCGGGGATGGCGCCGGGCCACGCGCCGGACCAGGCAGCGGCCGGGCGGGAGGCGCTGGAGCCGTTGTCGAGGCGCTGGGCGTTGGCGAAGATCGTGGCTTCCGGCCGGAACCGGCCGCCGCCGGCGGTGGCCCCGAGCGGGCCGCGCTGCTCGCCGTCGACGACGTCGTCGGTGTCGCGCACGTTCTGCCAGAACTCGTCCTGCGGGGTCGGGCCGCTGCGGTTGCGCCGGAACCGGGAGAAGATCCCGCCGCCCGGCGACGGCACCGCGGCGCCGACCATGCTGACCGACATCTCGACCATCTGCCACAGCCGCCGGACCGGCCGCCCGACCATGAACAGCAGCACGGTGATGAGCCCGGCAAGGACCATCTGCGTGAGCATGTTCAGCGAGTTGCCGGCGTCGAAGATGGCCTGCAGCAGCAGGGCGTGCACCCCGGCGAGGACGGAGAGCACGACGAGGTTGAAGGCGACCCCGCCGGCGACCTTGAGCACGCGGCGCAGGATCTCCGGGTGCAGCAGGGCGACGAGGCCGATGAGCGGCGCGGTCAGGGCGAAGAGGCGGATGAGGACCTGGGCGAGCAGGACGCTCGCCTTGGCCAGGAGCTGGAAGAGCGAGTAGACGAGGGCCTGGCCGAGCGAGAGGAAGCCGGCCCCGGTGCGGCCGCCGGCCTCGCCGGTGAAGTAGCCGGTGGCGGGGCCGAGCTTGGTGGAGATGTCCTTGTAGGCGTTCTTCTTGCCGTCGATGACGGACTGGTTGGCGTCGTCGCCGTTCACGAGCTGGTTGCGGGTGAACGCCTGGGCGTCGAGCAGCGGCTTGCCGAACTGCTCAGCCTGCGGCGCCGTCGGCGTGCCGAACTCCCCGCGCAGCCAGTTGTTGTAGACGATCTGCGTGTGGAGCTGGGTCGGCAGGATGTCGCGGACGATCCGGTCGCCGCTCTCGTCGACGAATCCCGCCTGGATGTTCGTCGTCGTCTGGACGATCGCTTTGTCGATCGGGTCGAAGTACCGCAGCATCGCCAGTGACGACGCCGCCAGCCAGACCCCGGCGAGCGCGTAGAGCGCCCGTTTGCTGACCGCGGCCAGGTCGCCGCGCCAGATGTTGCGGAACATCATGATCGACAGGATCAGGGCGACCAGGCCGAACAGCTGGGCGTAGATGTTGTTGTAGACCTTCTCGGCGCCCGACTTCACCGCGTTGTAGATCGGGTTCAGCAGGCCGCCCTCGAGCACCGTGTAGTGCAGCGAGTTGGTCGCGCCGACGATGTTCTTGCCCAGGTTGAACAACTGGTTGCCACCCCAGGTGTCCAAAGTGGACCCGGGCGGGGTGAGGTTCACCGCCGTGCAGTTGGTCTCGAAGGTGTTCCAGACCATGCCGGCGTAGCTGTAGTCGATGTAGGCGCTGTTCGGCTCGCCGTGGCCCTCCGGCGGGTCGATCGCGCCGACCATCCCGGCGCCCGGGCGTTCGGGGTTCGGTGCCTCGCCGCACGCCGCCGCGCTGGCCGCGGGGGCCGTGGCGATGGCCTGCAGGCCGAGGACCAGCATGACGGCGAACATGGTCGCCTTGCGGCTCGGCACGCGCCGAGCCGGTGCGCCTTCCTTGATGCGGCGCTTCACGGCGTGCCACCCGGCGGCCAGCGTCAGCAGCACCGCCAACGTCAGCAGGGTGTTCATGCCGCACCCCCCACGGCCGCGACGAGGGCGTCCTCGGGGCGGCGGCCCGCGACCCGGCGGCCGGGGCCCGCGTCAGCGCGCACGCCTCGTTCCCGGGCCGCGTTCATGCGGCGTCCCGGCCGGTGCCGCCCTTTCCACCTGACCGGGCGTGTTGCTGCTGCCCGGCTGCCGGCTGGACGCCGCCCTCCACCTCGCCCGTCTCGGATGCCAACGGGTCTGGCGCGCCCAGGAGGTTGTCGTCGGCCAGGCCGACCTCCAGTTCCGCCGCCAGCTCGAAGTCCTGCTCCAGCTCGATGTCGTCCTCCGGCGGGACTGCGACGTAGGGCTTCTTCTCCTCCGAGGGCAGCGCCAGCTCGTTGCCGGGCCGCCGGGGTGGGGACGCCGCGTCCTTCGAACCCGGTGTCGTGTCCATGACCGCGCGCAGGTGGTCCAGGTGCGGGCCGGAGAAGTCGACGCGGATGCGCTCCACGCCGCCCGCTCCGTCGCCGAAGATGAACTGGCGAGGCTCGACGTCTCGCTCCAAGCCGCGCTGTTGAGCGCCCGGACGTCGGCCCAGTGCCGCCACGACCTGCTCGTACCCGACGCCGACCGGGACCTTCAGCAGCCGCAGGGCGTCCGCCTGGGCGTCGTCGTCGTCCAACCGGCCGACGAACACCGAGTCCAGC
>NZ_MUMI01000793.1 GCF_002155975.1 Amycolatopsis kentuckyensis
CACGATGACGTCGGCGCCGTCCCAGATATGGACCCCGTTCGCCGTCGTGCCGGTGATCGAGCAGCCCGCCACGGTGACGTCGGTAGCGGTGGCGGCCGGGGTGGAGCGCGAGTCGACGGTGACGCCGGCGCCGGTGGCTCCGTTGACGTGGGCGGTGATCCGGCCGCGGCGGGTGCCGAGGGTGGACACGGCGGTGGCGCCGCAGCCGCGGGCCACGACCTGGTCGACGCTGTAGTCCTCGACGTCGACCAGGCGCACGGCCGTCCCACCGACGTCCCGGACGGCGATGCCGGACACTTCCACGCCCTGGACGTATCCGGTGTCCTCGCCCTCGATACGGACGGCGGCGCCGTAGGTGCCGCCCCCGTACATCACGACGTCCTCGACGACCAGGTTCCGCAGCGCCTGACTGCCCGCGATGGACGGTGAACCGGCACCGGCCGGGGTGCGGTGGGAGGCACTGGAGGAGTCCAGGGTGCGCACCCGCACGCCCGCGCCGCAGTCCTTCAGCGTCAGCCCGGAGACCCGGGAGTCCTGCCAGGTGTAGGCGCCGACAGCCCACTGGGTGAGGCTGTCGCAGTACAGATCCCGGATGACGATGCCGGTGTGTGGCTTGTCGGGGCTCGCCGAGTGCGAGCCGACCGCGCGCGGCCAGCTGGTGGTGCCTGCCGTACCGGACGGACCGACGTGGCAGCCCTCCACGACGATGTCGATACAGGGGGTGTCGTCGTAGGGCCCGAAGCCTCCGAAGTACGCCGAGCCCTTGGCGAGGTCGGGCTGGATGAACTCGCTGAAGTCGCGGCCGCCGGGGTCGAGGTAGCCC
>NZ_MUMI01000794.1 GCF_002155975.1 Amycolatopsis kentuckyensis
CTCGACCGTCGACTCCGGCGTCGCGATGCCGTACTCGATCGCCCCGGTGGCGGTCACCAGCTTGTTGACCGACCCGGGCTCGAACGGCGTGGTGACCGCCGGGTTGGCCAGGTCGTCGGTGGTCCAGGTGCTCTGGTCGTTGGGGTCGAACGTCGTGTTGTTGGCCAGCGCGTAGACCTCGCCGGTCTTGGCGTCCATGACGACCGCCTGCCCGCCCTTGGCGTGCGACTGCTGGACGTAGTCCGCCAGCTGCCGCTGCACCTCGTACTGCAGGTCGGAGTCGATGGTCAGCTCGAGGTCCGAGCCCGGGACGGCGGCCTGCAGGTCGTGCTCGGTGCCCGGGATGACGACGTTGTCGCTGCCGTTCTTGGTGTTGACCATCATCCGGCCCGGCGTACCCGCCAGGTCGTTGTCGCGCAGCAGCTCCAGCCCGACGAGGCCGTGCAGGTTGTGCTTGGAGACGTCGGGGTCCTCGGACCGCCAGTTCGCGGCGCCGACGATGTTCGCCGCCAGGCTGCCGCCCGGGTACTCCCGCAGCGCGCGCTTCTCGACGCCGATCCACGCGAAGTGCTTGACGATGTCGGCGGCGATCGACGGCTCGACGTTGTTCACCAGGTAGGTGAAGGAGGCCTGCTTGTGGAACAGGTCGAGCAGCTGCTGCTCGCCGATCACGTTCGGCAGCTTGCCCGCGATGTACTTGGCGGCCGCGGCGGTTTCGGAGTCGAACGTCTTCTTGGTGCCGGGGTTCTTCGTGGCGAAGTCGTCCATGTTCTTGTGCAGCGCCTTGAGGTTCACCGACAGCGTGCGCACCTCGACGCTGAACGCCAGCTTGGCGCCGTTGCGGTCCACAATGGACCCGCGCTGGGCCGGGATGTCGATGGTCTGGGTGCGCTGGCGCTCGGCCGCGGCGGACAGCGCGGCGGCGTCGAACCACTGCACCTGCACCAGTTTCACGCCCGCGACGATCAGCACCGCAGCCGGTTCTCCGCCGTTCGCCTGCTGCTGGTCGCGGTCCTGATCGTCGCGTGCGTGAAACTGCTGCAGGTGCAGTGTGTCGACGCCGCCGCGCTGTCCGCCGCGGCCGAGCGCGAGCGCACCCAGACCTGCC
>NZ_MUMI01000795.1 GCF_002155975.1 Amycolatopsis kentuckyensis
CGGACCGGCGTACGCACGAGGCCGCGCCAGAGCGGGGCGAGGTCGTCGGCCGCGCGGAGGGCGGCGAGGTCCAGGCGCATCGGCACGGCGACCGGCCGGCCGAGCCCGGCGGCGGCGTCCAGCGCGGCCAGCGCGTCCTCAGTGGACAGTGGACGGATGCCGGATCGTTCGATGCGGCCGCGGTCGCGGGCGCCGAGGTTGCCGGTCATCGCGCTGCCGAGCGCCCATTGGCCCCAGGCGAGGGAAACCGCGGGCAGGCCTTGGTGACGCCGTCGCACGGCGAGCGCGTCCAGGGCGCTGTTCGCGGCGGCGTACCCGCTTTGCCCGGCCGCGCCGACGATTCCGGCGACCGAGGAGAACAGGACGAACCAGGCCAGGTCGTGGTCCCGGGTCAGCCTGTCGAGCGCCGACGCGCCGTCCACTTTGGCGCGAAGCACCGAGGCCACCCGGGCCGGTGTCTGCGCTTCGAGCACGCCGTCGTCGAGGATCCCGGCGGCGTGCACCACCCCGATCAGCGGCGCTTCGGCGGGGATCCCCCGCAGCACGTCCGCCGCGAAGCCGGGCTCGGCCACGTCGCCGGCGACCACGATCGCCTCGGCGCCGAGCGCGGTCAGTTCTTCGCACAGCCCGGCGGCGCCGGGGGCACCGGGGCCCCGCCGGCTCACCAGCACCAGCCGCCGGACACCCGGGCGGCGGGCGAGGTGCCGGGCCACGGCGGCGCCGAGCGTGCCGGTGCCGCCGGTGACGAGCACGGTGCCGGCCGGTTCCGGGCGCGGCAGCGTGAGCACGTTCTTGCCGACGTGCTTGGCCTGGCTGACGAACCGGAAGGCGTCGGCCGCCCGGCCGAGGTCCCAGGCCCGCAGCGGCAACGGCGTCAGCTCGCCTCGGCCGAAGGCGGCCAGGAGGTCGGCGAGGATGGCCGCGATCCGGTCCGGGCCGGGGTCGCCGAGGTCGAACGTGTGGTGGCCCGGGCCTTCGCGGACGTCGGTCTTGCCCAGTTCGACGAACTGGCCGCCGGGGGCGAGCAGCTCCAGCGAGGCGTCGGTGAACGGGCCGGTCAGGGAGTTGAGGACGACGTCCACGCTCGGGAACTTGTCGCGGAAGTCCAGCGTGCGGGAGCTGGCCAGGTGGGTGTCGGCGAGCCCGAGTTCGCGCAGCACGGCGTGCTTGCTCTCGCTCGCCGTCGCGAACACCTCGGCGCCCTTCCAGCGGGCCAGCTGCACGGCGGCCATCCCGACGCCGCCCGCCGCCGCGTGGACGAGCAC
>NZ_MUMI01000796.1 GCF_002155975.1 Amycolatopsis kentuckyensis
GTGTCGGCCACGTTCATCACCTGGGTGCCGAACGACGTCCGGGGCAGCCCGGTCCGGTACAGGCCGCCCGCGCTGCGGGTCGCCCAGGGGGTGGGCGTCGGCCTGGGCGGGCTGGTCGCGCAGGCGCTGGGTTCCGCGCACGCGACCATCGCGCTCGCGGGCGCCGTGGGTCTGCTGCTGGCCGTGCCGGTGGCGTTCGCCTGGCGCCGGGTGGGCGGGGCGGAACCGCAACCTTGGCCGTGATGAGCGCCAGGTGCCACCTCCGGGGTACGGCCAAGATCATGAATGGCATTCGCGGACGTCACGGGTGACAATTCGAGGGTGGTCAGAAGTCGCGGTTGCTCATGGGGGCCACCTCCATGCGGGGAGAGTCTCGCAGAACCTTTTGCGCCGCGTTCCCGGCAGTTACTCCGGGACCTCGGCCGGTCCGTTGCTGTGGGATGGTACCCGGCCACGGAATACGTGAACACTCTGCCAGGTACCGATGAGATTACTCAAGGCCGGGACTAGGCTGGAAAGGAGGTGACCAATTGCATCCAGGACCGGACGGGGACCCGGCCGCGCCGGGCGCACCGGGCGGATCGGCACCGGAGCGGGCGGAAAGCGCCGCCGAACCGGGCGTGACCACAGGTACGCCCGCGACCACGACCAGTGGTGTCCGGGTCCGGCACGCGTACTGGCCGGGCAACTGGGCGCTCTGGCGCCGCCGGCCGGTGCAGGTCGCGTTCATGCTGGCGGCCGAAGCCGTCGCGATCGCGGTTCTCGCCGTCTCGTTCGCGCGCTCGCCGATTCCCTCCGGAAACGACTGGATCAATTTCGCGATTCTGGCCGCGGGTGCCACCGTCCACATTCAGCTGACCCAGCGCCAGGAGGAACGGCGGCGCAACCGGACCAAAACGGTGCTGATCGACCTCACCGCCGTGTGGACGTTTTCCGCCGCGATGATACTGCCGGTACCGCTCACCCTTTTCGTCATCGCCGTCATCCGGTTGCAGCACTGGTTCATCGCCCGGCGGCCCGCGCACAACTTCATTTTCTCGTCCATCACGCACGGCCTCGCCGGCGCGCTCGCGCACCTCACCTACACGGGGCTCGGGCCGCACCTGCTCGGCCGGCCGGGGTGGGGCGACTTCCTCCGCGAGTTCGGCACCATCGTCGTCACCGGGGCGATCTACGAAGCGATCCAGATCGCGTACGTGGGCGGGGTCCTGCTGCTCGGATCCCCCGCCGGGCGCACGGTTCGTAACGTGCTGGGCAGCCCGGCCGACAACATGCTCGAAGCGATCACCATCGGCCTCGGCGCGGTGACCGCGATCCTGCTCGCCGCCGTCCCGCCGATGGTGGCGGTGATGGCCGTGGTCACCGTGGTGTTCAATCGGCTCGCGGAACTCGACCAGCTCCAGAACGACGTCCGGACGGACCCGAAAACGGGCATTCTCAACATGCGTGGCTGGTCGGAGGCGGCGGAACGCGCTCTCGAACGGACCGCTCGATCGGGTGATCAACTGGCGCTGCTGATGGTCGATCTGGACCACTTCAAGTGGATTAACGACACCTATGGACATCCGGCGGGCGACGACGTGCTGCGCACCGTTGCGCAAACGCTCGACGAAGTGACCAGACCGAGCGACTTGGTCGGCCGTTTCGGCGGCGAGGAATTCCTCGTTCTGCTACCGGACATCGACGAAGACGCGACGTGGGACGCGGCCGAGCGCATCCGCATCGCGATCGCCAAACTGCACATGGTGACCACGGACAAGCGCGGCGACCCGGCCACGATCGCCGACCGCACGACGTCGATCGGCGTGGCCCGCCACCCCCGCCACGGCGACACCCTCGAGCGCCTGCTGCAGTCCGCCGACGCGGCGGTCTACCTGGCGAAGGAGAACGGCCGCGACCAGGTCTGCTTCGCCCCGGACACGGTCACACCCCCAGCCGCACGGTGAGTTCGAGCTTGACGAGCACCTCGGCACAGCTCCCGGCGGCGGCGGGTTCCAGCCGGACGCGCTCCCCCCGGTAGCCGGCGGACTCGAGCCGCAGGACAGTGGCCCCGGGCGCGAGCCGGGGGTGGCACCAGTGCCGGACGGTTCCGCAGCCGGCGTGGTCCTTGGCCAGCAGGAGGTACTCGTGCCCGAGGTCGTCGGTGACCCGCCCGAGGCCGTTCCACCAGAGGGCCCGGAGGGTGAGGCCATCGCCGTCGCGGAGGAGTTCGACCGGCGGGTCGGCGTGGACGTCGACCTGGAAGCCGTGGTCGCTGACCCGAACCGACCGGACGCGGAGAAAGGCACTCCCACCCGGATCACCGGGCGGCGCGGGATGAAGCGGTTTCGGCTCGCCTCGGCCGCCGTCACCGGCACTGCCGCGGGAAGGCGACCCGGCAGCCGCACCCGCACCGCCGCTCGGCGGCCCGCTGTCACCGGAGCCCGGCGGCGGCCCGGCCGAACCGTCACCCGTAGCCGCGCCCGGCGACTCGCCGAACGGCCCCGAGCCCAGCGAACCCGCCGAACCACCACCGGCCAGGCCTGGCCTGCTCTCACCCGAGCCGGGCAGCTGCCCGGCCGAACCACCACCCGCCGAGTCCCGCCCACTCTCACCCGAGCCCGGCGGCGGCCCGG
>NZ_MUMI01000797.1 GCF_002155975.1 Amycolatopsis kentuckyensis
CCCGGATGCCAGCCGGCTGGGCCGAAGGTGCCGCTGGCCGGGCGGCGGAAAGCAAGCCCCGGCGTCCAACCCCGCCGACCGGCCCCGAACGCAGTCCCGCCCTCCCAGGGGGCCGTGCCCAAGTCCAGCCTATCGCCACCCTCCGACGAAAACCGCCGTTCACAGCCCCGGAGGGACGTTTTGTCCACATCGCCCTCACCCTGTGGACAGGGGCTCAAGAAACAGCCACTTCACCCGTGGACCGGCAGACTCGGAGCACTGGGCTTGGGTATCGTCACGCCCAGCCACCTGATCTTCTGCACCGGGGAATGATGACCGAGCCGAACGTGAATCCCGAGCAGCCCGACGCGCGCGAAGCCGACAGGCTGGGCCCGCGGCCGCTCGCGCGGCCGGCCGTCGATCCGGCTCAGGCCGCCGTTTTCGGGCGGCCGCACGGCGTCGATGGTGCGTTCGACCAGCTCTACTCCCCGCAGAAGACCAACGGCGTCAACCTCGCCCCGCCCGCGCCCGAGTCGCTCGCCGAGGCCTTCCGGCGGCCGCCCGGGGCCGAAGGGGTGCTGCTCGAACGGCCGCGGGAAGCCGCCGGTGACGCCGCCGATGCCGAACCGCCCCTGTGGACCGGCACGCGCGATCCCTGGCGTGATCCCGGCGCCGCCGCGGTGCTCGCCGGGCCCGCCATGCCCGCCGAAGACGAGGAAAAGCCCGCCAAACGGCCGCCCGGCGCGCTGCTCAGCCTGCCCGAGGTGCTCTTCGGGCGGCGCGTGCAACCCAAGGCGCTCGTCCTGCTCGGCGTCGTCGCGCTGCTCATCGGCGCCGCCGGCGGGGTCGTCGGGTGGTGGGCCGCCGACACCGGCACCGAGCTCACCGGCTCCGCCACCATCTCCGAAGCCGAGGCCGGCAAGGAACGCCCCGCCGGGTCGGTCGCCGAAATCGCCAAGCGCGTCGCGCCCGCCGTCGTCTCGCTCGAGGTGTTCAAGGCCGGCGCCGAATCCGGCGAGCAGGGCTCCGGGGTCATGATCGACCCGCAGGGCTACATCCTCACCAACGAACACGTCATCGCCTCCGCCGCCGCGGATCCGGGCGTCAAGGTCACCGCCGTCTTCATCGACGGCACGCGCACCGAGGCCAAGCTCGTCGGCGCCGATCAGAAGACCGACCTCGCCGTCGTGAAGGTCAACGTCACCAACCCGACCGTGCTGCAGGTCGGCAAGTCCGCGGACCTGCAGGTCGGCGACACCGTGATGGCGATCGGCTCGCCGCTGGCGCTGCAGAACTCGGTGACCGCCGGCATCGTCAGCGCGCTGAACCGGCCGATCACCGCGGGCGGCGACAACGGCGCCCCGCCGGTCACCTACGAGGCCATCCAGACCGACGCCGCGATCAACCACGGCAACTCCGGCGGCGCGCTCGTCGACTCGACCGGCGCGCTGGTCGGCATCAACTCGTCGATCCGCTCGGCGGGCGCGGACGGCGGCAGCATCGGCATCGGCTTCGCCATCCCGAGCGACTACGCGATCAAGATCGCGAAAGCGCTGATCAAGGACGGCAAGGTCCAGCACGCGGACATCGGCATCAACGCGTCGTCGACGGTCGCCGGCTCGTCGACGATGGGTGCCCAGGTGAAGAACGTCGCGCCCGGCGGCCCGGCCGCGAACGCGGGCATCAAGGAAGGCGACGTCATCACGAAGATCGGCAACCGGCTCGTCCGCGACTCCGCGGAACTGACGGTCGCGGTCCGCGCGCACGACGTCGGCGAAGTGGTCCCGGTGCAGCTGGCCCGCGACGGCGCCAGTTTCGTCGTCGACGTAACCCTGGCTTCCGACTGAGTTCCCGTGTTCGGCCTGCCGGAGCGCGGCGGGTGGCGGGTACCCTGGGCGGGTAGGTTCCGAGTGGAGGTAGACGGGTGTTCGAGAGTGTCGGATGGGGGGAGATCCTCGTCCTCATCATCGCCGGTCTGTTCATCCTCGGCCCGGAACGGCTGCCCGAGGCGGCGTCCTGGCTCGCGAAGAGCGTGCGCAAGGTCCGCGACTTCGCGACCGGCGCGAAGGAGCAGCTCCGCGAGGAGATGGGCCCGGAGTTCGACCAGCTGCGCAAACCCCTGGAAGACCTCCGCGGGCTGCGGAACTTCGACCCGAAGCGCGTCGTGACGCAGCACCTGTTCGACGGCGACGCCGACCCGCTCGGCCTGAAGGGCATCACGAACGGCAGCAGCACCCCGGCGAACGGGACCAACGGCTCGAACAGCTACCTGGCCGGCCAGACCCAGTCGGCGCCGGAGCCGCTCAAGCCGGGCGAGCGCCCGCCGATCGACCCGGACGCGACATAGCCGACATCGGTTTCCTCACCGAGTCCGACCGCGCCGGCTGGGAGGTCCTGGCCCGCGGCAAGGACGCGTATTTCGCCGTCTCACGCAGCGACGAAGCCTATGAACGAACCTGGCGCCGCCTGTTCGGCGACGAGCGGATCCGCGGGCTCGCCGCCCGGCTGGACGGCGAGCTGGTGGGATTCGCGCACTACCTGTTCCACGCGAGCGTCTGGTACGCGGGGAAGTGCTACCTGGCGGACCTGTTCGTGGCGGACCGGGCCCGGCGGC
>NZ_MUMI01000798.1 GCF_002155975.1 Amycolatopsis kentuckyensis
AGTCACAATCGGGCATCGGGCTGCAGGGAAAGCCCGAAGAGGCCGTCCAGAGAACAGGACACCCCGAACTCACTCCGGCGCAGGAGCGTTCTCATCCGGCTGCAGCATCCCGAAAACATTCCCCTCGGTGTCCTTGCAGTACGCCAGCCAACCCACGCCCGGCACCGGGTTCTTCGGCAGGGCCAGCGTCCCGCCCGCCCGGTTGACATCACCCAGCGCCTCGTCCAGGTTCGCCACGTCGATCGTGTTGACGAAGCCGTGGACCGGGGCCGAGGCCTCGGGGGCCGGGCCCTGGCGCGGGAGGAGGCCTCCGTCTATCCCGTCGCCTTCGCCGGTCGTGATCATCCAGTAGGGGACGTCGCCCCAGCGCTCGAACTTCCAGCCGAACACCGCCGTGTAGAACGCCACCGCGCGTTCGGGGTCGCCCGCGTGGATCTCGAAGTGGACGGGACGAGGCATGCGCGCCTCCTCAGGCCGGGCGAGAGTACGCCCGGCCTGAGGAAAGTCACAGCCTCGTCCGCGGCGTCAGGTCCGCGTCGAAGTCCGGGAAGCCCGCCGGAGCCGAACGCAAAGCCGGCGACGAAACCGAAGGCGAAACCGGCGGCAGGCCGGCCCAGCGCCGGATCGTCGCCGTGGCCGCCGCGGCGTCGGCCGGGGCCAGCTGGGCGATCTTCGAGCCGTGGTTGCCGCCCTGGACGTAGTACCGGTACGAATCGCGGCTGCCGCGGCCCAGCTCGAACGGCTCCGCGCCCCACGGGTCGTTGGACCCGTACACGAACAGCAGGCGGGTGCCGCGGGTCTTCACCCAGAAGTCGATGTCGGGCATCGCCGGGTAGTCGAAGCGCGGCAGGCGGATCGACGCCGGCACGAACGTCTTCGGCTGGTCGGCGCCCGGGTAGCGCAGCAGGTCGCGGAGGTAGCCGTCGTACGCCTCGGGCGAGCCCAGCTGCACCGCCGCCTGGTAGTAGTACGGGATGTAGGGCGCGAGGTCCTGGTCGGAGTACGTGTTGAGGCTCTCCACCCGCTCGTACCAGGCGTAGACGTCGGCCGCGGGCGCGCCCGGCGGCGGCACCGTCGCGCAGTCCGCCTGCGTCTGGTACTGCCAGAACGCGAAGTACGAGTCGATCACCGAGATCTCGAGGGACTTGTCGGCCGAGCCCACGATCGAGAACGTCAGCCCCCGCTCGGCCGCGTCCGCCGCGGCGATCGCGCCCAGCTCGTCACGCCGCTTCAGCGCGTCGCGCTGGATCGCCTTCAGGGCGTCGCGGCACGCCGGGTCGTTGCCCACGCGGGACAGGAACCGGTTGTAGACGTCGACCGGGTCGATGACGTCGTTGGGCGCGACGTACGGGATCGTCGCGTCGACGTCGTCGGGGAAGAAGCGCCGGAAGTACGTCGCGGTCATGCCGCCCTTGCTGCCGCCGGTGGCCAGCCACTTGCCCGGGTAGATCGCCTTGAACGCCTGCACCGCGCGGTGCTCGTCCGCCGCCGCCTGCCAGATCGTCAGCTGCTTCGCCCAGTTCTCCGGCTCCGGCCGGGACGGCGTGAAGTAGCGGTACTCCATCGACAGCTGGTTGCCGTCGACGATCTGCGTCGGCTCCGAGCGGTTCGGCGAGCCGCTGACGTTGTAGCCGCTCGTGAAGGCGACCGTCGGGGCGGCGAAGTCGCGGTGCAGCAACGTGAACCGCTGCTGGAACGTGCCCGCGCCGGGGTGCCGGTGGTCGGCGGGCTGGGTGTAGGTCAGCTTGAAGAACCGGAATCCGGCCGGCGCCGCGTCCTCGGAAACGACCGTCAGCCCCGGGATCCGCTGCAGCTGCGCCTTGATGTCCGGTGCCGCCGCGGCCGCCGGCGC
>NZ_MUMI01000799.1 GCF_002155975.1 Amycolatopsis kentuckyensis
TCAAGAGCTTCACGACCGGCGTCGGCAGCACGGTCGCGTCCGTCGGCATCCTGATCGCCCTCGGCGCGATGCTCGGCAAGCTGCTGGCCGACTCCGGCGGCGCCGACCAGATCGTCGACACCGTGCTCGGCAAGGCCCGCGACAAGAGCCTGCCGTGGGCGATGGCGCTCGTCGCCGCGCTGATCGGGCTGCCGATGTTCTTCGAGATCGGCCTGGTCATGCTGATCCCGGTGGTGCTGCTGGCGGTCAAGCGCACCGGGAAGCCGTTGATGCTGCTGGGGATTCCCGCCGTCGCCGGGCTTTCCGTGCTGCACGGGCTCGTCCCGCCGCACCCCGGCCCGCTCGCCGCGGCGGGCGCGCTCAACGCCAACGTGGGCGTCACGCTGGCGTTCGGCCTGCTCGTCGGCATCCCGACACTGGTCGTCGCGGGGCCGCTGTTCGCCAAGGTCGCGGCCAAGCTGGTCCCGGACGCCGTGGCGCCCGAGCGGCTGATCCCGGAACGCGCCGACACGGACAAGCCGCGCCCGAGCTTCGCCGCGACGCTCACGACGGTGCTGCTGCCGGTCGTGCTGATGCTGGCGAAAGCGCTGTCGGACATCCTGCTGGCCAAGGACAACCAGGCGCGGAAGATCTTCGACTTCGTCGGCGACCCGCTGATCGCGCTGCTCGCGGCGGTGCTGGTCGGCATGGTGCTGCTCGGCCGCCCGGCCGGGCTCGGCCGCGACAAGCTGTCCACTGTGGTCGGTGACTCGCTCGGCCCGATCGCCGGCATCATCCTGATCGTCGGCGCGGGCGGCGGGTTCAAGCAGACCCTGGTCGACGCCGGCGTCGGCGACGTCATCACCGGCCTGGCCAAGGACGCGAACCTGTCGCCGCTGCTGCTCGGCTGGCTGGTCGCGGTGGCGATCCGCCTGGCGACCGGCTCGGCCACGGTCGCGACCGTCTCCGCGGCGGGCATCGTGGCGCCGCTGGCGGCGACCATGGACCCGTCGCAGAGCGCCCTGCTGGTGCTGGCCATCGGCGCCGGGTCGCTGTTCTTCTCGCACGTCAACGACGCCGGGTTCTGGCTGGTCAAGGAGTACTTCGGGCTCTCGGTCGGCCAGACGCTGAAGAGCTGGTCGGTGATGGAGACGCTGATCTCGGTGGTCGCCATCGCGCTGATCCTGCCGCTCTCGCTGATCGTCTAGGCACCGCACGAACGAGGAGGCCGTCACCCCAGCCGGGGTGATGGCCTTTTCGCGTCCGTTGACATGTGACCTTTTGGTCACCTATTCTCGCTGACGTGCCCGACGACGACCTGGTGTTCAAGGCGCTGGCGGATCCGACCCGCCGGTTCCTGCTCGACCTGCTCTTCGAGCGTGACGGCCGCACGCTCACCGAGCTGGAGACCCAGGTGGAGATGACCCGCTTCGGCGTCATGAAGCACCTGAAGCTCCTGGAAGAGGCCGGGCTCGTCGTCGCCAGGAGGGAAGGCCGCGAGAAACGGCACTTCCTCAACCCCGTCCCGATCCGCCAGATCCACGACCGGTGGATCGACAAGTACACCGAGCGCCAGGTCACCGCGCTCCTCGATCTCAAGAACGAGCTGGAAGGCGAAGAACCATGACGAACACCGTGCAGGTCCACCGCGTCTACATCAAGGCCACCCCGGAACGCATCTGGGACGCCATCACCAAGCCCGAGTGGACCGAGAAGTACGGCTACACCGGGCTCGCCGACTACGACCTCAAGGTCGGCGGCAAGCACCGCACCCGGCCCACGCAGGGCTTCATCGACGCCGGGTTCACCAGCGACCTCGTCGACGGCGAAGTCCTCGAAGTCGACCCGCCGCGCAAGCTCGTCATCACCTGGAAGCTGCTGATGAGCCCCGAGGTCGCCGACGAGCCCTACACGACGCTCACCTACGACATCGAGGAAACGAAAACCGCGGGGACCAGACTCACGATCACCCACGACGTCACCGGTGCGCCGAACACCGCCGCGCTGGTCAGCGGGCAGATGGAGGACGTCGACGCCGGCCCCGGCGAGAACGCCGGTGGCGGCTGGAGCTGGGTCCTCTCGGACCTCAAGTCGCTGCTGGAGACCGGCGAGATCCTGGTGCCGTAGGAGGTCTGGCGGAGCCGGTCCCGCGCCGCTTCGGGACCGGCTCCGCCAGGGTCTTCAGACGCGCTGGGTCGCGGCCTTCAGGGCCGCCTTCGCCGCTTCCGGCGCACCCAGCGTGTCGAGTCCGAACAACGCCGCCCCCACGACGGGGTTCACGTCGACGACGCGGACCACCGCGCGCGGCGCCACCTTCAGGCACCGCTTCTCGATCTCCGCGATCACCGGCGCGCCGACACCGGTCAGGACACCGCCGCCGAGGACGATCTCCGGGGCGTCCTCGGTCAGGTCCAGCTCGCGGAGGATCACCGCCGCGAACACGCTGACCTCCTCGACGAACCGCGTCACGATGTCCTGCGCGACCTCGTCGCCCGCCGCCGCGACTTCGAACAGCAGCGGGCACAGGCCGTGGATCGACGCCGGGTCGAGCTCCTCGAAGTGCAGGCCCTGCACGACGTCCAGCAGGGTCGGCTTCCCGAAGTAGGCCGCGACCACCGGCATCAGGGCCGTCCGCGGGCCGCGGCCGTCCTCGGCGCGCACGGCCCACCACAGGGCTTCCTCGCCGAGCCGGTAGCCGCCGCCCCAGTCGCCGGAGATCTTGCCCAGCGCCGGAAAGCGGTGCACGCGGCCGTCCGGGCCGACGCCGGCGCCGTTGATCCCGGCGCCGCAGACGACCGCGACCCCCACCCCCGCGCTACCCGCCCGGAGCAGCGCGAGGGTGGGGGTCGCGGTCGTCTGCGGCGCCGGGATCAACGGCGCCGGCGTCGGCCCGGACGGCCGCGGGCACCGCTTTCCGGCGCTGGGCAAGATCTCCGGCGACTGGGGCGGCGGCTACCGGCTC
>NZ_MUMI01000008.1 GCF_002155975.1 Amycolatopsis kentuckyensis
CGCGCACGGCGGCCGGGTACTGCGACGCGCTGAGCGCCGAGCTGATGGTGCTCGAAGCCGGTTCCCTGGCCCGTCGCTACCACCAGTCATGGGCCGACCTGTCGGCGGGGTACGTCATGGGCCGGGTGCTGCACGCCGACGACGACGAGTTCGGCGAGTGGTACCCGGCCGCCGTGCGCGTCCACCACCAGCTCCTTCAGGATCCGGCGAGCCCCTGGCTGAACCTCGATTTCGGCTCGCTGTCGGAGGAGTCCGAGGCCTGACCCGCGCGGGGGAGGTCACCACAACGAGTCACCCCGGCTACGGCGTGGCGAGCATCGTCCCATGAGCAAATTTGTCACCATCGGCCACATGAAGCTCACGGGTCTGCTCACGCGGAATCAAGAACCCCTTCCGGGGATCACCGGGGTCGCCCGGGTCGACCGCCGCACCCGGGAGCTGCTGCGCCGGATCAGTCCCGGCGACATCGTCGTGCTCGACCAGCTGGACCTCGACCGCGCGACGGCCGACGCCCTGGTCGAGGCCGAGGTCGCCGGCGTGGTCAACGCGTCGCCGTCGATCTCCGGCCGGTTCCCGAACATGGGCCCCGAGATCCTCGTCGCGGCCGGCATCCCGCTCGTCGACTCGGTCGGCGGCGAGCTGCTGCGCTCGATCAAGGACGGCACGAAGCTGCGGCTGCTCGACGGCATCGTCTACATCGGCGAGCGGCAGGTCGCCTCCGGCATCGAGCAGACCACCGAGAGCGTCGCCGACCAGATGATCGAGGCCAAGGCCGGGATGTCGACGCAGCTGGAGGCGTTCTCGGCGAACACCATCGAGTTCCTGCGCCGCGAACGCACCCTGATCCTCGACGGTGTCGGCGTCCCCGAGCTGAAGGTACCGCTGCGGGACCGGCACGTCCTGGTCGTCGCGGGCGGCAACGGGCACGCCGAGGACCTCAAGAAGCTCAAGAAGTACATCGGCGAGCACCGCCCGGTGCTGATCGGTGTCGACGCCGGCGCCGACACCCTGCGCGTGCAGGGCTACCGGCCGGACGTCGTGGTCGGCGACCCCACCGGCATCGGTACCGCGACGCTGCGCGGCGGCGGCGAGGTCGTCGTGCCCGCCGCGCCGGACGGGCACGCGCCCGGCGTCGAGCGGATCCAGGACCTCGGCATCGGCGCGGTGACGTTCCCGGCGTCGGGCAACGCCGAAGACCTCGCGCTGCTGCTGGCCGACGCGCACGGCGCCAGCCTGGTCGTCACCGTCGGCTTCCAGGCCACCCTGCGCGAATTCCTCGACCACGGCCGGTCCGGCTCGAACCCGTCGACGTTCCTGACGCGGCTGAAGCTCGGCACGAAGCTCGTCGACGGCAAGGCGGTGGCGACGCTGCACCGCAACCGGGTGTCGATCGCCGCGGTCGTCCTGCTCGTGCTCGCCGCGGTGGTGGTGGTCGCCGCGGCCCTGCTGGTGTCCGATGTGGGCTCGGTCTACCTGGACTGGCTCAAGAGCACCTGGAACACGTTCTTCGCCTGGGCCAAGGGATTGTTCACGTGATTTCGCTCCGCTACCACGTAGTTTCCATCGCTGCCTGCTTCCTCGCGCTGGCCGTCGGTGTCGTGCTCGGCTCGACCGCGCTCAACGGCACGCTGCTTTCGGGGCTGGCGGGGGAGAAGAAGGACCTCGGCAGCCAGGTCGCCGACCTGGAGGCGCAGCGCAACGCGCTCAACGCCCGGCTGACCGACGCCGACGCCTTCGCCGGCTCGATGGGCCCGAAGGTCGTCGCCGGCACGCTGGACAAGCGGTCGGTGGTGCTGGTGACCACCGAGGACGCGCGCCCGGCCGACCGGGACGCGCTCAAGCAGCTGGTCGGCCAGGCCGGCGCCGCGGTGACCGGCGAGGTCCAGCTGACGGCGGCGTTCGCCGACCCGGACAAGGCCGACCAGCTCCGCGACGTCGTCACGCGGCTGCAGCCGGCCGGCTCGAAGTTCCCGACGGCGGGCGACTCGGGCACGCTCGCCGGTGCGCTGCTCGGTTCGGTGCTGCTGCTGGACAAGACCACGGCGAAACCGCAGTCCTCGCCCGAGGAACTGGCGGCGGCGCTGAGCGGGCTCACCGACGGCGGATTCGTCAAGGCCGGGCCGGACGTCAAGCCCGCCCAGCTGGCGATCCTGCTCACCGGCGCCCAGGCGACCGGCGACGGCGCGGGCGACCGCGCGGCCACGATCGCCCGGTTCGCGACGCAGCTCGACCGCAGCGGTGCCGGGGCGGTGCTCGCCGGGGACGCCGGTTCGGCGGACGGCACCGGCGCGCTGGGCGTGGTCCGGGCGGACACCTCGGCGACGTCGATCCTGTCCACAGTGGACAACGCGGACACGTCGGCCGGGCGGGTGAGCACCATCCTGGCGTTGAAGGAACAGCTCGACGGCGGTGCCGGCCGCTACGGCGTCGCGGGCAACGCCCAGGCGCCCGCACCCGGCGTCACCGCACCGGCCGGGAACTGATCCCGGCCGGCGCCTTGCGTCAGCTGACGAGTTCGTACAGGTGCGAAGCGTTCTCGGTCGCGATGGAGCCCAGATCTCCCTCGCCGCCCGGGTTGTAGGTGTGGTTCGAGCCGCCGTAGTTGCTGTTGTAGAACACCTTCACCACCCAGTTACTGGTGAGGTTCCTCGCCGAGCGGGCGTTGTTCTTCACGCACAGCCCCTGGCCGGCACCCGGGCCCTTGAACTCGTAGCAGCCCGGCTGGGTGCTGCCGTAGTTCGGGATCGACCCGTTGAAGTCCGACACCGATCCGGTGAAGTGGTAGCCGTAGTACAGGCAGAACTCGCCTTTTTCGCAGACGCCGTTGCGGGCCGTCGCCGCGTTCGCCGCGGGCGCGGCCGTGGCGATCAGGGCGATGGCGCCCGCCGCGGCGAGCGTGGCCTGGACCAGACGTTTTCCGGCGGTTCCCAAGGTGTCTCCTCGAATCGGCAGTGTGCGGTCACCGGGACAACCCCCCGACCACCGGCGCGGTTGAGGGTCGCCGGTGATCTCCACCCGAATGGCGGAGTCACCGCAGTGGCGGGTCCAGCGGGAAGCAGGACACCCGCACCGGCCACGTGTCGCCGCCCGCGGGCAACGGCATCTGCTTGAGGGCCGCTGCCGCGTCCGGGTCGTGGCCCTCTTCGGTCGCCGCGTGGAAGATGTCCGCCGCGATCGACTGGTCGAACACGCCGATCTGCTGGTGCGGCCAGGCGGAAGCGCCGTGCAGGGCGCCCGGGATCAGCTGGTCGACCACCTTCCGCAGGGTCACGCCGTTCGCCGCCCGGTACTTCCAGACGTCGACGCCGAGGTGCTTCCCGACCTCCGCCATCCGGCCCCACGCCGTGAGGTTGAAGTTGACGTAGTGCCACGACATCGTCCGCGACAGCTCCAGCGGCTGGCTGCCGTCGGCGGCGAACTGCACGGGGAACCGCTTCTGCTCCGCGTCGAGCACGATCTTCCGTGCCGCGTCGCGGTGACCCAGGTACGCCGAGATCGTCGCGTTCTGCATGTCGAGGAACGTGCCGTGGTTGTTGGTGGCGGCCAGTTCCAGCTTGGCCTGCGGGCTGGTCTGCATCCAGCTCAGGTACTGCGTCAGCCACGCCTTGATGCCCGCGCGGTCCTTCCCGGTCCAGCCCGGCGCGCCGCCGTCGAGCAGCGCGAACGCGTCCATCAGCTGGCTGAACGACTGCGTCGAGTCGATGATTCCGGTGCCGCTGACGGTGTTGCGGCAGGGCACGATCTGCGAGTACGTCATGTTCGGGTTCATCTTGGTGGCCGGGTCGAGGAACCACGTCCGGATGTCCAGTGCCGCCCGCTTCGCGTACTTCGCGTCGCCGGTGTAGTACCAGGCCAGCGACAGGTAGTACATCGCGTCCCAGGCCCACATCCGGTAGGTGTGGTCGGTGATCGCGTCGGCCTCCGGGTTGCGCTGGCCGTCCTTGCTGACGTACGGGCAGCCCTGCGGGTTCTCCGGGGTCTTCGGCTGGCTCGCCCACCAGTAGGGCGCTTGGCTCATGTAGTCGTGCTTGTCGCCGCTCGGGGGTGCGGACGGCTTGTCCATCACCGACCACGGCCCGTCGGTGAGTGCGGTGTTCGCCTTGGCCAGCACCGCTTTCAGCGCGGCGCGTTGGGCCGAGCTCGCGTGCCCGCTGCGGATCGCTTGCCGGATGTTCGCGAGCTTGGCGCCGTCGGTGACGATCGTGTGCGGTGGCGACGCGGCCATCGCCGTCCCGCTCACCGGAACCAGGAGCATGCTCGCGGAAACCGCCAGCGCACCGAGAACTCTTCGCACGTCGACCGCCCTTTCGGGGATGTCGGAATCCCCACGTCGTCACCGGGCGGCGGTACGGCTGCAGGGATTCTGACCAGGCGGAGCGGCGGGTGTCAACCGTGCCAGGTGCGCCGCTTGTCCAACGGCCGCGCGTACGACCCCGCGCGGCTCGTCTTCAGCCCCAGTGCCACCAGGGATTCCGCGAGCCGGACCGCGGCCGCGACGCCGTCGATGACGGGGATGTCCAGCATCGTCGCGATCTTCCGGTCGAGGCCGGTCATCCCGGCGCACCCGAGCACCAGCACCTCCGCCCCGGCGTCCCGCGCGCGGCGGCCGGCGGTGAGCAACGCCGACTCGGTCCGGCGTTCGTCGGTCAGTTCCAGCACGCCGAGCCCGGAGCCGATGACCGTGACGCAGTTCTGCGCGACCCCGGCGGCGTGCAGGCTGTCCTCGATCAGCCCGCACGTCCGGTCCAAAGTGGTCACCACGCCGTAGCGGCGGCCGAGCAGGCAGGCCAGGTGCGCGGCGGCCTCGGTGATGTCGACGACCGGGACGTCCAGCAGCTCGCGCGCGCCCTCGCGGCCGTGCTCGCCGAACCCGGCGAGCACGACGGCGTCGAACGGTTCGTCCAGGCCCCGCAGCAGATCCAGGACGGCCGCCGCGGAGAGGAAGCTGTCCAGCCACCCCTCCGCGGACTCCGGGCCCCAGCGCGGGGTCCGGGCGAGGATTTCGGTGCCGGGGCTCGCGGCCGCGCGGGCCCCGGCTTCGATCTCCTTGGTCATCGCCTCGGTGGTGTTGCAGTTGGTGACGACGATCCTCATCGATGCTTCCTCGACACCGCGTAGTACAAAGCCGCCGAGGACGCCGTGCCGATGAACCACGAGTACGGCGCGGCCGGCGCGAAGAACGGCACCAGCGCGATGACGGCGGACAACGCCGCGGTCGGGAAGAACGTCACCAGCGCACGGGGGTTCACGCGCGGGTAGATCCCGCCGTCGACGAACAGCTGTGCGACGTCGACCTTGCCGCGCCGGATCAGGTAGTAGTCGACGATCATGATCCCGAACAGCGGGCCGAGGAACGCGCCGAGCCCGCCGAGGAAGTAGTTGACCACCGCCGGCGAGGAGTACAGCTTCCACGGCAGCACGCACAGGGCCGCGACCGCGCTGATCATCCCGCCGATGGTGAAGGTGATCCGCTTCGGCCAGATGTTGGCCAGGTCGTAGGCGGGGGAGACGAAGTTGGCGACGATGTTGACGCCCATGGTGGCGATGGCGAACGTCAGGGCGCCGATGATGAGCACCGGCGTGTTGTGCACCTTGGCCAGCAGTTCGGCCGGATCGGTGATCGCCTCGCCGAACACCTGCATGCTGCCCGCGGTGACGACCACCGACAGCAGCGCGAACGCCGTCGAGTTGATCGGCAGGCCCCAGAAGTTGCCGCGCTTCACGGTTTTCTGGTCCGGCGCGAAGCGCGAGAAGTCGCAGAAGTTGAGCATCAGCGTGCCGTAGGTGGCGAGGATGAGCCCGGCCGCACCGAACCACTGCCGGATCTGTTCCCCGGTGGACAGCTGCTTCGGGCTGCTGGTGAAGGAGATGTTCCAGTTCCCCGCGGCGAGGATCCAGACGGCGAGGGCGATCATCACGACCCAGATCGCCGGGCCGCACCAGTCCTGGAACTTGCGCACCGACTCCATGCCGCGGGTCAGGATCAGCGCCTGGACCGCCCACAGCGCGACGAAGCAGATCCAGCCGAGCGCGTGCAGGCCGAGGAAACCGTGTTCGGTCAGGGGTTTCAGGCCCGGGTCGATGGTGAGCACGAGCAGCGTGATGGCGACACTCGCGAGGTAGGTCTGGATGCCGTACCAGAAGATCGCGATGATCGCGCGGATCAGCGCGGGCAGGTTGGCCCCGAACGTGCCGAAGCTGATCCGCGCCACGACCGGGAACGGCACGCCGGTGCGCTGGCCGATCCGGCCCATCAGGTTCATCCCGGCGTAGATGATGATGAACCCGAACAGCAGCGCGGTGAACACCTGCCAGGCCGAGAGCCCGAGCACGAACAGCCCGGCGGCGAAGGTGTAGTTGCCGAGGTTGTGCACGTCGGACATCCACAGCGCGAAGATGTCGTAGACCTTCCACCGGCGTTCCTTCGCGGGCGCGAGGTCTTCGTTCCAGAGCCGGGGATCGGGTGGCGGGGTCGTCTCTGGGGAGGATTCGGTGAGCGGGGCTGCGGTCATGCGGGCCTCCGGTCGACGTGCGCCGATGGGTGTTTGGGATACCAAACTTTGGAATCCCAAATATCGCCCCGGCGTCCGCCCGAGTCAACCCTCCGGCCGATAAACTCGTGTTACGGCCGGTTACGCCGGTGTTGAGGGAGGAGCGCGGTGAACGAGCGGCAACCCCTCGCGGCCACGCGGCAGCGGGTGCGCGAGGAGCTGCGCGAACGGATCCTGACCGGACGCCTCCGCCCGGGCGACAGGCTGGTCGAGCGCGAGCTGGCCGAAGACCTCGGTGTCTCGCGGGTGCCGGTCCGCGAGGCCATCCGCAGCCTGGAAGCCGAGGGGTTCGTCGTGGTCCAGTCGCCGCGGCGGGTCGTGGTCCGGCAGCTGGCGCGGGTCGACGTCGAGGAGCTGTTCGACGTGCGTGAAGCCCTGGAAGGGCTCGCGGCCGGGCGGGCCGCGGAGCGGGCGGGAGCGGCGGAGCTGAAGCGGCTCGAACGCACGCTGGCCGACGCCGCCCGGGCGACCGCCCGCGGCGACGCGGCCCGGATCACCGTGCTCAACTCGCGCTTCCACGACGAGATCGTCGCCATGGCGGGCAACGCGCTGCTCACCACGATGCTCCAGCCCCTGCAGGGCAGGCTCCGCTGGCTCACGAGCCAGAACGAGCACTGGGCCGAACTGCTCGACGAGCACCGCCGGCTCTACGAGGCCATCGCGTCGGGCGACGCGGACCGGGCGAAGGCGTTCGCGGTCGAGCACGTGCGGGTGAACCGAGAAGTCACGCTGCGTTCCCTCTTCGGCGAAGAGCCCGGGGAGCGGCCCGCCGGCTGAAGCCCGCCCGGTTTGGTGAGAAAGCACGCGAGCGCCCGGTTTTTCAGCCATTGGCACCAACGGTGACACGACTTTGGTCTGTGTCACGCGGCCGAATGGCTGCTTACGGTCTTCGGTCACCGGTCCCGCCGACCGGTGTCCCCACCGTTCCGGAGGTTCACCGTGCGTAGAGCGACAGTATTCGCCGCCGCCTTCACCCTCGCCCTCACCACGGCCGGCGTCGCCGAAGCCGCGCCCGCCCCCCACGGCCACGCCCAGCGCGTCTGCTCGGTCGCGCCGGCCGGGTTCGCGGCCTGCAACGCCTGGATCAACACCGACACCGCCTTCGCCGCGGCCGCCACGCCGTCCGGGCTGGGGCCGGCCGACCTGCTCTCTGCGTACAACCTCGGCTCCCTGGCCGGCAGCGCCGGCACGGGCCGCACGATCGCCATCGTGGACGCCTACGACGCCCCGACCGCCTTCGCCGACGTCAACGTCTACCGCGCCCAGTACGGCATCCCCGCGCTCGCGTCCTGCACGCCGTCGTCGATCGATGCCAGCACGACCCCGTGCTTCGCCAAGGCCGACCAGAACGGCGGCACCACCTACCCGCGCAAGGACGGCGGCTGGGCCCAGGAGATCTCGCTCGACCTCGACATGGCCTCGGCGATCTGCCCGAAGTGCAACATCCTGCTGGTCGAAGGCACCTCGTCGAGCTTCGCCAACCTCGGCACGGCCGTGAACACCGCCGTCCGGCTCGGCGCCGAGGTCGTCAGCAACAGCTACGGCGGCAGCGAGTTCTCCGGCGAGGCGAGCTCCGAGGGGCAGTACTTCAACCACCCCGGCGTCGCGATCACGGTCAGCTCCGGCGACTCCGGGTACGGCGTCGAGTTCCCGGCCGCCTCGCGGTACGTCACCGCCGTCGGCGGCACCAGCCTGAAGAAGGCGTCGAACACGCGCGGCTGGAGCGAGACGGCGTGGAGCGGCGCGGGCAGCGGCTGCTCGGCGTACATCACCAAGCCGTCGTGGCAGACCGACAGCGGCTGCGGCAAGCGGACGGTCG
>NZ_MUMI01000080.1 GCF_002155975.1 Amycolatopsis kentuckyensis
GGTCCTCACCGCCGCCCTGCCGTCGATCGGCGCCGACCTGCACGCCCGCACCGGGCTGGTCGCGGTCACCGCCGCCGGCCTGCTGACCCTGACCGTCGCGACGCCGCTGCACGGGCGGCTCGGTGACCTGTACGGCCGCCGGATCTCCTTCGCCGGGTCGGTCCTGGTGTTCGCCGCCGCGTCGGCGTGGTGCGCCGCCGCGCCCGATCTCGGCTCGCTGGTCGCCGCCCGCGCGCTGCAGGGCCTGGGCGGCAGCGGGCTGATCGTCACGGCGATGAGCGCGCTCGGCGAGCTGTTCGACCGCGACGAGCTGCTGCGCCGCCAGGGCTGGCAGACGGCCGTCTTCGCGGCCGCCACCCTCGGCGGCCCGCCGCTGGGCGGGCTGCTCGCGGCCGGTCCCGGCTGGCGGTGGATCTTCCTGGTCAACCTGCCCCTGAGCGTGCCCGCCCTGGTCCTCGGCCTGCGGGGGCTGCCCGCGAAAGCGCGTCGGGACACGGAGAAGTTCGACGTCCCGGGCAGCGTGCTGCTGGCGATCGCGGGTGCCGCCGTCGTCGCGCTCGGCACCGTCGACGCGCTCGCCAGGAGTCCGCTGTGGACACCGGTGCTCCTCGGCACCACCCTGGTGACGGGCTCCCTGTTCGTCCGGCGGCAGCGCCGCGCCAGCAGTCCGCTCATCTCGCCGAAGGTGTTCGCGGACGCCGTCCTCAAGCGCGCGGTGGTGGTCAACGGCCTGGCGGGCGCCGCGCTCTACGGCACCTTCACCTACGTCGCCCTGGTCGCCGCTTCCGGCGCGGGCGCGGCGGCCACCGGGCTGCTGCTCGTCGCCATGACCGCGGGACAGCTCGTGCTGTCGGCGTCCTTCGCCGCGCTGGCCCGGCGGCACCCGGACCTGACGGCGTGGGGCCGGAACGGCTGCCTGCTCGGCACCGCCGGACTGGCCGCGATCGCCGTCGCCGCCGCGTTCGACGGCACACCCTGGCTGCTCGCCCCCGGCTTGTTCGCGATCGGCGCGGCCTTCGCCGTCTGCACGTCCGCCTACACCGTCCTCGGCCAGACGCGGGCCGACCGGGCGCTGCTGGGCGTGACGCTGGGCTCGCTGACCTTCGCCCGGCAGGCCGGCGGCCTGGCCGGAGCCGCGGTGTTCGGCTGGCTCGCGCTGGCCACGACCGGCGGGCTGGGCGCCGCCGGCCTCACCGTCGTGTTCGGCGCGGCGGCGGTGACGATGCTGGTGGCGTGGCTCACCGCGCCCGGTGTCACGTCTTCGGAGGCTGTCTCGTCCAGTTCGTAGCACCGAGACGAAGGAGACCGAAATGCCGCGCATCCCCGCCAAGAAGACGTCCGAGGCCGGGCCCTTCCTCAAGCTCGTCTACCGGTTCGCCGGCCGCCGCTTCGGCGCGGTGCCCGAGCCGATGGCCGTCACCGCGCACCACCCCGGGCTGCTGCGGACCTCCGTGGTCCACGAGCTGCTGGCCGAGCGGGCGTCGAAGAAGGTCCCGGCGAACGTGCGGGAGCTCGCCGTCTACCGGGTCGCCACGCGGATCGGCTGCTCCTGGTGCGTCGACTTCGGCACCATGCTGCAGAAGCACGACGGCCTCGACATCGAGCGGCTCACGAAGATCGACGACTACGCGACTTCGCCCGCCTTCAGCCGGCCGGAGCGGCTGGCGCTCGCCTACGCCGACGCGATGTCCGGTGACCAGGTGACGGTGACCGACGAGCAGGTCGCCGAGCTCGAGCGCGAGTTCGGCCGCGACGGCGTCCTGGAGCTGACCTACCAGATCGCGCTGGAGAACTCCCGCGCCCGGATGAACAGCGCGCTCGGCATCGTCGACCAGGGGTTCACCTCCGGCGACGCGTGCCGCGTCCCGCTCCCGTAGGAGGCGCCGAACCAGACCCCGGGGGGACGCGCCGGCGGGGTCCGCCGCGGGACCGTTCTGCGCATGCACCTCGTCGCCAGTGAACGGATCAAGCTCTTCAGCATCGCCACGCCCTGGGTGTGCGGCCTCTTCACCCTGGTCGCGCTGGCCTTCCCGGCCGCGATCTCCGCGCTCAGCGCCGGCGAGGCCCACCTGCCGCCCACAGTCGCGAGCACCCAGTTCGGCTACCAGCTCGCCCTGGTCGCCGTGCTGGTGCTGGCCGCGCTCGCGGTGACCAGCGAATACCACTCCGGCACGATCCACGGCACCTTCCAGGCCGTGCCGAGCCGGACGCCGGTGCTGCTGGCCAAGGCCGCGCTCGTCGCCGGGTACGCCTTCCTGCTCGGCGAAGCCGCCGCGTTCGCGGGCTGGCTGGTGGCCAGGGTCCTCGCGCCGGACGCCGACCTCGCCCTGGACAGCGTCGCCGACTGGCGGATCGTCGCCGGTACCGGACCGGTGTTCGCGCTGGCCGCCGTCTGCGGGGTCGGGGTCGGCCTGCTCCTGCGGTACACCGCCGGCGCGGTCGCGCTGCTCGCCGCCTACCCGCTGATGGCGGAGAACGTCGTCCAGCTGATCCCGCGCGCCGGGCGGGAGATCCACCGGTGGCTGCCGCTGAACGCCGTCACGAAGTTCCTCAGCGGGAGCGGGGAGGCCAACGCGGGCCGGGACGGCGGCAACGCCACCGTCCTGTCCGACTCACCGCTGAGCCCGGGCTGGGCGCTGGCCTACTTCGGGGCCTTCGCCGCCGTCCTGCTGGCCGCCGGGATCACGCAGGCGCGTCGCCGGGACGCGTGATCCGGGCGAGCTTGTCCGGGTTGACGACGTCGTAGATCGCCACGATCTTCCCGTCGCGGATGGTCATCGCCTGCACGTGCTCGTCGAGGGCGAAGAAGCCGTCCTGGCCCGGCTGCGGCGCGAGGTACACGCCCAGATCGCCGTTGACGAGCACCGGCGTGCCGCCGGTGAGCACACCGGGCGGGTACTTGCCGGCGAGGCCCACGAAGAACCGGGCGATCTTGTCCGCGCCGACGATGAGCTGCCGCGTGGTCCGGCCCTTGCCGTTCGAGTCGCCGATGAGCACGACGTCCGGGGCGAGCAGTTCGGTCATTGCCCGGACGTCCCCGGCGTGCAGCGCGGTGACGAACTTTTCGAGGACCTTCGCCTGGTCGTCCAGCGGGACCCGTGGCGCCGGGTCGGCGTCGGCGAGGGCCTTGCGGCCGCGCGAGGCGTACTGGCGGGCGGCGTCGACCGAGACGCCGAGGGCGTCCGCGATCTCCGCGAACGGCACCGAGAAGGCGTCGTGCAGCACGAAGGCGACGCGCTGCTCCGGCGTCAGCTTGTCGAGGACGACCAGCGCGGCCATCCGCAGGCCGTCGTCGCGGACCGCGATGTCCAGCGGGTCCTCGCTGACCGGCCGCCCGAACGGCGTGACGACCGGCTCCGGCAGCCAGTTGCCGACGTAGCGCTCCCGCTGCGCGGCGGCGGACTTGAGCCGGTCCAGGCAGATCCGGCCGACGACCGTGGTCAGCCAGCCCCGCAGGTCGCGGATCGCCGCGCGGCCAGCGTCGTCCAGGCCGGCCAGCCGGAACCAGGACTCCTGCACGGCGTCCTCGGCGTCGGCGCGGGTGCCGGTCAGCCGGTAGGCGACGCCGATCAGGTGACTGCGGTGCTCGGCGAACTGCGCGGCGAGGGAGTCCTGGGCGGTGGGCGTGGAGGCCATGCCCCGAGTGTGCCGCAACGGGCAAGACTAGAGTGGTTGACGTGGCAGGACGGATTCGGGAGAGCGACATCGCGGAGGTGCGCGAGCGGAACCGGATCGACGAGGTCGTCGGGGAGTACGTGGCGCTGCGCCGCGCCGGTGGGGGCAGCCTGAAGGGCCTCTGCCCGTTCCACAACGAGAAGACTCCGTCGTTCAACGTCCGCCCGGCGCACGGCACCTTCCACTGCTTCGGCTGTGGCGAAGGCGGCGACGTCATCAAGTTCGTCCAGAAGATCGACCTGATCTCGTTCGTCGAGGCCGTCGAGCGGCTGGCCGACCGGGTCGGCATCCGGCTCACCTACGAGGGCGGCGGCGCGACGATCCAGCGTGACCGCGGCAGCCGCACCCGGCTGGTCGAGGCCCACCGGCTGGCCCAGGAGTTCTACGCCGAGCAGCTGGTCACCGACGAGGCGCGCCCGGCGCGGGACTTCCTGTCCGAGCGCGGGTTCGACGCCGCCATGGCGAAGACGTTCGGCTGCGGGTACGCCCCCGGCGGCTGGGACAAGCTGACGAAGTTCCTGCTCAACCGCGGCTTCGAGGTCAAGGAACTGCTCACCGCGGGGCTGTCCAAGGAGGGCCAGCGCGGCCCGATGGACCGGTTCCACCGGCGGCTGGTCTGGCCGATCCGCGACGTCGGCAACGACGTCGTCGGCTTCGGCGCGCGGCGGCTGTTCGACGACGACCGGATCTCGGCGAAGTACCTCAACACCGCCGAGTCGCCGATCTACAAGAAGTCCCAGGTCATGTTCGGCCTCGACCTGGCCAAGCGCGAGATCGCGAAGCGGCACCAGGTCGTCGTGGTCGAGGGCTACACCGACGTGATGGCGATGCACGCGTCGGGCGTGCCGACGGCGGTGGCGTCGTCGGGCACGGCGTTCGGCGAAGACCACATGAAGGTGCTTCGCCGGCTGATGATGGACGACGACGCATTCCGCGGCGAAGTGATCTTCACCTTCGACGGCGACGAAGCGGGCCAGAAGGCCGCGCTGAAGGCGTTCGAGGGCGACCAGACGTTCGCCGGCCAGACGTACATCGCGGTCGCGCCGGACGGCATGGACCCGTGCGAGCTGCGGCTGGCCAAGGGCGACAGCGCGGTGAAGGACCTGGTCGCGCGGCGGACGCCGCTGTTCGAGTTCGTCATCCGCAGCACCCTCAAGAACTACGACCTCGACTCGGTCGACGGCCAGGTCGCGGCGCTGCAGAAGACCGTGCCGATGGTGGCGTCGATCAAGGACCGCGCGGCCCGCGACGGCTACGCGTCGAAGCTCGCCTGGTGGGTGGGCTGGCAGGACGTCGCCCAGGTCGTCAACCGCGTCCGCGGGGCGGCGGGCGCGACGGACAAGCGCGGCGGGGTGCCGCTGCGGCAGCCCGGGCGCGCCCAGCAGGCCGCACCGGCCGCGCCGACGCAGGACGTCGCCCGCCCGGCCCCCAAGGACCCGCGGTTCGCCGTGCAGCGCGAGGCGCTGAAGGCCGCGCTGCAGCAGCCCGCGATCGCCGGGCCGGAGTACGACGCGCTACCGCTGGAGGCGTTCACCCACCCGGTGTATGTCGCGGTGCACGAGGCCGTCCTGAAGGCGGGCGGCGCGGGTTCGGGCCTGACCGGCCCGGCGCTGCTGGACGCGGCGGCCCCGCACTGTCCGGAAGGGACGGTCCGGCGGGTGCTGTCCGAGCTGGCCGTGGAACCGTTGCAGGCCAAGGACGAGGTCGACTCCCGGTACATCTCGTCGATCCTCGCGCGCCTGCAGGAGGGGCTCGTCGGGCGGCAGATCGCGGAGATCAAGGGCAAGCTGCAGCGGCTCTCGCCGGTCGAAGCGCCGGACGACTACCGCGCGCTGTTCGGCGACCTCGTCGCGCTGGAGCAGTACAAGAAGTCGCTGGGCGAGCAGGCGGCCGCCAGCACGTGGAGCTGAGATGAGTTTCCTGCGCCGGCTGCTCGGCGACCGCACGCCCGACGGGTTCGCGGGTTCGCTCGCACCGGGTGAAGAGGTCGTGGACAGCGCCCCGGTCGAGGGCGGCGGGCACCTGGTCGTGACGGCGCTGGGCCTGTGGATCCCGTCCGGCGACGGGGCACGGCGCGTCGGCTGGCACCTCGTCGGCAAGGCGGCCTGGGCGGACGGCGTCTTCACACTGACGGAGTCGTCCGAGGTCGCAACGGCGGGTGCGGCGGTCGTCCTGGCTGACCTGCCGCCGGTGCGCTTCCGGCTGCCGTCGCCGGGCAAGGTGCCGCGCGAGGCCTACCAGCGCGTCGAGGGCTCGATCCGCACGCGGCACCGGCAGGAGATCGGGACCGGGGGAGCGTGGTTCGTGCAGCGCAAGGTGCCCGGCCGCGACGGCAGCGTGCTGCAGGTCCGGCCGGATCCCGGCACCGACGTCGCGCTGGTCGAGGCCATCGCCGAGCAGGTCGCCGCGAAGCTGGTCAACCGGGCGAAGTAGCAGTACGCTCGTACTCAGTACAGGCGTACTGTTTTCCGGGAGGCAGCCGTGTGGGATCCGGGCAAATACCTCGACTACGCCGACCTGCGGGCCCGGCCGTTCCACGACCTGGTCTCGCGCATCGGGGCTGCGGAGCCGCGGCGCGTCGTCGACCTGGGCTGCGGCCCCGGCAACCTGACGGTTTCCCTGCGGGACCGCTGGCCCTCGGCGATCTTGGAGTGCAGCGATAGTTCACCCGAAATGGTGACGGCGGCCCGCGCCCGCGGTCTCGACGCGTCCTTGCTCGACGTCCGCGACTGGAAGCCGGCGCCCGACACCGACGTCGTGGTGTCGAACGCCGTCCTGCAGTGGGTCCCGGACCACGCCGAGCTGCTTCGCCGCTGGGCGGCTTCGTTGCCCGGGGGCGCCTTCCTGGCGGTGCAGGTGCCGGGCAACTTCAACGCGCCTTCGCACGTGCTGACGCGCGAACTGGCGGCCTCCCCGGCCTGGGCGCCTCGCCTGGCCGACGTGGTGCTGCGCGAGGACGACGCGGTGTCGACCCCGCTGGAGTACGCGAACCTCCTGGCCGACGCGGGCTGCGACGTCGACGCCTGGGAGACGACGTACGTCCAGCCGTTGCACGGGCCCTCGCCGGTGCTGGAATGGATCACGGGCACGGCGTTGCGCCCGATCCGCGCGGCCCTGCCCGACGCCGAGTGGGAGCGGTTCCGCGCAGCGCTGGCGCCGCTTCTGCGCGAGGCCTACCCACCCCGGCCGGGCGGCACCACGTGGTTCGAGTTCCGCAGGGTGTTCTTCGTGGCGAGGGTCAGCGCTTGAGCTTCTCCCCGATCTTGGCGCGCGCGACCCCGGCGGCGCCCTGGACCATCGGGTGGTCGACGACCCGGCGGTAGGTGCGTACGAGCTGCTCGTACCGCCCCCGGCCTGCCTTGGCGCCCAGTACGTACCCCAGGCCTGCCCCCAGCAGGAACTTCTTCATCCGCGTCCACGCCTTCCGTCGTTAGGTCGTCCGACTGTCCATTGTCCAGGAAAACCGGCCGGACGGGGGTGGTTGCGCTAAGTGGGGGGTGGTGCACGGGGCTTCCGGGGCATGGTCTAAAGTTCTTCTCGTCGGTCGGAGAGACCGGCACCGGAAGTGAGCAACATTCCCCTGTAGCTCAACTGGCAGAGCATTCGGCTGTTAACCGGAGGGTTCTTGGTTCGAGTCCAAGCGGGGGAGCAAAGCCCAGGTCACTGACCTGGGCTTTTTTGCTGCCCAGGGGCAGGGCTGCGCGGGCTTCCGCGTGGGTTGCCGGCGTCGGCGAGGTTTGTACGCTGGGGTGATGGTGGCGGATCTGGCTCGCGAGCTGGAGCGGGTGGGGGCAGTCGCGCTGCGGACGACGGCGTGCGGCATGGCCTGGGTGGTCGGGCTGGTGGTTCTGCTGATCTCGTACAGCAACGGCAGCGACATCTTGTCGTCCGTTGCGTTTGTGGTGATCGCGGCGTCGGTGTGCTTCACGCCGGGGGCGGTGCTGTGGTGGATGCGCTACGAGTCGGTCCGGCGCACCGGCTGGCGAGCCGTGACGGTGCAGGCGGTGTTCGTGAACGAACCGGCGGGGTGCCTCGCCGCCGCGTTCTCCAGGCCGGGGATGGATCCCGGGCGGAAGCTTGACTACGTCGTCCGGTATCGCGACGGCGGTGGTGTTCGGCTGCGGGGTGGAGCCAGTTTGTGGCACCGTCCTCCACTGTCGGCGTTCGATCGCGCGCAGCCCGGGTGGGTCGGTGGCGCGGGCCGTTCGTCCGTTGTCCTGTTCGCCGGTGGCGGCTGGGGTCCCCGCCGTCCGCGTGCTGTACCCGCGACGTTCCTCGCCGACCTTCCCGCACGCCCGCAGTAGCCGGCCGGGGCCACCGAGATCGGGCTCAACCCAGCACCGTGCCCGAGTTCGCGGTGTTTCGGTCGCGCTTGCGGGAGAACGCACCCAGGTCGATCTCCAGGCCGGTCCGCGGGGCCCGGAACCGGACGGGCACCGCGTCGTGGTCGGCGCCGTTCTCCACCTGGTCGATCAGCTCTGTCATCAGCTGCCCCACGACTGGCGCGTTCTTGAACTGGTTGCCGCTCGTTCCGATCGCGACGTAGAAGCCCTCGAGCTCGGTGCGGTCGTAGATCGGCGTCCAATCGTCGGCGACGTCGTAAACGCCCACCACCCCGCGCGCCCGGTTGGGCACCGCCAGGTCGGGCAGCCGCCGCGCGGCCCGCGTCACCTGAGCCTCGAAGACCGCGGCCGTCGGGTGGATGTCGACGGCGTCCGGGTCGTCGGTCCACTGCATCGGATCGCACTCCGGTTCCGTTCCGCCGACGAGCAGGTCCCCTCCTGCTTCACCGCGGAAGTAGGTGCCCAGATCCATGTCCGCCACCACCGGCCCGCCATAGCCCTCCCGGACGGGCACGTGTGCCACTTCCTGCCTCATCGGGCGCACCCCGACCGTGAAGCCGGAACCCACGCCGGCCAACCGGTTCACCGCGCCCGACCACGGCCCGGCCGCGTTGACCACGACGGCACAGGGAATCCGGGTACCGTCCGACAGCCGCACCGACCTCACGCGACCGCCGGCCTCTTCCACCGCCGTCACCGTGCTGCGGAAGCGGAACTCCGCCCCGCACGCCGAGGCCGCGGCGGCGAGGTTCACGGCGGCGAGGCCCGGGTCCGAGACGTACCCGGCATCCGGGGTGTACACGCCACCGAGCGAGTGTTTCGCGTCCTCCCAGAATTCCTCGTCGTCGAGCCGCTTCGGCGGCCAATAGCGGCCGGCGTCGATACCCGGAACGCGCTCGGCCAAGGTCGCGCTGTCCCATTCCTCGTAAGGAACACCGATCTCGTCGAACAACGGAAGCCATGACGCACGCGGAGCCGCGTCGACGTCCAGCATCACCAGCCCGCTCTTGCGGAACATCGCGAGGTCGCCGACATCGTGCCCGAGGTGGCCGGCCCAGTCGAGCCAGCCGAAGTGCGCCTCCCACGCCGTCGCCACCCCGGCGGTGGTGGAGAAGTTGAACCGGACGATCGCACTCGATGCCGAGGTCGACCCCTGTCCGGCCCCGGCGGCCCGATCGAGCACGACAACGCGGTGCCTCGCCCGCGCGAGTTCGAGGGCGATCGACGAACCGATCACCCCGGCCCCGATCACGACCACATCGGCACTCGGGCGCTCACCGGGCACGGCAGGTCCTGAGGTAGCTGAGGAACGAGGCCTGCAGGCCGGTCACGTGCGTTTCGCGCAGGACCGCGCTGGTGACGGCGCCGCCGCGGGCGGTCAGGTGGTGCAGGACGGTGGCCGCGTTCTTCGCGAGGTTCTGGTAGACGGCCAGATTTCCGAGGAGCTCTTGGTCGTTGACGGTCAGGTGGAGCTTGGTGGCAGGCAGGCTGTCGCCCATTTTTTCGAGCATCGCGAAGATCTGGCTGTCTTCACCGACGACACCGGGGCTGCCCGCTCCGATGGTCTCGAAGAGCGGGTTGCCGGTGAGCCAGGTGTAGAGGCTGAAGAGGCCGCCGTAGGAGTAGCCGAAGAGGCCGTGACCGCTCGCGGCGGTGCCGTAGTCGCGTTCGATCCGCGGGTGCAGTTCCGCGGTGAGGAAGTCCAGGAACGCATCGGCGTGGGTTTCCCGCAGTTCGCCGAGGTAGGCGTCGGCTTCCGCGCGGGTCATCGAGCCCGTTCGGATTCCCGTCTCCACGGCGTCGACGAACTCCTGGGCGATGGGCTCGCCAGGGGGCACGAGGTCTCTGTTGCGCAGCCGTGCCCAGTGCTGTGCGTCCTCGCCCGCGTAGCCGACGCTGACCTGGAGGTAGGGCTGGATCTGGTGCATGGGGTCTTTCTGGGTGACGATGAGCGGAGCCGTCATGCCCACGGCCCAGTTGCCGTCGAGCACGTACACGGCAGGCGCCGGCGTCGTGGCGGGGTCGTAGCCCGGTGGCGTGGTGACCCAGACGCCGTAGTCGTGCCCGCCGCTGGAACGCAGCTCGAAGTAGTCGGTGTCGGCCAGGCAGCCCTGCCACATGGTGCTCATCGGAGGTCCTTCACAATTCGGCCGGCCTTGAGAACGAGGACGGCATTGGCGGGATCGGCGAACAGCTCCGGGTCTTCGACCGGGTTGCCGTTCCACAGCACGAGGTCGGCCTGCGCGCCGGGAGCGATGACACCGACCTGGCCGGACAGGCCGAGGATCTCGGCGTTGGTCTTGGTGGCCGCCACGAGAGCTGCCATCGGCGTTTCGAGCTTTGCGCGCAGCCTCAGCTCTTCGCCCCGGCGGTCCTGGGCCGGGCCGATGAGATCGGAACCCAGCCCGATCCGGACCCCGGCCTCCTTGGCGACAGCGAGCGCTTCGGTCATCCGCTCACGAACACCCAGCACCCGATCGCGGGTCGATGCGTCGAGGCCCGCGCCGGCCGTGTCGTGCAGCAGCTGCTCGACGACGGCGAACGTGGGCACGAGGGCGACTCCGCGCGTGGCCATCAGGGTGGCCGTGGATTCGTCGAGGTCGGTGCCGTGTTCGACGCAGCGCGCTCCGGCCTCGACCGCGTTCCGGATGCCGTCGTTGTTGTGGGCGTGCACCGTCACGTAGGTGCCGCGCGCCGCCGCTTCCTGGACCGCGACGGCGATCTCCTCGACGGTGAACTGGGTGTCGGTCAGCCGGTCGTGCGCGCCGACCACGCCGCCGGTCACGCAGAGCTTGAGGAAGGAGGCTCCGCGGCGGAAGGCCTCGCGCACGTTGTGCCGCAACTCGTCGGCATTGCCGGACATCATGGACAGTGCGCACAGGCCGGGTAGGTGGTGGCTGCTCCACAGTTCGGTGGGTTCCCACTCGGCTCCGTAGTAGCCGTGCCCGCCGATCTGGCACTGGACCGGTCCGCACGACAGCACGCGCGGCCCTCTGACCTTGCCTTTCGCGATCGTGGTGACGAGGCCGCCGTCGACCCCGCCGGTGTCCCGGACGGTGGTGAAGCCGGCGTCGAGCGTCGCGCCGGCCGCGGCGAAGATGTCCGCCGCGAGCTCGGCGGCGCTGATCCGGAACGAGAACTGCGGCTGGATCGGGCTCGACAAACCCAAGTGGACGTGCGCGTCGATCAGGCCGGGCGTCATCGTGAGGCCGTCGGCATCGAGGCGCTCGACGTGGGCGCCGGCGGCACCGACCTGGGTGATGTACCCGTCTTCGAGACTGACGTCGACGTCGACCGGGTCGCGACCCGAACCGTCGACGACCGTCGCGCCGACCACTTGGCACTGCCCCACGTGTCGTTCCCTCCACTGGTGCTGACTGCGACCATGTGTGAGCAACACGGCGCCGCAAGGTTCTTTTCCAATGGATAAACTGTGGGAGTGATCCTGTCAAGCACGGAACGCAACGGCGACGCACGCGAGCGTCTCCTGGCCCGGCTTCTCGACGCCTTCGGCGAGGCCCTTCCCGCGCCGGAGGTGTCGCTCCGTGAGATCGCCGCGCGGGCCGAGACCAGCCACGCCCTCCTGCGATACCACTTCGGTTCGCTCCCGGGCGTCTTGGCGGCCATGCTCAAGGCGCAGCGGTCCCGGGACAACGAGGCACTGCTCGAGACCGCCCGGCAAGGCACGTTCGACGACCTCGTCGTGGCGATCTGGCGGGCCTACACGCGCCCGGAGCAGCTGTCGCGGGTCCGCGGCTTCTTCCACGTCGTCGGGCTCGCCGCTTATAGCCCTGGGGACTTTCGCGAGTTCATCGACTCGCTCGACGACCTGACCAAGATGCTGGCCTCGCTCGCGGAACGCGAAGGTCTCGATACCGAGGAAGCGCTGACTTTGGCCACTGTGACCGTTGCCGCGATGCGCGGTCTGCTCTTGCAGGAGGTTCTGGCGCCGACAGCCCACTCGGACGACGCGGTCGCCTTGATCCTGCGCATGGGCAAGGACGGATCCGTTCCGCGGACACGTTCGGGGCCTTGAGCGGCGGTGTGCCGGGACGCACGCTCCGCGGCATGAGCGGACATTGTCGAGCCGCGTCACGCGGCACAGGACCAGCGGCTGTCCCCGGCCGCCGCGGGAGACCGGGATCGTGACGCCGTTGCGGTGGCCCTCTAACTCACTGGCCTTCGTAGTCATGGCAACGGCCGCCGGCGGTGGCGTGTCGTGTGTTCGGTGTGACAATGCCGCTGTGCTCGCACCTTTCGGAGAGCTGTCGGACGTGGTCGGGGTCGCCAGCGCCGGGGCCTTCGCTGCGGGCGAACTGGTGCAGGCGTTCCGCTCGCGTCGCGGCGCGAAACTCGTTGATGTTCGCTCGGAGGTCGTCTTCAGGGCGATGTTCTTCTTGGCGATCCTGCTGTGGCCGATCGGCCGCGCGATTTGTCCGGCTGCCGGCATCGGCGGAGTGTGGCCGTTCCCGCTCGGGATCGTGATCGGGTGGCTCGGCCTGCTCCTGCGCTGGTGGTCCTTCGTCAGCCTGGGCCGGTACTTCACCGTGACGGTGCGGACGAGCGAAGATCAGGTCGTCGTGGACCGCGGTCCCTATCGAGTCCTGCGCCATCCGAGCTACAGCGGCCTGCTGCTCGTCTTCTCCGGCGGCGGTCTGATCGTGGGCAACTGGGTCAGCGCTGCGGGCGCGGGCGCGGTGTTGCTGGTTGCCCTGATCTACCGCCTCCGCATCGAGGAACGCGCCCTCGAAGAAGCGCTGGGCGGTCGCTACCGGCAGTTTGCCGAGAACCGGGCTCGGCTCATTCCCTTCGTGTGGTGACTGAAGTACCGAGCCGGTCGGCCGTCGCCGGGGAAAGCTCGTGAAGCGTGCTGTCGGTCACCGGGGTTCGCCGAACCAGTGGGCGAGCGCCGGTTCGAGGTGGTCCGGGTTGCCTGCCCAGCACACGTAGCCGTCCGGTCGGATGAGCATCGGTTCGGCGTCGGCGCCCTGCCCCGCGCGGTCCAGGCGGTCCGGCCAGAGGGCGGCGACCTCGGCGAACCGGTCGGCCGGGTCGATCAGGACGCCGCGTCCGCGCCGCAGCAGCTCGTGCGACCGGATCGGGCCGAGCTCCAGGTCCGGCGCGGGCAGGCCGACGAGCGACTGCTCCTCGGCGCCCGGCATGGGGTAGCGGATGCCCATCCCGGACAACATGTCGTCGAGGTGGTACTGCACCGCCCGCAGTCGCACCAGGTCCGCGAAGAGGTCCTTGGCCGCCGCCAGGTCCGGGTTGCCGGTGCCTTCCTGGTCCATCAGCAGGCTCTGCGCCTGGACGTTGCGCAGCACGGCGGCCGCCACCGGGTGGCGTTCGGTGTGGTAGCTGTCGAGCAGGTGCTCCGGGGCCCAGCCGTGCACCGCGGCACCGAGTTTCCAGCCGAGGTTGAGCGCGTCCTGGATCCCGGTGTTCATGCCCTGTGCGCCGATCGGGAGGTGGACGTGGGCGGCGTCGCCGGCCAGGAAGACCCGTCCGTGCCGGTAGCGGGCGGCCTGCCGGGCCGCGTTGGTGATGCGGCGGGCGTACCGCAGCTCGAGCAGTTCCGCCCGGGAGCCGAAAACCGTACGCAGTCCCTCGCGGATCTCGGCCTCGGTGACCGGGACCTCCCGGGGCAGCGACCGGCCAGGTCCGCCCAGCGAAAGCCGGCGCAGCGGCCTGCCCTGCGGATCGGTGCCGAGCGGAAACACCAACGCCCAGTGCCCGGCGTCGCTCCGGGTGTGCGTCATCACCTGGACGTCGCCGCCCAACCGCACGTCGGCGGCGACGGTGGTCACCGTGCCCGGCCTGCCGGGGAACTCGGCTCCCAGCAGCGACCGCACCGTACTACGGCCGCCGTCGGCGGCGACCAGGTACCGGGAGCGGAGAACACCGCCGCTGTCGAACGTCGCGGTGACGCCGGTCCCGTCCTGGGTGAGGCCGGTCAGCTCGTGGTCGCGCCGGACGCGGATGCCCTGTGCGGCAAGGTACTCCTCGAGGAATCCCTCGATCACCACCTGCGGGATGGACCGCCACGGGTGGCGGTGCCGGCCGCGGGTGAGCGGGAGCGCGATGCCGGCGAAGTGGGCCGTGCCGTCCGGGTGGTTTCCGGTGGCCAGCAACGGTTCCAGCAGCCCACGCTGGTCGAATGCCTCCTGCGTGCGGGATTGCACGCCGCCTGCCTTCGACAACGTGCTGCGCTGCGGCAGCTTGTCGACGAGCACGGCCGACACCCCGGCCAGCCGCAGTTCGTTGGCCAGTGTCAGGCCGGTCGGTCCGGCGCCGACGACGAGCACATCGGTATCCATGGTTTCTCCCCTGGTGGTGTCGATCGGGACGAGAGCGACGCTCCGCCCACCGACGCTGCCGCGCCAGAAACGGGCACGAGTCCGTCGATATCCGACGCTCGCTAGCCTGAAGCCGGTGGAATCCGACTACGACGAGCTGGATCGTCGGCTCGCACACGCCTTGCAGGTCAACGGCCGGGCCCCGTTCAGCACGATCGCCGAGGTGCTCGGCGTGTCGGATCGCACCATCGCCCGCCGGTACGCCCGGTTGCGGTCGGCGGGGGCGGTGCGGGTGCTCGGTGGGGTCGACCCGACGGCACTGGGCGCGGTGCTGTGGTTCCTGCGGGTGCGGTGCGCGCCCGCCGCGTCGGTCCCGGTCGCCGAGGCGCTGGCCCGCCGCCCCGACACGTCCTGGGTGAGCATCACCTCGGGAGGCACGGAGATCGCCTGCACGGTCCGCACCGAGAGCGAAGCCGACAGCGAGGCGCTGCTGCTGACCAAACTTCCCCGCACCCCACGCGTGGAAGGCGTGACCGCCCACTCCGTGCTGCACGCGTACTACGGCGGCCCGGACAGCCTGATCGCCAAGCTCGGCTCGCTGAGCGAAGAGGCGATCGAGCGGCTGCGGCCGCCCCCGTTGCCACAGCGACCGGGGCCGGTGCGGCTCGACGACGGCGACCGCACGCTCCTCGCCGCGCTGGCCACCGACGGCCGGGCCGAGTTCGAGCAGCTTGCCGCGCTGACCGGCTGGTCACCGACGACGGTCCGGCGCCGGATGGCCGAGCTGCGCGAACGCGGTGTGCTGTACCTGGACATCGACGTCGACGGAAAGCTGTTCGGTTTCGGCCCGCGAACCCTGCTCTGGCTCTCGGTCGCCCCCGCACACCTGGAGGAGGCCGGCACGGCACTGGCCGGGCACCCGGAGATCGCGTTCGCCGCCGCCACGACCGGGCCCACGAACCTGTACGCGAGTGTGGTGTGCGCGAACCAACAGGAGCTGTACCGCTACCTGACCACCCGGGTGGCCGCGCTGCCCGCCATCACCCACGTCGAGACCGCACCGGTGATCAAGACCGTCAAACGGGCCGCCACCCGGACCTGACGGCGGGCACTGGTTCTTCGTCGACGGGACGCTATACACGCGAGGTATACATCTGCGGTATAGTGATCGTCACGCCCGGACTCCGGGTCGAGGAGGGGACAGGAGAATGTCGGTTTCGCACACCTTGCTCGCGTTGCTCGAATCCGGTCCGCGGCATGGCTACGACCTGAAACGGGCGTACGACGAGCAGTTCGGCCAAGACCGCCCGCTGGCTTACGGCCAGGTCTATTCGACGTTGTCACGACTGCTGCGCAACGGCATGGTCGAGGTGGCGGGCGTCGAGAGCGGCGAAGGGCCGGAACGGAAGCGCTACACGATCACCGACGCGGGGATCACCGACGTCGAGACGTGGCTGCGCACTCCGGAGAACCCGCAGCCGTACCTGCAGAACACGCTCTACACGAAGGTTGTGCTCGCGCTGCTGTCCGGGCGCAGCGCCTCCGAGGTGCTCGACGTCCAGCGCGGCGAGCACCTGAACGTGATGCGTGCGCTCACCAAACGCAAGAACGGGGGCGACCTCGCCGATCAGCTGATCTGCGATCACGCGCTCTTCCACCTCGAGGCGGACCTGCGGTGGCTGGAGCTCACCGCCGCGCGCCTCGGCGAACTCGAGAAGGCGGTGCGCTGATGACCAGGACGGGAACGCCGTTGCTCGTCGGCAAAGGACTGGACAAGTCGTTCGGGCCGACGCGGGCGCTCGACGGGGCGGCGCTGTCCGTCTCGGCGGGGGAGGTGCTCGCGATCATGGGCTCGTCCGGGTCGGGCAAATCGACGTTGCTGCACTGTCTCGCCGGCATCCTCCGGCCGGACTCGGGCACCATCACCTACGGCGGCGCCGACCTCGTCGGGATGGACGACCGGGGGCGGAGTGCGTTGCGGCGCACCGAGTTCGGGTTCGTGTTCCAGTTCGGCCAGCTCGTCCCCGAGCTGTCCTGCCTCGAGAACGTCGCGCTTCCGCTGCGGCTGATCGGCACCAAGCGGAAGCAGGCCGAGGCCAAGGCGGCCGAATGGCTCGCCCGGCTGGAGGTCGACGGGCTGGCGAAGCGCCGTCCCGGTGACGTGTCCGGTGGGCAGGGGCAGCGGGTCGCGGTGGCGCGGGCCCTGGTGACGGGGCCGAAGGTGGTTTTCGCGGACGAGCCGACCGGCGCGCTCGACTCGCTCAACGGCGAGAAGGTCATGCAGATGCTCACCCAGGCGGCACGGGAGACGCACGCCGCGGTGGTGCTGGTGACCCACGAGCCGCGCGTGGCGGCCTATTCGGACCGGGAGATCATGGTGGTCGACGGGCACACGGTCGACCGGGAGCTGGTCGCATGATGCGGGATCTGGCGCTGGGCCTCCGGCTGGCCGTCGGGGGTGGCCGGATGTCCGGCGCAGCGCTGCTGCGCCTGGCGATGACCGCGTTCGGGATCGCGCTCGCGGTCGCCGTGCTGCTGCCCGCGGCGGCGGTCCACCACCTGATCGGCGCGCAGGCGGAGCGCAAGGCGGCGATCGCGCAGGTCACCCAGCCTCGCGCGGGGGTCGCCCCGCTGCTGGTCTACAACTGGTACGCGTCGGCCGGCGACGACTTCGTGCGGATCGTCGCGGTCGCGGCGACCGGGGCGAACTCGCCGGTGCCGCCGGGGCTCAGCAGGCTGCCCGCGCCGGGCGAGCTCGCGGTGTCGCCGGAGCTCGCCGCGAAGCTGGCCGCGCCGAGCGGCAGTTCGCTGAAGGCGCAGCTCCCGGGGCACGTGGTCGGCTCGATCTCGCGGGAAGGCGTCTCCGGCGCGGGCGATCTGACCGCGTACTACGGGGTGCCGGCCGCGCAGATCGAGGCCGAGGCCACCGGCCGCAAGGTCTATGCGTTCGGCCTGCCTTACACCGGGCTCGGGCTGTCGGCGATCGTGCTGGGCGTCATCCTGCCGATCGCGGCGGTGCTGCTGCTGCCGTTGCTGATCTTCGTGACCACCGCGTCGCGAATGGGCGCGGCGCAACGGGAACGCCGGCTCGCCGCGCTGCGGCTGATCGGCCTGGACGCCCGGCAGGTCAAACGGGTCGCGGCGGCCGAATCGCTGGTCGGGGCCGGGATCGGGCTCGCCGCCGGGATCGGGTTCTTCGCCCTGCTGCGCACGTTCGTCGCTGACATCCTGCCGTTCGGCCTGCGGATCTTCCCGGAAGACCTCGTCCCGTCCTGGCCGCTGGTCGTGGTGATCGTGCTGCTGGTGCCCGCGCTCGCGGTCGGCTCGGCGCTGTTCGGGCTGCGCCGCACGATCGTGGAACCGCTCGGCGTGGTCCGCCAGGGCAAGCCGGTGCGACGGCGGATGTGGTGGCGCTGGGCGCTCACCACGATCGGTGTGCTGTTCCTGGCCACCACCCTGGCTTTCGACCGCGGCGACGGCGACACAGCCGCCGCGGTGGCCCTTTCGGCGGGCAGCGTGTTCCTGCTGGTGGGCGTCGCGGCCCTGCTTCCGTGGCTGGTCGAGCGGCTCGTGGAGCGGCTGCACGGCGGTCCGCCGTCGTGGCAGCTCGCGATCCGGCGGCTGCAGCTGGACAGCGGCACCGCCAGCCGGGTGGTGTCCGGCCTGGTCGTCGTGCTGGCCGGCACGATCCTGATCCAGGGCGTGATCACCTCGCTCGGCAGCGGCGCCGCCCGGCAGGCCACGCCGGACGGTGTGGCCGCCGCCCCGGTGCGGGTCGACACCACCGCCGCGCACGAGGCCGAGGTCGGCAAGCTGGTGTCGGCCGTGCCCGGGGTGACCGGCCTCCACCCGGCCAGGAACCTGACGTTCCGGTCCGGGGAGGAGCGGGACTTCGGCGTGGTCGGCGATTGCGTGGCGCTCAGGGCGCGGGCGAACATCGGCGCCTGCTCCGACGGCGACGTGTTCTCCCTGGTGTCGGACCGGGGCGGCGCGGCACCGGCCGGCAAGCTGCAGCTGCAGGGTCACGTCGGCAGCCGGGAAGTGAACGGTCCGGAGTGGACGGTCCCGGCCGGTGTCAAGGTCGTGCAGCACGCGGGGACATCGACGGGCGACAGCCTGCTGGTCACGCCCGGCGCGCTCGGCGGCCTCGCCCTCCCGGTCTCGTCGGTCGCGGTCTACGTGTCGGGCACCGGCGACGTGCAGGCGCTGACCGACAACATCGCCAGGGCGGTCGCCCCGCTCGCGTGGAACGCCTCGGCGGGCAAGAGCGACTACCTCGACGATTTCCGCGCCCGCGACCGGCAGATGGTGGAGAGCTTCCGCTCGGTGCTGATCACCGCGTCGCTGTTCGTGCTCGCGGTGGCCGCGATGAGCCTGCTGATGCTGTCGATCGAGCAGATCAGCGAACGGCGGCGGCCGATCGCGGCACTGTCGGCGGCCGGCGTGCCGATCGGGGTGCTGGCTCGCGGAGCGCTGTGGCAGACCGGAATTCCGGTGGTGGTCGGCGTGGTGCTGGCAGTCGCGGCGGGGCTCGGGCTGACCGCGCCGATCCTGCGGCTGGCGGACCGGCCGATGATCATCGACCTCCCGGTGCTGCTCGCCCTGGCGGGCGCCACGGTGGCGGCGGTCCTGCTGGTGACCGGTCTGACGATGCCGTTGCTGCGCCAAGTGACCCGATTGGACACGCTGCGCTCGGAATGAGCCTGCTGGAAGGAGCCTTCACGGCTTTCTCCGTGGCAGTTCGTACCGATGTGGGGGCGAGTGCCTCCGGCGTCAGAAGTCGCCAGAACCCGCACCCCGCCGTCCCGTCCCGGCAGAGTCCGGCGCACCGGGCCGGTCGGGGTTCGGTGCCCCGACCTCCCGACCGGTCCGGGTTCTGGCACTGAACGGTCGCCGGCATTTCCCCGCGACCCGCTGATCGGCATGAGCGAGCACCGGAGGTGATTCTGGGCGGATGCGCGCACGCCCGGCGTCCGCCAGTTGAGCCTCGGGGTTGATTGTGGCCGGGGGCGCGTCGCCCACACTCTTTGCCATAGCCTGCTGTCATGGTGTCGAAGGCGTGGGCCGTCCAGATCGTGGAGCGGCATCTGGCCGGGTGGCCGGCACGGGGCCAGCCGAGGATGGTGGTCATGGACGTCCGTCCACACCGGCTTGGCTGGCTGATCGGCAGCCAAAGTGAGCGCTATGTACGCACTCGCGAGTTCATCGACATGGTGGTGGGCCACGGGTCCTTCCTGGTCGACGGGGTGGACGGCAGCCTGCACACGGTGCATGCGACCGCTGACCTGGAGGGCGGTGAGTGGATCGAGGACTATCTCGAACAGGTTCGCGGGCTCGAGCGTGATGACCCCCTACGGTCTCGGATCACTGAGCTGCTCGATTCCGGTCAGCGCCTCGACGCACTCCGGTTTGTGCGTGCGTCCGCACCCGACCTCGGAGCACAAGGCGCCAAGGCGTACGTCGAGGCTGCCGCAGCCGGCGCGCAGGTCCCCGAGCACATACGTGCTCTCTTACCGCAATCGCCAGTCAGGCGCCGGCTGTGGTGGCGTCTGTCGGACCCGAACCCGGAACCATGACTCGCGGGATTCTGCCTTGCGTGTGGGTCAACAGGGGGGCGGGTGTTCATCGGCAGACCGGCCGCGCTCAGCGATGCGGCCGGCTGCGTCACTACGCGGTCAGCGGCATGTGAGCGTGTTTCCAGCAGGTGGGGTTTACTTCTCCGGTGGCTGGAACTTCGCTCAGCGTCTTGACGCCGTGCACCGCCGAACGTGCAGAGTCGGTCGTGATCGCGAAATGGCAGCCGAAGGTATGGGGCGCAACACCGCCGACGCGCGGTACTGGCACTCCGCTGACGGACTTCCGTACGGCTATTCCCTCGACGAGCCCGACCATGAGACCGATCCTGTCGAACTCGACGTTGTCGAGCGCGCAGCCGGTAGGACAATGCGTTGCGACATCGGCCTGCACGTCTTCGTCAGTGACCATGCCGGGCGTTCCGTGCTGGGCCGGCTGGCACAGCGGGTCGCGGAACGAACCGAGGGCTGGGTGTTCGTCGAATTCCGCACGCGCCCTTCCGTGGACCTGCTCGAAGATCTGGAGAGAACCGGCCGCCGCATCCGCCCGGCGTTCCATCTCGTCAAGTAGGCGTCCCTGCCCAGCGGCACGACCGCAGCGCCCGCACAGTTCGACACACGCTCGGCGGCGCGACTGCGCGTACCAAGACGTACGAAACTTCGGTCGCTGGTGAGGCTTCAGAGCTGCGATCGCGGTGGGGAACTCACGCCTCGACGGGGTGTACCGATGGGGGGCGAGTGCCTCTCACCGGCATGAAAGTGAATCCTGATGGATGAGCGGCTACTCAGGACCGGGTTCGGGGCGTCCGGCCGCCGATGGCCAAGGCGACGGCCGCGCCTGCCAGGCAAACCGTGGACGTGATCAGGAAGATCGCGCGGTATTCCGTCAGCAGCGCCGCACGAACGGCGCCGAGGTAGTCGGCGAGGGCGCGGTCGTAGGCCGGCTGGGATGGGAACAGGATCCGGATCGGCGGGTTCAGCGACGCGGTCAGCGTGTGGAAGTAGTGCAGGCCGAAGGCGGACACCGCCGCGACGCCGACCAGCATGCCCGTCATCCGCGCGACCACGACCGCGGCCGACGCGACGCCGTGCTGGGCGCGCGGCACCGCACGCAGCGCGACGGCCGACAGCGGGGCGATGACCAGGCCGAGCCCCAGTCCGGCGAGCGCCAGGTCGACGTCGAGGCGCGGCAGCCCCAGGACGGACCTGGCCGCGAGAACGTCGGCCGGCCAGCGGGACATCAGCAGGTAGCCGCCGGCCGCGATCAGCATCCCGGCGCCGGCGATCCAACGCTCGCCGATCCGCGTGGCGAGCAGGCCGCCGAGCAGCGCGCCGACCGGCAGCGCGACCAGGAACCTCAGGAGGAGCTCGACACTGCCGCCGTCGTCTCGGCCGAGCAGTGTCTGTCCGAACAGGTCGACGTCGACCAGCGTGATCATCAACGCCGCTCCCGCGGCGACGCTCGTCCCGAGCGCCGTGAAGAACGGCCGCAGTGCCACGTTCGCCGTGTCTATGAGCCGGACTTCGGCGCGCGACTCCCACCAGAGGAACGCGACCAGGCTGACCCCGGCGCCGATCAGGAACGGCACTCCCCACGGTGGCAGCACCTGCTCGCGCGGGTTCGGGTTGTCCAGGCCGATGACGAGCAACGCGAGCGTGAGCGCCAGCAGCACGACACCGACGAGGTCCACGCGCGGCCGCTCGGCGGGTTTGCCGCCCCGGACGGAAACCTGCACCGCGACGGCGGCCAGCACGGTCAGCGGGACGTTCACCCAGAACACGCCGCGCCAGCCCGTCGCGGCGGCCAGCGCGATGCCGTAGAGCGGCCCGAGCACGCTGCCGAGCTCCTGCGCGGCGCCGACGGCCCCCAGCACAGCGGAGCGGCGGTTCCCCGGCCACAGATCCGCGGCCAGCGCGAGGGTCACCGGAAGCAGCGCGCCCCCGGCGGTCCCCTGGATCACCCGGCCCGCGACCAGGAGCGGCACCGTGCCGGCCAGCGCGGTGACCACCGACCCGGCGAGGAAACCGCCGAGGCAGGCCTGCAGCAGCAGCTTGCGGCCGAACCGGTCGGAGTACTGGCCGAGCAGCGGCATCGCGGCCACGTAACCGAGCAGGTAGCCGGTGATGACCGGGGTGACGATCTCCAGCCGGTTCACCGGAACGCTCAGGTCGTCGATGATCTGCCGCAGCAGGCCGACCACGACATAGGTGTCCAGCGCGCCCAGCAACACGGCGAGACCACCGGCGCCGACCGCGAGCGCGCGGCCGCCGCGCACGGTGACCGGCCCGGTCACGCCGGTGCGGTCACGGTGACCGGCTTGTCCACGTCGGACAGCGTGACGTCCACGCTGGCGCCGTCCGGGTACCCCAGCGAGGCCTTGACCGGCAGGTGGCCGCCGTCCTGGCGGAGCCAGAAGGTGGCGTTCACGTTCGAGGCCGTCCCCGGCACCAGCGCGGTCAGCGCGTCCTTCGGGACCGTCCCGGCGACGCGGTACGTCGGCGTGCCACCGACGTCTTCCGTGCCTTCCGTGTTCGGGCCCTCGACCGCGGACAGCACCTTGGGGATCCCGCGCTGCGGATCGAGGATCGCGGACGGGTCGTAGATGGCGGAGCTCAGCGCCGCGGGGATCTTCTGGAACCCGCCGGTGGGCCCCTTGATGTACAGCGAACCGTTCACCAGGACGAACTGGGCGTCGACGACCTGGCCCATCAGGTCCAGCGTGCCGGTGCCCTTCGCGCCACCGCCGCCGGCCTTGGTCAGGTCACCGTCGATGCTGTGCACGCTCAGGCCGGGGACGGTGCCGTTGACCTTCAGCGTGAAGTGCGTGCTGGTGACGCCGCCCGCCGCCGTGGCGCTGTCCTTGAGCAGGGCACCGGCGTCGGGCAGCGGCGCGTCACCGCTCGAGGAGCAGCCGGTGACGATCGCCGCGCCCAGTGCCACCACCGCGAGCAGGCTACGCCGCAGAATCATGCGCCCACCCTAGATCAGGAGCCCCACCTCAGCGCGAACCGCCTCGCGGCCGGAACCTGGACAGGGCCGGTCGCCGCGCCCCGTGGGCACACGGGTTGCTGTACGTCCACGTATCCGCTCTGCGGCATGTGAGTGCGTTCGAGGCTCAGAGACGAGCGTCCGGATGGCACCACCCGGTGAGGCCGCTGGTCAACTCGGGATCCGCGCCTTGAGAAGCAATCCGCAGCACTTCTGACAGCCCATCGGGCGGCTCTGATCCATCCACGCAGCGAGCGTGCCGAATCGCTGTCGCGCACTCCACCTATTTTCGCCAGGACTCCCGGATCCGTAGTTGGCAACCAACGTCCGCCCCTCGGCATGAGCGTGCGTCCCGGCAGTTCAGGTCTGCAGGAGAGGAGCGTGCTGATCACGCTCTAGCGTGACCGTTCCCAGAGCGGCAGGCGGAAGGTCGCGTAGGTGAACTTGCCGGTGATCTTCCCGGCCGGGTCGAAGTGGAAGACGTCCAGGCCGTGCCATTGGACGCGGCCGCCGTAGCGGAGCCGGGCGAACCACCGCAGCGGGGGGATTGCGTGTTTGCCGTGCGCGCCGGTCAGGTCCAGCCGGCATGCCCAGCGGATCGTTGCCCGGGCGCGGGGCTCGTCGATCACCCGGTCGTACACGTCGAACGTCATCGCGCCGTAGCGGCCGGCGAACTGCGGTGCGAACGCCGCCCGGATCGCGGGAAGGCCGCGTAGTTCGGGTCCACGGCCGGGGAGGTAGCGGGCGTCTTCGGCGAAGAAGGACATGACCCGGTCGAGGTCGGGGTCGTTGAAGGAGGCCACGAAGGCGTCGATGGTCTGGCCGAGGTCGGTGCTGCCGACGGTCATGTGGTTGCCGTTTCGGGGTGGGGGACGGTTCGGGCCGAGGTTATAAGAACGGCGTAACTTTAACAAGAGAACGTTGTTCCGCTAAGTGGGGGGTTAGGGTGGTGACCGCCATGGAAGCGTCGTTCCAGCGGGCCAGGCGCCCGGAGCAGAAGAACCAGCGGCGGGAGACGATCCTCGCCGCCGCCGGCGACCTCGCCAGGGCGTCGGGCGTGGCCTGGGTCAGCCTGGGCGACATCGCCGCGGCGGTGGGGCTGGCCAAGTCCAACGTCCTGCGCTACTTCGGCACGCGCGAGGAGATCTACTTGCAGCTGACGATGCGGGAGGGGACCGACTGGGCGGCCGCCGCCGGTGCCGCGCTGCACGGGGCGAGCGGGTTTTCCGCGGCGGCGGCGGCCTTGGCCGACGCTTACGCCGACCGGCCGTTGTACTGCGACCTCACCACGCATGCCGAGACGATGCTGGAGCACAACGTGTCGGTCGCGGTCTTGGAGGTCTACAAGCGGTGGGCCATCGACACCTACTTCACCCTGGGGCGGCAGCTCGCCGCCGCCTGCCCCGAGCTGACCGGCACGGACGGGGCGTCCTTGGTCATGGCGGCCGGCGCGTTCGTCGCGAAACTGTTCCCGTTGACCCGTCCCTCGGCCGCGCTGCGGGAGCTGTATGACCGCGAGCCGGAGATCGCCCGGGTGTTCCCGCCGTTCCGGCCGACGCTGCAGCGCATGATCGCCGCGACCGCGGCCGGGCTGCCGGCCACCCACTGACGCGGCGGGAATCCGGGGAGTCGGCGCCGGAGACCACTCACACCTTGATCGCGCCGACCTGGTCCCGGATGGCGGTGTCGAGGTCGGTGGCGGTCAGCCCGAAGGTGTCCGCCGTTTCGGACGCGTCCAGGTGGAATGGCGCGTACCACTGGTAGTCCATCTCGGCCATCTCGCGGGCGATGGGCACGATCAGCCCGGCCGTGCGCATCGCGAAGCGGGGCAGCTGGATCAGTTTGATCGGCGGCCGGCCCGCGGCGACGGCGTAGCGGCGTGCGAGCTCGCGGATGGTGACGGCCGGTGGGGATGGCACGTGCCAGGCCCGGCCCCAGGCGCGTTCGTCCTGGGCCAGCGTGACCAGGGTTTCGGCCATGTCGCCGTTGAAGGTGAAGGTGTGCGGCATGTCGAGGTGGCCGGTGATCCACGCGGCGCGGCCCCTCTTCAGGGCCGGCTCGATGAGCAGGGAGTAGATGCCGTTGGCGTCCTTGCCGACGTAGTCGGAGCCGCGGACCTCGACGGTGCGGATGCCCGCGGCGAGGGCCTGTTCCCACATCCGTTTGCGCAGGCGGCCCTTGCGCCCGGTGGCGGCCATGGGGGTGTGCTCGGTCATCCGGCCGCCGGGCTGCGGTCCGTAGGCGTAGAGGCTGCCGGTCAGCGCCAGGACCGCGTCGTTGGCCTTGGCGGCGGCGATCGCCGCGGCCTGCAGGGGCGGCAGCAAGCGCTCCCACATCGTGTACGAGGGCGGGTTCGCGCAGTGGTAGATCACCTTCGCGCTGCGGGACAGCTGGGTCATTCGTGAGGGATCCGAGGCGTCCGCGGCGACCCGCTCGATCAGCGGGTGCGCGGGGCCGGAGCCGCTGCGCGTGACGATCCGGACGCTGTCGCCGCGCTCGACCAGCAGGCGCGCGACGTTCGTGCCGATGGAGCCGGCGCCGATGATGACATGTTCGGCCATGGCGGGTTTTCTCCTTGAGCGCTTGCGATCCGGTCGGACTTCTAACAGTGTTAGATTTCCTAACGTCGTTAACTTAGCCACGTCGAGATGTCGTCGTCAAGGGCAGGCGGCTAGTGTCCGGGGACACCACCGAAGCGAAGTTGCGGAGCATGCCGACCAGCACGAGACGGGCCCGGGAACGGGCGAGCACCCGCGAACGGATCATCGAGGTCGCGCTGCACGTCCTCGAGACCGAAGGCGTCGCGGCGCTGACGATCCGGCGCATCGCGACCGACATCGAATACTCCGCACCCGTTGTCTACCAGCACTTCGCCAACAAGGACGCGCTCGTGCTGGAGTTGGTCGCGCACGGCCACCGCCTGATGCTGGGCGAGTTCCGGCAGGCCGCCGAGGAGCCCGGTATCGACCGGCGCATGATGCGCATCGCGTCCGAGTACGTCCGGTTCGCCTGCGAGCACCCCCACCTCTACGAGGTGATGAACGGCGCAGTGGTCGACGCGGACGAGCGCCGGCGCGCCGCGGAACCGGCCATCGCCGTCCTGAACGAACTGCTCGCCGCCTGGTCGGACGCCCACGACGTGGTCCTGGCCGACCCCGACGAGGCCTGCGAGATCATCTGGGGCACGCTCTACGGCATAGCCTCGCTCGGCTATCGCGGCACAGTCGGCAATGCGCGCGCCCGGCGGCTCGCCGAGCAGGCGCTCCGCGCGATCCTTCTCGGCTGGCGAACCGAGGCACCGGGAAACGGGTAGTCCGGCACCGCAACCGGTGTCAGCGGAGCCGGTAAGCGTGAATGATGCTCTGGACCGTGGTGTTCCCGTCGGCATCGGCGGCTTCCGCACGCAGGGATACAGATCCGGTCGCCGGGTGGCGGAGCTCGGCGTTGTACCGGCCGTCCTGCCCGCTCACCTTCGCGGGCTGCCAGCTGATGCCACCGTCGTAGGACGATTCGACCTCCAGGCCGGCGATCGCGGCGGGACCGTCCTGCCGGGACACGGTGACCGGGACGGTGAAGGTGCCGCCGCCCGGCGCGCTGTTGGCCAGGTCCACCGCCGGGGCGTACCGCACCTCCAGCAGCGGCAGCGCTCGGCTCGGTCCCTGGACGTATCCGCTGCGGAAGGTCCATTCGGCGGAGACCTTGGTGGACAACGGCGCCCAGGGTTCGTCGCGCTCCGCCTCGGTGGTCAGCCGGTAGCCGGCCTCTTCGGTCGGCGCCACGAACACCGCGCGCCCGGGAGTCGCCTGGCTACCGAAAAGCCGGCCTTCGCGGTAGAGCGTGGTGCTGCCGCGGTCACCCGGCGCGTCCAGGTCGGCGGTTCCGGTGTGCCCGGCACCGTCGGAGAACAACGGGATGCTGATGTCGATCTCCTGCGTGGTGCGTGCGGCCCAGGGAAAGTCGGCCGGATAGGCGCGCTTGCCGCGGAAGCCGGGGCCGGTGACCGCACCGTTCCAGGCCAGCCGGTCGCTTTTGCCCGCCGCGAAGAGCTCCTCGCCGCGCAGGTCACCGCCGGCGCTCGGAGTTTGGCTCACCAGCGCATTGAGGAAGGCCCAGGTGCCCGGCGTGTAGTACTCCTGGCGTTCCGCCCGCACGAGCCCCGGTGTTCCGTAGCCCAGCCGGGACGTTCCCAGGCTTACCCCCGCCACCCGGTGGATCGCGTGCAGCTGGGGCGGGGACTCCGCCGAGTAGCCGTGGAAAGCCATGGTCACCGCCGCGAGCTCGGACTTGCGCACCGAGTGCTCGAGTTGGGCCGGGACCCGCCCGGTGGCCGGAAAGGACAGTTCGTAGGCGTCCCGGATTTCCGGACGGGCGATCACGGCCGCGGTGCCGTCACCGGTCCGGGCCAGCGCGGCGAACCGGGCGGCGTTCGCGCCGGCGATCTGGACGGTCGGCAGGGCCAGTGCCTCGGCGGCCTTGGCGCCGGTCAGTTCCCCGGTCGGTTTCGCCGCGGCCGCGATTCGGCTGCCCGGCTGCCCCGCCAGCTCCGTACCCTGGCGCACCGCGTCGGCAGAAGGCAGCCAAGCGGCCACCATCGCGCCACCGTGTTCGCGCACCGCGGCGACCCGTTCGGCCAGCGTCTCCGGGGTGGTGTCCCAGGGCAGTTCGAGTACCGCCAGCCGGTCGCGCACCTCGACTCCGGCCAGGTCCTCCTGGCGACCCGCGCCGCCGAACGCCAGCGCGGGCGTCCGTGACCCCACCGGCAGGGGTGCGCCGACCGCCGTGGTGGGGACCGGGAAGCGGTCCGGCTGTTCGCCGAACAGCTCCAGCCGCGGTTGTTCCAGGCGGTGGCTGGCGCCGAAGTAGAAGGCGGCCGACGAGGTACCCGGCAGGGTGCCGGCGAACATCTCGTGGAAGCGCTGGTCGAACGGGAACAACAGGGACTGCGTCTGGTCGGCGCCCAGGCGCACTCCCATCTCGACCAGCGAACTGCCCCCGGTCACCTCGGGCTGGTCGACGTTCGCGGTGACCTTCGCGGTCTGGCGGGTGTCCAGGGTGACGGTGGTGTTGCGCGTCAGGTTGAGCTCCGGGTGGGCCATCGCGGCCATCGAGGGGTCCAGCCCGGGGCGCGGGGTGATCAGGCTGCCCACCAGCGCGTAACGGTCAGCGGGCAGCCGTAGGGTGCTGCCCGCGGGCACGTCGCGCATACGGCCGCCACCGCTGAGGCTGATCACGTCGATCGTCGCGCGCGAGTTCGCGGTCGCCACGGCGCCGTTGCGGTCGATCATGCGCAGCGTCAGCTGGTAGACCGGTGCCGCCACCGCCTGGACGCCCGATACCGCCAGCAGTCCCGATACCAGTGCAGCACTCAGTAAACCGGTTCGCCGGAGATGCGTGCTTGCCCGAGTCGTCAATCCACTGCCTCTCGCTCGATGAGTGGACCATGTACCTCGTATTCGCTCGCGGGCGAAAACGGGTTCACGCGGTCCCGGCACAGCGGGCTCTCGCCCGTCGCGAGAGGACGCCGGCGCGCGAGCGGACGTGAGACGGCGATCGTCGGTGTCACCGGAGTGGTTGTCGCTGCGGGGTATGGGTTCGCGCCACCTAGATAGGATCGTGACGGCTCGACGACGATCCTTCGTCGCTTCTCCGTGCGGTGGACGAAGTGGAAAAGGCCCGTCTGGTGTGGCAGGCGATGGCGCGAAGTGTGGCACCGCACGGCGACGACAGCACGGTGATCTCTGGGGGCGGGGTGTAACCAACCGCGTTCCTCCGGCGACTCATCGGTGACGACGAGCACGCGGGAGGGAACGTGGCTTCGGCGGCCGCGACGATCGGCGGCGATGTCGGGCGGCTGACCCGCCGGGTCGCGCGCAGCAGGACAGCCGTGGATGCGCTCGCCGCGCAGATCCGCGGCTGGCTGGACCTGCGCCGGGGGGATCCGCTGTTCCACCGGTTCGCCTCGCATCTGCACACGCTGGACACCGTCCTGAGCCGGATGCTCGACCGGCTCGCCGTCGAGCTCGCCGTCGAGGCGCCGGACACCGCCGCCGGGTACGAACGGTGCCGGCGCGCCGATCGTGGGCTGGCCACGGTGCGGCGGTTGTTCCTCTGGTACGCCGAGAAGTACGACCAGCGCCTGCCGGACGGTCATCCCGCCGTGCTCGGGGCCGCCGACGAGCTCGCCCGCAGTTGCTGGGGTGAGGGGTTCGCCGCGCTGAAGCGCAAGCCGCCGACCGGGCCGCTGTGTTTCGTCGACAACCGGGTGGACGCCCTCGCCCGGCGCCGCTGCGAAGTCCCCTCGGAGCTGCGGCCCGCGGTCGACGATCCGGTCGCCGAGTTCGTCGACCGGCTGCCGATCCCGGTGATCGCGCTGCCCGAAACCGCGGTGCGCGAAGGCTGGTGGCTCGTGCTCGCCGCCCACGAGACCGGCCACCACGTGCTGCTGGACCTCGACCTCGCCGGCGCCGTCCGCGCGGCCCTGCGCGACGCCGTCCGGCCTGACTTGGTTCAGGACTGGACCCGATGGCACAACGAGGTTTTCGCCGATCTGTACTCGGTGCTCATGGTCGGCCCGGCCGCGGCCTGGGCGATCGACGAGCTGCAGTACGGCCCACCGGAACACCTGCTCCGTCCTCGTGGCGGCTACCCGGCGCCGCTGGTCCGGCTCGCCTTCCTCGGCGAGACGCTCAAGGCGCTCGGCGCGCCGGATGACGTTCCCGACGCCGCCGTGGCCGCCGCGGCCGAGGACGCCGCCGCGGCCACGCACCTGGCCGTGCTGCCCGACGTCGTGCACGCGCTGCTCGACGTTCGGCTCGGCACCGGCACCTTGCGCTCGCTCGCACTCGACGAGGTCGTCACCCCCGGGCAGCGCCTGCGGTCGTGGGCGGCGCAGCTGACCCGGCCCGAGCCGGCGATCGGCGCGCTCGGCTCGCCGGAAGCGCCGCGCGTGCTCGCCGCCGCGGCCGTGCACCGCTATCGTGCGCTCACCAGCGCCGGCAAGGACGACGCGCTGGGAGCGTTGCACACCGGTACGGTGTCGACGCTGGCGCGCAGTGGCGCACCGGGAGTGCTCGCGCCGCCTGGGGAACCGGAACTCGAGGAGCTGGCCGACGCGTTGGGTGAGCTGCTCGTCGAAAGGGCCGCCGACGGTGAACCTGCCTAGAATCGTCATCGACGTCGCGCCGCGCGGGCCGGGCTGGCTCGTGCGGGTCTCCGGCGATGGCCTCTCGGCGGAGTTCGCCATGGAGTCGATGACCGTCGACTGCGACGACCGCGAGCTGACCGTGCCCCACCGGGGCGAAATCGACGGGGTCGAGCTGGGCAAGCGGCTGACCCGGATCGAGAACCGGCGCACCGGCGACGGAGACGTCTACGCCTACGGGGAATGGCTGTTCACCTGCCTGCTCGAACCGGTGTGGGCCGATATCGTCGACCTGCCGTGCGTCAAGGAGGCGAAGGGCGTCGAGCTCGCGTTGCGCTGGCCGCTCGACCAGGTCGTGCTGCACCAGATGACCTGGGAAGCCATGTGCCACAACGGGATCCCGCTGGCGAACGACGCCGGGCTGCTGGTCGGCATCACCCGGCTGGTCCCGAGGCAGGCTCGTGCGCTGGACACGATCCAGCGAACGCCGCGGGTGCTGTTCGCGGTCGGCGGCGCACTGCTGGACGACACGATCCGGCCCGGCGCGATGTTCATGGGGCTGCTGCGAGCCTTCGACGCCGACGGCGTGTGCGCCGCGAAGGCCGTGCAAGGCGTCAAGGTCGAGGACCTGGCCCGGCACTGCGCGGAATTCCAGCCGGACGTGGTCCACCTCGTGGCGCACGGCGACGTGGTCGACGGCCGTGGCGCGATCCGGCTGGCCGACGGCTGGGCGAACGCGGACGTCCTCGTGCCCGCGCTGACCAGCGGCGGCGCAAGCCCGATCGCCGTCGTGCTCAGCGCGTGCCGCACCGGATCCGGGGAGACCGCGGAGCCGATGCCGTCGGGCCCGCTGGCCGCCGAGCTGGTGGCGCGGGGCATCCCGATCGTGTCGGCGGTCGCGGGCGAGGTCAGCGAGCAGGCGTGCCGCCTCTACAGCCGCCGCCTGGTCGAAGCGATCAGCGACGGGACTCCGCTGGCCAAGGCCGTCGCCGAGGGGCGCCGGGCCGCGCTGAGCCGGATCGAGCCGGGACGGCAGCTGGACTGGGCGATGCCCGCGCTGTTCGTCGCCGAGTCGGTGGCGCCGGACTTCCGCCCGGTGAACCGCGAAGCCGCGGCATGGCTGATCAAGGCCGCCCGGGACCTGCAGCTGCGGCAGGCACCGGTGTTCATCGGCCGCGCCGCGATCCTCGAGCACGTGGACGACATGTTCGACCTGCGCCGCCCGCTCGGGGTGATCGGCGTGGTGCGGCACGGCTCGCTGTCCGGCCTCGGCGGTACGCGGCTGCTCCGGGAGATGGGCTACCAGCTGCTGATGCGCGGACACGTCCCGCTGGTGCTGGGACCGTACGCGCCGACGAAATCGCCCGCGGACCTGCGTGGCTTCGTGGCCGAGGTGTTCGGTTCGGTGCTGAGGCTGGCCGAAGAATTCGAGCTCACGCTGCCCCGCTTCAAGCTCCTCGATCCGTACTACCCCGAGAGCGTGCAGGAAGGCTCGCTGGAGGCGCTGACGCTGGCCCTCGACGGGTTCGTCCGTGCTCCCGACCGGCTCGTGGCCGGTCTGGTCCGGCTGTCGCTCGGCCACGACCTCGCGGCGTTCGCCGAGGTGACCGAGGCGCTGGGAGAGCCGTTCGGGACACACAGCAGAGTGGTGCTGCTCGCGGACGAAATCCACCGCTGGCCGTTCGTCGAGGAGCTGATCGCGATCCTGCGAGAGGCGGGCGAGAAGGGCCTCGGCCGTCCGGACCGCGCCGCGCCCTTCGTGTTCACCGCTTCGCTGGCGGAAAACGAATGCGGACCATTGCTGAGGTCGTTCAGTGAAGTCAAATACGGCCAGCCCGGCTACGCCTTCCCGCCGCTGGAGGCGCTGGACGACGACGAGGCGCTGCTCGGGTTCCAGTGGATCCTGCTCAATCCCTGGCGGCGCGACACCGAGGCCGAGCGCAAGGTCTACGCGGCCAAGCCCGACGCCGACCGGGACTTCGTGCGGTCGCTGTTCGACATGCTCGACGGCAAGCCCGCACACGTCCGCAACCCGTTGTTCTACAAGGTCGCGCATTCGCTGCAGCTGAGCGGTGCCTTCGTCGCCGACGACGATTTCGCCACCTGGACCCGCTACCTGGGGCTGATGCGATGAGCGAGTTCACGGCCGAAGAGCTGCTGCGGCAGCTGAAGGAATGGCAGGAGGACGCGCCGGCGCGGGCGTTCGCCGAGTTCGACGACGGGACGCTGTGCCTGCTCGGCCTGCTCCCGGAGTGGACACCCGAGCTGGCCGGCCGGCTCGGCCTGCACTGGAGCGGCGTGCTGGCCGAATTCGTCGAGCGGCTCGCGCAGGCCGACCTCGTCGAGTACCGGCAGGCGGCGGGGGGAGTGCTGCGGTCGTTCTGGGTCCGTCCGCACCGCCGCCGGGAACTGGGCGACTACCTGCGCGACCGGATGGACCCCATGGTCGTCGTCGGCTTCTACGAGGAGGTCTGCACCCGAGTCGCCGGCCAGCGGCTGCCGGAGCTGCGCACCTGGCTGCAGGTCCGGGATTTCCAGGCCGACCCGTCCGGCGGCCTGCTGCTCGACCGGATCGAAACCCTCCTTCGCGAGGACGATCTGCCGGCCGCGGCGACGGTCGTGACGACGTCGCGGGTGGTCGGCGAGATCATCGGCGGGCCGCTCGAGGACGCGGTGAAGCGGGCGAAGTGGCGGCTCGACCGCGAGTACCGCACGCGCGACGACCTCGGGCACCTGGACGGCTACCACCGGCGGGCGGAGATCGAAGGCGCGCTGACCGACCTGGTCACCCGCCGCGACGAGCGGTGGGCGGTGCACCTGTTCGGCAACGCGGGCGTCGGCAAGACGATGACCGTGCGCTACCTGGCGTCCGGGAAGCTGGCCGAGGACCACGGAATCCCGCGCTTCCCGGTGGCGCGCGTGGACTTCGACCACCTCGATCCGCGCTACCCGGAGCGGCGCCCGGCCGAGCTGCTCCTCGCGATGACCGACGAGCTGCTCGGGTTCGCCACCTCACGGGGCGCCGAGCACCGCTACCGCGCGGTCCGCGATGCCGCCGACGCGGTGCACGAGGAGCTTTCGCGCTCCGATCCCGACCGGAGCAGCGTCGAAGACCTGCGGGTGAAAGCGATCAACCGGTTCGCCGAATTCCTCGGCGAACTGCCGTCGCCGGTCGTGCTGGTGCTCGACACGTGCGAGGAGCTCGCGAAGCTGTACGCGGCGGGCGCCAGTGCCCCGGCCATCGATCAGACCTTCGACCTGCTGGAACGCCTGCACAAGCGGAATTCCGGCGTGCGGGTGGTGCTCGCCGGGCGCCGCTACCTGGTCAAGCCGGACGACGCGTCCTACAGCGGCCCGATCCTGCACCGCCACGACTACGTCCGGGTCGTGCCGATGCGCGGGTTCACCCGCGACGACGCGCTCGGGTACTTCGGCGAACGGGAGATTCCCGAACGGCTGCACCGGGTCCTGCTGGAGCGCTCGGCCGACGGCGACCGGTACAACCCCTTCGAGCTGGCCGGGTTGTGCGACTGGGTGCGGGACGAGTCGAACTTCGACCTCGCCGCGCTGGCCGCGACGGTCGTGGATCCCTATGTCGAGCGCCGGATCCTCAGCCGGATCCAGGATCGCGACGTCCTCGCGGCCCTGCCGGTGGCGGTGGCGCTCGGGGCGTTCGACCGGGCCTTGATCACCCCGGCGCTGACGCGGCTCGGGGTGGACGTCGCGGCAGCCTTCGACGGTCTTTCCGCGCAGGAGTGGGTGCAGGTCCGCCACGTCGGAGACGACGGCATGCCGCGGGTGATCGAGGTCGACGAACACCTCCGCGAGCGGTTGCGCGCGGTGCTCGAACGCTCGGACCGCCCGGCGGCGGACCTGGCCGCGCTGGGCCGGGACGCGGCCGCGGTGATCCGCCGGGGACCGCTGCCGGAGGTGGCGACCGCGACGGTCCTGGCGGCGGTCCGGCTGCTTCCCCCGGCCGAAGCCGGGGTGCTGTGGGACGAGATCGACGACGAGATCCTGCGTCACGGCGAATGGGCGTGGGCACTGCAGGTGGCGCCGCGGGTGGCGGCGATGGAGCGAGCCCGGATCCGTGACCACGCCCCGACCGTCCTGGCCGCGGTCCTGGCCACGGAGGCCTCGGCGCGCATCCACAGTGGACACCACGAGGGGCTGGCCGCGCTCTGGGACACCGTCGGCACCCATGCCGTCCGGCATCCGGCTCCCTCGGCCGTGCACGTGCTCGTCTCGCGAGCCGAACTCGGCGAGATCGCGGCCGGGAACCTCCGGGACCGGCTGGTCGTACACCAGCCCCCGGACGCCGCGCTCGCGGCGCTGGAGGCCATGGTGGCCGCGTCGCTCGACGTCACCGACGATGTCCTGCGGCTCATCGAGACGCTGGGGCCGGGCGACCGGTCGATCGCGGACGGGGCGTTCGTCATGCTCGCCGGGCGGTGGCTGCAGAGCCGGGACGTCGAGGGGATCGCCGAGCTGCTCGACGAACGGCTCGCCGCCTTCGGCGCGGACCGCGAGCCCGAGGTCTGGCCGGACTGGGTGGCTCCCCGCGGGCTGGGTGACCGGCTGCGCCTGGGGCGAGTGCTGATCGCGCTCCACGGCGGCAAACCGCTCGACGAGGAAACCCAGCGCAGGTGGCGGGACGAGGCGAACGGCGGCTACGGCGACATCGATTCCGACCGGCTGTACGCCGCGCTGGTCGACTACCGGTTGGCCCACACCGTCGATTTCGCGCCGGCGGGTTCGCTCACGATCCCGCCCGGAGAGCCGGTTCCCTGGCTGCACAGCGGGTTTGCCCGTGCTCTGGTGATCGTGCTCGCGGACGCGCTGACGCTGCAAGGCCACTACGCCGACGCTGCCCGAATCCTGAACGACCACCGGGCGGCGGCCGTCGCCGCGGGCGATCAGGCGGAAATCATCACGGCCTGCGACCTCGCGTTGCTGCGGCTGTGCCGTGCGGCGCGTTCGACGCAGTACGCGCCGGTGCAGGGGCTCGCCTACGACGGCTCGCCGCGGTTGCGCGACGAAGCCTGGCTCGTGTTGAGACTTCTCGGCGAGGCCGACGATCCCCGGTGGGCCGAATACTGCTCGCCCTACGGCCGGTGGCGCTGCGACCCGTCTCGCGGGGAGCCACCCGACCCCACCGGATGGGCGGTGGACCACCTCGACATCTGGGAATCGGCACCGTACGCCGACGGCGCGCAGTTCCCCGTCGGTGGTGTTCTCGCCGAAGGCCGCGGCTACCTGATGTCGGGTGAGATCCAGGCTCTGCTCGGATCCCGGGCAGAGGCGGGCCCTCTGCTCCGCCACGCCAGGAGCAACTTGGCCGCCGGGGGCTGTCAGCGCGGCGTCGACTACGCGAACGAGTTGCTGCTCCAGCCCCCGGCCCGCCCCGAACCCGCGGACCCGAGCCGGTGGCGGTTGTTCGCCGACTGGGCACGCTCCCGGTTCGCCGTGGCCGGGCAGTCCGTGCACGGCTTCGGGTACCGCTTCCGGCGGTTGCGGGCCACGCGTACCGTGGCCGAGTTCGTGTTCTGGCTCGTCGTGGGCACGCTGTTCGGCTGCGTCGGGGCCGGCGTGGTCGCGTTCTTCGGGGGTTCACCCTTCTGGATGGTCGTCGTCGGCCTGGTGCCGTTGGTCTTCTACCTGGCTGTTTGCGTGAGCGAGTCGGGCCGGATGTTCGAGACGCGACGGGTGGTGCTGGCGCCTGACGGCGAGCACCTCGCGGTGACCGTCTTCCCGCACCAGGAGCCGGAGAAGTTCGGCCGTGAGCCCAGGAGGTCCCGGGAGCGGGACCGGCTCGCCACGGCCGTGTGGACCGACGAGTTCGAGTGGGACGGGACGGAACTGCCCGAGGCCATCCGGCGAGTGCCCCTCTTCGCCGAGCCGTGGATCGCGGTCGACGTCTTCGTCGTGCTCCTCGACGCTCCCCGTGACCTGCAGTTCATCGGCTCCTGGGAACGGGCCTTGACGGCCGGCCTGTCCGCTCGGGTGATAGCGCGCCTGGTGCTGGTCCGGTGGCTGCCCGGCGTGCGCCGGACGATCCTGCTCCAGGAGTGGCGGGAGCGCTCGGAGGCGTTCCACGGGCCGGTCCGGCTGCGGCCCGGCCGGGCCTGGAACGACGTTCCGGGGCCACGACGGCTGGTCCAGCTGGTCGGGACACCGGTGCGGTCGTCGGCGGGCTGGCAGATCCGGGTGCGGGACGCGAGTGGCCAGGCCGCCCGGGAGACCAGCCGGGGCGCCGAACACCGCGAAGAGCTGTTCGACCTGCAGACGGTGACCCGCGAGAAAGTCGCGCTGCTCGTGCTGCAGGCCGAGCCCGCCGACGGTCCGCCCCGGCCGTTGGACAGCGACCACGACGGATTCGTCCGGGCCGCCGCGGCGGCGATGGACAACGCGGCGGACGCGGTGCTCGTTCTGCCGCCGTTGCCCGACGACCTGGCCAAGGACGCGGTCGACCTGATCTGGCGGTCGGTCGGCCGGGCGGAAGTGCTGAACGCCGCGAAACTGACCGGGCTCGTCGCGAGCCTGAAAACGATGGTGTACAAGGCGGAACGCCCCGCGGCCGACGCGTGCGTCGACGTTCTGGTGTTCATGCGCAGCCAAGGAGGGCCATGACCGAGTTCGCGCGCCGTGCCGGGGAACGGGTGAAGGCCTGGTTCAGCGCCAACGCCGAGCACGTCACCCTGAAGTTCTTCCCCGAGCCCGATGCCGTACCCCTCGTGCCCGGCGACGGGTACGTCCGCCTGTGGCTGGCCGAAGGCTTTCTCGCCAAGGCGGTCAGCTGGGGCAACAAGCACTTCCCGGCCTTGCACGGCGGAGTGACGCTCACGTTCGCCAACCAGCTGACGCCGTTCACGCGCTTCACGAAACCGGCCGCGACGCTGGCCGCGCCCGGGGCGTACATCGACTACCCGATGACGCCGCTGCTGCCGTTCGCCGGCGGGACGGTGGAGGTCGAGGCCGCGCTGTACCAGGCGTCGGTGGCGGGTCCGCTGGCCGCCGCGGTCGCGATCGGCGGGAGCATCGCGTCGCTGATCGGGCCGCCGCTGAGCGTGGCCGCGGCCATCGCGGACAAGGTCGGTACCGGACTCGACACGGTGCTGGCCACGCAGGACGAAAAGCCGGTGCTCGGCCTGCACCACACACTCGTCGCCGCGGGCGGGGGCGGCCAGGTGCTGAGCGGCGGGCACCTCGTGGTCGTCAACGCGCCGGAACGAGAGGTACCGCCGAGCCTGCGGATGGCGGAGGGCAGGCTGCGGACCGACACCGGCCTGCTGACCGGGTTCGACTACCTGGTGGTGCGCGTCGAATGCCGTACCCAGCACGATGAGCTGCGCTTTCCGAACCTGGCCGAGCTGGAGCAGCGGGCCGCCTACGAATGGCAGACGGACAACGTGGAGCGCTACCGCGAAATCCGCGCTCAGGCCGTCGCGGAGGCGCTGGGGTCGCCGGACCTGATCGCGCGCGACCGCACCGTGGTCGCGCGGTACGTCGCTGACCGCTTCGACGCGCTGAAGGAGTTCGGGGCGGTGCCCGGCGAGGAAGGCGGATTCGACCCGATCCCGGCCCACCTGCTGCCCGGCCAGGACGAGGTGGCCGGCCTGACCCTGGACGACCTGCTCCGGGACTGATCCGGGGCCGCTTCTCCGTCGGCGGAATTGCTGTCCATCGGCCAATGAGAGCCGGGAATGGTTGATGTTGACCTTCGCTCGCCATTGATTTTTACGTCGGTTTTACCCGAAAGACCATTCGTCCGCTCCGACACGCCGTTCGCCGACGCCACGATTGCCGCCCCGGCGGGCCCGTCCATACCCTCGAATCCTGGGCACGTGCGTGGGGGGAAAAATGGAGCACTCACGGCTGGTTGTCCACCGCACGGTACTCGCGGTGGATATCGAAAACTACGGTCACCGCGGTCGGACCACGCCGAACCGCCTGGTGGTCCGGCACGGTCTCGACCTCGCACTCCGCCACGCCTTCAAGGAGGCCGGGGTGCCCTGGTTCGACTGCCGGCACGAGAGCACCGGCGACGGAACTCTCGTGCTCGTGCCGGCGCAGGTCCTCAAGGGTCCCTTTGTCGAGGTTCTTTCCGGGTCTCTGGCCGGAGAACTCCGGCGGCACAATGAGACACACCGGGCAGAAGAGCGGATCCGGCTGCGAATGGCGCTGCACGCGGGAGAAGTCGCCTACGACGACCAGGGCGCGACCGGACCTGCGATCAATCAGACATTTCGCCTCATCGAGGCACCGCAGCTCAAGATCGCTTTGGCCGAATCGCCGGGAACGCTCGCACTGATCACTTCGAGCTGGTTCTTCGACGAAGTCGTCCGCAGCAGCACGTTGGTGGACGCCGCCACGTTCCGGCCGGTGCAGGTGGCGGTGAAGGAGACGGTCACCGTCGGCTGGATCAGCCTGCCGGACCACCCGTATCCGCCGAGTGCCGGGCAGCTCCTCCCGGAGGAACCGGAGCAGCCGCCGCGGCGGCCGGAAGCGGTGCCCTTCCCGGCCCCGGTGAGCGGCCGCTCCACGCTTCCCCGCGACCTCCCCGCCTTCACCGGCCGCGGTCGGGAGCTGGCCGAGCTCACGGCGACGGTGTCCACCGCCGCCGGCCAGGGCACCCTGGGGATGGCCGTACACGTCGTGGACGGCATGCCGGGCATCGGGAAGACGACGTTCGCGGTCCGCGCCGCCTACCAGCTCGCCGGCTGTTTCCCCGACGGCCAGGTCTTCCTCGAACTGCACGGCCACAGTCCCGGGCAAGCACCGGTGGATCCCGGTGACGCCCTGGCTTCGCTGCTGCTCCTCTGGGGCGTCCCGGCGATCGACATCCCCGCCGGCCTGGACGACCGCGCCCGGTTGTGGCGGGAGAAACTGGCGGGGCGGAAGATCCTGTTGCTGCTCGACGACGCCGTCGGTGACGAGCAGGTCCGGCCGCTGTTGCCGGGCAGCCCCGGAAGCCTGGTGCTGATCACCAGCCGGCGGCGGATCGAGTCCGTCGCCGACGCCGGCCCCGTCTCGTTGCAGACCCTCCCGCCGCAGGACGCCGCCGCGATGTTCCAGCGCTACACCGGGGCACGTCGGTACGATCCCCGGGCCGTCGCCGAGCTGATGGCGCTGTGCGGGTACCTGCCGCTGGCCATCACGCTCACGGCCGGCCGGCTGCGGAACCACCCCTGCTGGACGCCCGAGCAGCTGGCCGAGGACCTCCGGCGCTCCCGCAACCGGATCAGGATGCTTCGCGCGGGCGATCGAACCGTCGCCGCGGCGTTCGACCTCTCCTACCGGGACCTGCGCCCGGACGAGAAACGGCTCTTCCGCCGCCTCGCCCTCCACCCCGGCACCCAGATCGAAGGACACGCGGCGGCGGCGCTCGACGGAGAAGATCCGGAAACGACCGGTGAACGCCTCGATGCGCTGTACCTCAACCACCTGCTGGAGGAAGTGGCACCCGGCCGCTACCGCCTGCACGATCTGACGCGGGCCTACAGCCTGACGCTGAGCAGCGAAGACGGTGACGACAAAGCCTTCGAACGGCTGCTCGACCACTACCTCCACGCGGTCCGGTCCGCCACTCGATTCGTCGCCACCCGCGGCCCGCGCCCGGAGATCGCCGCCGAGCCGCCGGTGGGAGCGCACGAATTCGCGTCGGAAGGCGAGGCGATCGCGTGGTTGGGCGCGGAGCGCGCGAACCTCGGTGCCTGCATCGGTTTTGCGGCGGCCCACGACCACGTGCACCGGGCCGCGGAACTCGCCGTCGCTCTCCACCCGTATCTCGAGCAGCACGGATACTGGCACGACGCGCACCGGCTCGACCAAGCCGTGCTGGCCGCGGAACGAGCGACCGGCAACCTCACGGACGAAGCAGCCACCCGCGCCGATCTGGGCCGGGTGCAGAGCCTGCTCGGCGACCATCCCGCGGCGCTCGAAGACCTCATCCGAGCGCGGGACCTGTATGCCGGATCCGGCGATCGGCTCGGCGAAGCCGCGGCGCTGGCCGAAATCGGGTTCGCGCGGATGGAGCTCTCCGAATACCCGGAGGCGATCGAGTACCTCACCCGGGCCCGCGCGCTGTACGAGAAGCTGGGGAATTCGTTCGGGATCGCCGGCGCCCTCGCCAGCCTCGCGAGCGTGCAGTTCCGGCTCGGCCGGCACGACGCGGCCCGAGCCGACGGCAAGCGGGCCCTGGCGCTGTACGTCGAGCTCGGCAACCGGCTCGGCGAGGCCCTGAGCTTGCTCTGCATCGGCTGTACTCACGGTGTCTGCGGGGACTACGCGAGCGCGATCGACATCTTCGGGCAGGTGCTTTCCCTGTCTCGCGAACTGGGGGACCGGTACACCGAGGCCAGGGCGTTGAACAACCTGGGCCGGATGCACTTCGAGCTCGGCAACTACGGAATGGCCGACAGCTGTTACAGCAGTGCGCAGATCATCTACAGCCGATTGGACAGCCGAACCCGGGAAGCGGTCGCCCTGAACAACCTCGGCCGGCTGCACCACGCGGGCGGCAACTTCAGGCTGTCGCTCCGGTACCTGAAGCGCGCCCAGGTCCTGTTCGCCGGGGACCGGGCGTGGCAGGCCGAAAACCTCAACAACCTCGGCGGTCTCGCGCTGGCCTGGCCCGAAGCGGGCGACCCCGGCGAGCTCTACCGCCAAGCCCTCGACCGGTCGAGAGCCATCGGAATCCGCCTGCAGGAAGGCCGAGCGCTCGAAGGGCTCGGTCGATGTTCGTTGAGAGCCGACGACATCCCGGACGGCGTCGCCCGGCTGCGGGAGGCACTGGCCGTGTTCGACGAGCTGAAGGCTCCGGAGGCGAAAGCGGTGCGGGCCGCTCTCGCGAACCTGTGATGGCCGGCGGGCGACCGGAGCCACCGTCGTCGAGCCTGGTCGTGACGTGTTTTCCGGGGCTACGCTGAGGCGATGGCCCTGGGGATGGACCGGCCCACGACGACGCACCGCCGGTGGCAGAACACCTTTCCGGCCGGGGCCATCGTCCTCGGGCGGCGGCACGACCGGCGGCGCGCCGCGCCGACCCGGCCGGGTGCGCACGCTCGACGAAACCGACGACGACCAGGCTTGGACGTGGGTGCTCGTGATCGGGACGGTCGCCGGCGGGAGCGGGCTGGTGCTTTCGGTCATCGCCGCGGTGAACTGGCGTCGCCGCCACCGCGCGGTCCTCGCCACCGGCTGGCGGATCGCTTCGGTGACCGTCGTGCCGGACTACCCGGTCCGCCGGGGCAGGCACCTGCCGGACATCGAAGGCGCCTACCGCGACGGCCCGGAGCAGACGGCGTTCGCGCAACGCAAGCTCCGCCGGTTCCTGATCGCGATGGCGATCTGGTACGCGCTGCTGATCACGACCGCGGTCCTGCTGCTGGTGCGGGACCTGCTGTGGCCCTTGGTCTTCGTCGGGGTGGTGGGCTCGCTCGCGCCCGCGCTCCTCGCGCAGGTCCACTTCACCCGGACAGGGGACAAGAGTGCGGGAACTTCGCTTCGACGCCGCCGGTGATCCGGTGCTTTCCTACCTCCGGCGGGAGAACGCGGGGCGGCCGTGGGCGGATCGGGTGGAGGTCCTCGGCGACGGCGCCGCGGACGTCGCCCTGCGTGAGATGTCCGGCTGGGTGGCCACGGCCCCGCGGTCCCTTGCCGAAGAACTCGTGGCCCGTGGCGCGCGGCTGGTCCGGGCGGCCCATCGCATGACCTGTGACCTGTCCCGTCCTCGGGAAGGCGGGGAGAGCTCGGCGTCGCCGCTCCGGTGTGAACCGTTCGCCGGGCCCGTCGACGACCTGATCCCGGCCTGGCGGGCCGCGTATGCGCCCGGTCATCCGGACTACCGGCACGAGTACGAGGACCTCGCCGCGGTGCGTGACCGGTTCGAGGCGCTGGTGGCCGGAACGGCGTACGGGCCGTTGTCCCCGTTGAGTGGTGTGGTCCGCCACGACGGCGTGGTGGTGGCGGGGCTGCTGATCAACGACTTCCCGGGTGAGGTGCCCTGGGGCGGCTTCCTGATCACGGACTTGTTCCGGCACCCGGCGTACCCGGGGGCGGGGACGCTGCTGCTCCGGTGGACGCTCGCCCGCGCGGCCGCGGCGGGGCTCGGGGTGGTCGGCCTGGTCGTCACGGACGGCAATCCGGCGCGCCGCCTCTACGAGCGGCACGGATTCGAGGTCTTCGAGAGCCCGGTGACCGTCGCGATTCCCTGACACCCGCGCACGGCGCCGGACTGGGGTGAGCGCTCAGGAGCGGGGGCCGTCGCGCAGGACGCCGCGGACGTGGTCGACGGACAGCGATTCGGGGTCGAAGCCGGTCAAGATCCACGTCGCGCCCGCCGCCGCGTACGGCGAAGGCTCGTCTGCCGGCTCGACCTCCGCGATGTAGTCGAACGGCTCGGTTCCGGCACGCAGCGCCTCGACCTGGGCCACGGCTTCGGCGAAGTGGTCGGCGGAGCCGAGGTTCACCGGGAAGTAGCCGTCGAGGCACGCCGCGCGGCGCATCGGGCGCAGCTTGCCCGGGAAACCCGCCGCCCAGACCGGGATCCGGCGCGCCGGTGTCGGCAGGAACCGGATGCCGTCCACTGTGTAGTGCTCGCCGTGGTGGTCCACGACGTCGCCGGACCAGGCGGCGGCGAGGACGTCCAGTGCTTCGTCGAGCATGCGCGCCCGCACCCGGTCGTCGCACTCCTCCCCGGTGCGGGAGAACTCCTCGCCGAACCGGTCGCTGCCGAGGCCGACGCCGAGCGTGAGCCGGCCGCCGCCGAGCCGGTCGAGGGTGACGGTCTCGCGGGCGAGCTTGGCGGGGCGGCGGCGGGTGATCGCGCTGACCATCGGCCCGAAGCGCAGCGCCGACGTCGTGACGGCGATCGCGGCCAGGGTGATCCACGGATCGGCCACGGCGGCCACCGGCTCGCGCCAGCGCAGGTGGTCCCACACGAAGAAGCCGTGCCAGCCCGCCTCTTTGGCTTCGGCGGCGAGGCGGGCGACGAGCGCAGGGTCGGCCAGGTCGTCGAAGAGCGGGAGCCAGAGCGCGTGCTGTGGGGTCATGGCGGTCACGCTACGACCCGGCTCTCATCGTGAAAAGCAATGAAAACCGCTCAATTCGATAAGCTCTGCCGATGTTCGACGTCGGTCGAGTAGCGGAATTCGCTCAGGCCGGCAACGCCGTCGAGGACGCGCACGCCGATCATGCGGCCCGTGAAGCCCGCGGCGACCTCGGTGGACAGGTACCGTCCGTCGAACGAACCCAGGACGTCCGCCCGGCCCTCGGCGTCCAGGACGGAAAGCTCGATGAGGTCCGGCTCGGTGATCTCCTGGAACGGCCCCGAAACCGGCGGCTCGAGCGCCCGGATCCGCAGGGACACCCGGGAACCGGCCGCGACAGCGGTGACCGTCCGGACGGCCGGGCCGATGGCGACCGTCGCCGTCACCGTGGTGCCGTCCGCCGTGAGGCCGTACCAGTGCCGGTCGTCGATGCGGACGACGAAGGCGGCCGTGCCCCGGGAAACGTCGAGGCGCACCACCGCCGTCCAGTACTCGTCCAGCGCCCGGGTCAGCAAGGATCCACTGAGGACCAGTTCGCCCGGACCGGCCCGGTGGACGACCGGACGCGCGCCCGGAGCCACCCAGCGCGGGTGCAGCCCGGCGGACGCGAAGTCGTCCACGAAGCTGTTGTCCGCCGAGGGCACGGTGAACCGGTCCTCGGCCACCACCGGCCAGCCGTCCACCCAGTCCACGCCGGCCAGGAACGTCTCGCGGCCGTTGACGTGGAACTGCGGGGTCTTGCCGCGCGGCCGGACGCCCAGGTACACCATCGCCCAGCTGCCGTCGGCGCACTGGACCAGATCGGCGTGCCCGGTGTTCTGCACGGGGTGCGTCGTGCTGCGGTGGGTCAGGATCGGGTTCGCCGGCGCCGGCTCGTACGGACCCTCCAGCGTGCGGGCGCGGGCGATGGTGACGGCGTGGCCGCGCTCGGTGCCGCCTTCGGCGAGCAGCAGGTACCACCAGCCGTCGACGCGGTACAGGTGCGGCCCCTCCGGCGCGGCCAGGCCGGTGCCGTTCCACAGCAGCCGGGGCTCGGCGAGCATCGCTCCGGTCTCCAGGTCGATCGGGACGGTCGCGATGCCCGGCAGGTCCGGCCGGAACGAGGCCCACGTGAGGTGGCAGACGCCGGCGGAGTCCCAGCAGAGGTCGGGGTCGATGCCGGTGGTGCCGGGTACGTGGACCGGGTCGGACCACGGGCCCGCCGGGTCCTCCGCCGTCACGATCAGGTGGCCGCCGGCTTCCAGGATGTTCGTGGTGACCAGGTGGAACCGGCCGTCGTGGTGGCGCAGCGTCGGGGCGTAGACGCCCGTGTTCGCCGCGCCGTCGGACGGTGGCAGCTGGCTCGGCCGGGTCAGTGCGTGCCCCACGAGCTCCCAGGACACGAGGTCGGTACTGCGCCGGATCGGGACGCCCGGCACGTACTCGAAGCTCGAATTCGCCAGGTAGTACGTGTCGCCGACCCGGCAGATCGAGGGGTCGGGGTGGAATCCCGGAACGATCGGGACCGTCATCGGTGTCTCCTCACGGGTGCCCGCCGCCGTCCGCGGCGGGCACCCGCGCGGGTCAGGCGTTGCAGGTCTTGTTGCGGTTGATGCAGTTGACGAGCTGGTTCATGATGCTCTGCGACATCACGTTCGCGAAGTCGTCGTGGTCGGACAGGGGGTTGTGCTCTTCGGACGGGAACGAGTCCACTTTGTACTGCTTCTTGACCTGGATGTCGTGCGGGATGTCGTAGACGAGCGTGATCCGCAGCTGGGGCACGGCCTTGAACCCGGCGGCGCAGCGGCCGTTCTGGTCCGGGAACACGATGTGCGTGCGGTGGTTGGCGCTGTCGGTGTTCTTGCCGTCCCAGCAGCTCGGGAAGTCGTGGATCCGCTCGACCTTGCTGCCTTCGGGGCAGATCGGGTACTTGTCGGTGATCCGGTTTTCGAAGCCGGTGCAGGTCCACGCGGCGCGGGTGTTCTTGGTGCCGTTGATGGACGGCTTGGCGTCACCGGTGAGGGCGCGCAGGAACTTCGGCATCGCGACGACCTTGCCGGCGGCGCTGCCGTGGAAGGTGATGCCCACCTTGGCCGGGCGCTGGATTTCGCCGTCGTTGTCGGGCAGCTCGTTGTTGGCGTCCGGGCCGGGCAGCGGCGGCGTGGCCGTCGCACCGCCGTTGCCGCCGTTGTTGTTGCCTTGGCCGAGGGTGCACGGCGCGAGGGCGTCGAGGCCCTGCGGCTTGGCTGCGGTGCGGCCGATCGCGATGGCCATGCGGTCGATGGTGGCGACGCGCTTGTCCTTGAGCGGGCCGAGGATGGCGTTCTGGACGAAGTTGGGGCCGCCCTGGCCCTGGGTGCTGACGAGCCGCTGGTTCGCCTCCTGGATCTGCGTGTTCAGCAGCTGGAGGTTCCGGTCCACTTCGGCCTTGGCCGACGCCGGGACGGCGGGGAGCTTGCTCGCGACGTCCGGGCAGGTGATCTGCTGGGCCGCGCCGCCGGGGGCACCGCCGCCGTTGCTCGCGGGGTTGCCGCCGGTGCCGGCCTGCTCCTTCAGCGTGCAGGGGGCGAGGGCGTCGAGGCCCTGCGGCTTGGCTGCGGTGCGGCCGATCGCGATGGCCATGCGGTCGATGGTGGCGACGCGCTTGTCCTTGAGCGGGCCGAGGATGGCGTTCTGGACGAAGTTGGGGCCGCCCTGGCCGCGGGTGCTGATCAGCCGCTTGTTGGCCTCGTCGATCTGCGTGTCGAGCAGGTCGAGGTTGCGGTTGACCTCGGCCATCGCCGAGTCGGGGACGTCGGGCAGCCGGCTG
>NZ_MUMI01000800.1 GCF_002155975.1 Amycolatopsis kentuckyensis
GGGCAAGCTCGCCGGGATCCGCGCGGCCGGTGTCCCCGGGCAGCGGCGCGAAGCCGGCGTCGCGCTGGACCGCCGCCACCTTCGCGTCGACCGCCGCGGTCAGCGTGTCCGGCGCGCCCGCCGGGACCGCGACGGCGGTGACCATCTCCTCGCCCAGCGACGCCGTCAGGTCGATCGTGTCGCGCAGCACCGGCAGCCGGTCGCGGGCCGCGGTGAGCGCGGTCGCCCGGTCGAGTTCGCCCTGGATCCGGATTTCCGCGAGCGCCACCGCGACCAGCACCGGCAGCAGCAGGACGACGCTGATCTTGGTGCGGACGCTCCAGTGCGCCGGCCACCACGCGGCGTCCGCCGGGCGGCGGAGCGTGGATCTGCTTTCGTGCATGGCGGAATCGCTCGATTCCCAGCCGCGCTCGCACGGCTGACGTCGAACTCGGACAGGACGTGAAACCCCAGGAAGACGTGGCGTTGATCAGGCCGACCAGCAGAAGACATCACGCCCGGCGTCCTTGTCAACCCTGCGGAGCGGCGTTTCGGAACGCGGCGATCGAATTGTTTCCACGGTTCACGGATCGTGTTCCGGCGGTCGCTGCTTGCACACCGTTCAAGCGCGTTCGCCCAGCTCCCGGGCCTACTCAGGGGTAAACCAGGCTCGGCTTACCGACTGGCGGCAGAATTACCGACAGCACACGCCGGGGCGAATTCGGCCATTGTTTCCGACAGTGTGTTATTAATTCCCCGTGACCGATGTGGACAGACCAGGCGGCAAGCGGGTCGGGTGGGTGGAGCTGTACTTCGACCTCGTCTTCGTGTTCGCGGTGGGCCAGGTGGCGCACGGCATCGTCGCGGACCCCCACTGGGCGCGTGCCGCGGCGGCGCTCGGCCTGTTCGCGACGCTCTGGTGGACATGGATCGGCTTCGCGGTGCTGTACAACCGCCGCGGCGACGACAGCCGTGTCGCCGACCGGCTGTTCGTGCTCGCCGGCACGATCCCGTGCGGGATCGCCGCGACGCAGGCGCACCACGTCTTCGAAGGGCACCCGGCGATCTTCGCCGCGGCGATGGCCGGGGTCCGCCTGATCCTGGCGGCCGCGCACCGCTGGCCGCGAGACGGCGCCGACCAGCGGCGGATCAGCGTGGGCTACGCGGTTTCGGCCGCCCTGTTCGGCGTCTCGGCGGTCATCCCGCACTCGTGGGCGCTGTGGGCGGTCGCGCTGCTGCAGGAGGCCGGGTTCCTGCTGCTCGGCGACGGCCGCGAACGGCGCCGCGGCGAGCGTCCCAGCCGCGAGACCCGGTGGCGGCTCATGCTGGCGCCCCCGCGCGACCCGAACCTGGCGGTCGACTCGGCGCACCTCGCGGAGCGGTTCGGGCTGTTCATGATCCTGCTGCTCGGCGAGCTGGTGATCACGGTCGGCACGGCGGCGCTCGAGCGTCCGGCCGACGACCTCGGGTACTGGCTGGCCCTGGCCGGCGGCCTCGTCCTGGCGGGGGCGCTGTGGTGGGTGTACTTCTCGTCGGCGGTGGAGATCTACGAGCGCATGCTCGGGTTTTCGGGCGGCAACCCGGCCCTGGCGTATTCGCTGTACGCGGGCGGGCACCTGACGCCGGCGTTCGCGCTGCTGCTGATGGCGGCCGGGGTGAACGTGGCCCTGCACGAGTCCCCACCCCACGCGGCGGCCTGGTTCACGACGGCGGGCCTGGCGATCTACCTGGCCGGAACACGGGTGTTCGCGGCGGGCTCGCACCGCTGGTACGCCGCCCTCGCGCGAGTGGTGGCGCTGGCGGCGACGGTGAGCCTGGCGTTCCTGGACCGCGTGCTGCCGGCCCCGGCGGTGGTCCTGGTGATCGCGGTGTGGGCGGCGGGAACGGCCGCGGTGACGGCGGTGATCCGCCACCGCAGCCTCACCCGCCTCGACGAGGACCCGGTGGCCTTCCTCCGCCAGATCGCCGACCGCCGCCGGCCCAACGGAGAAACGAAGCCCGGCGCCTGAGAACACAACATGCTCCAAGCCGGAACCCGCGTGTCCGGAACCCGAACCCGCGTGATCCAAGCCGTAACTCGCGTGATTGAACCCCGAACTCGCGTGACTGAACCCGGAACTCGCGTGACTGAAGCCGGAACTCGCGAGTTACGGGTTCAATCACGCGAGTCCCGGGCCTGATCACGCGAGTTCCGGCTCTGATCACGTGGGTT
>NZ_MUMI01000801.1 GCF_002155975.1 Amycolatopsis kentuckyensis
ACGATCGAGGACGGCCGCCGTCCGCACCCCGAGGGCACGCTGCCGGGGGTGGCGCTGGTCGGCGGCGGCCCGGGCGACCCGGAGCTGATCACCGTCCGCGGCCGCCGGCTGCTGTCGCGTGCGGACGTCGTCGTGGTGGACCGGCTGGCGCCCCGCGAGCTGCTCGACGAGCTCGCGCCCGAGGTGGAGGTGGTCGACGCGGCGAAGATCCCGTACGGCCGCGCGGCCAGCCAGGACGTCATCAACAGCACGCTGATCGAGCGCGCCAAGGAGGGCAAGTTCGTCGTCCGCCTCAAGGGCGGCGACCCGTACCTGTTCGGCCGCGGCTTCGAAGAGGTGCTGGCCTGCGCCGAGGCGGGCGTCCCGGTGACGATGGTCCCGGGCATCACGAGCGCGTTCGCGGTCCCGGCGGTGGCGGACGTCCCGGTCACCCACCGCGGCGTGGCCCACGAGGTGGTGGTGGTCTCCGGCCACGTCGCCCCGGGCGACGACCGGTCCCTGGTCGACTGGGAGCTGCTGGCCCGCATGCGCGGCACGATCGTGCTGATGATGGGCGTCGAGCGGCTCCCGCAGTTCGCCAAGGCCCTCCTGGACGGCGGCCGCCCGGCCGACACCCCGGTGGCGATCATCGAGGACGGCACCATGCGCACCCAGCGTTCCCTCCGGTCCACTTTGGACACGGTGGTCACCGACGCGGCCGCCTCCGGAGTCCGCCCGCCCGCGGTGATCGTGATCGGCCCCGTCGCGGGCCTCGCCCCCATCCCCTAACCCGCAACTCGCGTGACGGAACCCGGAACTCGCGTGACTG
>NZ_MUMI01000802.1 GCF_002155975.1 Amycolatopsis kentuckyensis
CCGCGGCAAGGTGGCGCTGGTCTTTCCGGGGCAGGGGTCGCAGTGGGCGGGGATGGCGCTGGAGCTGGCTGCGTCTTCGCCGGTGTTCTCGGCGCGTCTCGACGAGTGTGCGGTGGTGTTGTCGTCCTTTGTGGACTGGTCGTTGCGGGACGTCCTGGCGGATGCCTCGGCGCTCGCGCGGGTCGACGTGGTGCAGCCGGCGTTGTTCGCCGTGATGGTGTCGCTGGCCGAGTTGTGGCGGTCGTTCGGGGTGGTTCCCGATGCCGTCGTGGGGCATTCCCAGGGTGAGATCGCGGCTGCGGTGGTCTCCGGTGCACTGTCCCTCGAGGACGGTGCCCGGGTGGTCGCGCTGCGCAGCAAAGCGATCCTGGCGCTGGCTGGGCGTGGCGGGATGGTTTCGGTGGCGGCTTCGCTCGCCGAGGTCACTTCTCGGTTGACCGAGGGGATCTCGATCGCGGCTGTGAACGGCCCCGCGGCGGTGGTGGTTTCCGGCTCGCCTGCCGGCTTGGACGCTTTTGCCGCTTCCTGCGAGGCCGACGGGATCCGGGCCAAGCGGGTGCCGGTCGATTACGCGTCACACTCGGAGCAGGTCGAGCAGCTGCGGGCGGAACTCCTCGAAGTCCTCGGCCCGATCGCGCCGCGCGCGGGGGAGACGGCGTTCTTTTCGACGGTGACGGGTTCGTGGGCCGAAGGTGCCGAGCTGGGTGCCGAGTACTGGTACACCAACCTCCGCAGCCCGGTCCGGCTGGACGTCGCCGTCGAGCAGCTGAAGGGCGAGGGCTTCGGGACGTTCATCGAGGCGTCGCCGCACCCGGTGCTCACGATGGCGATCGGCGACGACGTGGTCGCACTCGGCTCGCTGCGCCGGGACGACGGCGGGCTGAGCCGCTTCCACACCGCGCTGGCTTCGGCGCACGTGGCCGGGGTGGCGGTCGACTGGACCCCGGCGTTTCCCGGCGGTCGCGTGATCGACCTGCCGACGTATGCGTTCCAGCGCAAGCGCTACTGGCTGGACGCGCCTTGGCAGACGGCGTCGGCGGACCCCTCGGAAGCCCCCTTCTGGGCGGCGGTCGACGGCGGTGACCTCGGCAAGCTGGCCGAGCTGCTCGACGTCCCCGCCGAGACGACGTTCGCCGAGCTGCTCCCCGCCCTCACCCGCTGGCGGCGGCTGCGCCAGGAGAGGTCCACTGTGGACTCCTGGCGGTACCGGGTGGAGTGGAAGCCGCTGGCCGAGCCGGAGCCGGGGGTGCTGTCGGGACGCTGGGTGGTGGTCGCCCCGCGCGGGACGGACACCACGGAGGTGACAAGCTGCCTTTCGGCCGCCGGCGCCGAGCCGGTGGTGCTCGAATGGCCGGCCGGTGGTGGTGCGCTCGCCGCCGCCGGGC
>NZ_MUMI01000803.1 GCF_002155975.1 Amycolatopsis kentuckyensis
CACCGTGCTGCCGACCGCGACCGGCGCGCCGAGGTCGATCAGCCCGCGGCCCTGCTCGACGTGCAGTTCGAGGAAGTGCCCGATCCGGCCGAGCCGCTCGGCGTCCGGGCCGATCCGCGCCGGGTCGACGCCCGCCTTCGCGGCTGCCTCGGCGAACGTCACGCCGTCGGCGTCCCGCAGGCCCCGCGCCTTGTCGGCGTCGATGGTGCCGGTGAGCAGCCGCGAGCCCAGGCAGGGAACGCCGAAGCGGCCACCTTCCTCCTCGGCGAACACCACGACGGCGAGCGGGCGGCGGGGCCGGAACCCCTTGGCCTGCAACGTCTCGACGGCGGCCAGCGCGCTCACCACGCCCAGCGGGCCGTCGAACGCGCCGCCACCCGGCACCGAGTCGAGGTGGCTGCCGGTGACCACGGCGTTGCGCCCCGGCGGCCCCCACCACGCCCAGATGTTGCCGTTGCGGTCGGTCTCGACGTCCAGCCCGAGGCCCAGCGCGCGCTCGACGAACCACTCGCGCAGGTCGTGCTCGGGCGCGTCGAAGGCGTGCCGCGAGTAGCCGCCGCGCTTCGGGTCGCGGCCGACGTCGTCGATTTCGGCCAGCAGGCCCGAAGCGGTCACGCCTGCTCCCGCATCGGGACGCGCACACCCCGCTCGTCGGCGACGTCGGCCGCGCGGTCGTAACCGGCGTCGACGTGCCGGATGACACCCATGCCCGGGTCGTTGGTGAGCACCCGTTCCAGCTTCTGCGCGGCCAGGAGCGTCCCGTCGGCGACGCTGACCTGGCCGGCGTGGATGGATCGGCCCATGCCGACGCCGCCGCCGTGGTGGATCGACACCCAGCTGGCGCCCGAGGACGTGTTGACCAGGGCGTTGAGCAGCGGCCAGTCGGCGATCGCGTCGGAGCCGTCGGCCATGCCCTCGGTCTCGCGGTACGGCGAGGCGACGCTGCCGGAGTCGAGGTGGTCGCGGCCGATGACGACCGGCGCCTTCAGCTCGCCGCTGGCCACCATCTCGTTGAACCGCAGGCCGGCCAGGTGGCGTTCGCCGTAGCCGAGCCAGCAGATCCGCGCCGGCAGGCCCTGGAAGGCCACGCGTTCGCCGGCCAGCCGGATCCAGCGCGCCAGGGATTCGTTCTCCGGGAACAGTTCCAGCATCGCGCGGTCGGTGGCGGCGATGTCCTCGGGGTCGCCCGACAGCGCCGCCCAGCGGAACGGGCCGTTGCCCTCGCAGAACAGCGGGCGGATGTAGGCGGGCACGAAGCCGGGGAAGTCGAACGCGCGCTCGCAGCCGCCGAGCTTGGCCTCGCCGCGCAGCGAGTTGCCGTAGTCGAAGACCTCGGCGCCGCGGTCGAGGAAGCCGAGCATGGCGTCGACGTGGTCGGCCATCGACTCGCGCGAGCGGTCGGTGAACTCGTCGGGCTTCTTGGCCGCGTAGTCGTGCCAGTCCTCGACGCTGACACCCTTGGGCAGGTACGACAGCGGGTCGTGCGCGGACGTCTGGTCGGTGACGATGTCGACCTCCACACCGCGGCGCAGCAGCTCCGGCAGCACCTCGGCGGCGTTGCCGACGACACCGACGGACAGCGCGCGCTTCTCCTGCTTGGCCTTCGTGACGCGGGCGATGGCGTCGTCCAGATCGTCGGCGACCTCGTCGAGGTAGCGGGTCTCGACCCGGCGGTGCGCGCGCTGCGGGTCACACTCGATGACCAGCGCGACACCGTCGTTCATGGTCACGGCGAGGGGTTGCGCGCCACCCATGCCGCCGAGCCCGGCGGTGACGGTCAAGGTTCCGCGAAGCGTGCCGCCGAACTTCTTCTTCGCGACGGCGGCGAACGTCTCGTACGTGCCCTGGAGGATGCCCTGGGTGCCGATGTAGATCCAGGAACCCGCGGTCATCTGGCCGTACATGGTCAGGCCCTGCTGCTCCAGGCGGCGGAACTCGGGCCAGGTCGCCCAGTCGCCGACCAGGTTCGAGTTCGCGATCAGCACGCGCGGCGCCCACTCGTGCGTGCGGAAGACGCCGACCGGCTTGCCCGACTGCACCAGCAGCGTCTCGTCGACGTCCAAGGTGGTCAGTTCGCGGGTGATCGCGTCGAAGCTGGCCCAGTTGCGGGCGGCCTTGCCGGTGCCGCCGTAGACGACCAGGTCCTCGGGCCGCTCGGCGACGTCCGGGTCGAGGTTGTTGTGGAACATCCGCAGCGCGGCTTCGGTCTGCCACGACTTGGCGGTGAGCTGGGTGCCGCGGGCGGCACGGACGACGCGGGACATCAGACCTCCAGACGGGCGGCGTCGAGGACGGCGCCGGAGCGGACGAGTTCTTCGGCGGCCGCGATCTCGGGCGCCAGGTGCCGGTCGGGGCCGGGGCCCGCGACCTTCGTGCGGAGCAGGTCGCGGACCGCGCCGGTGACCGGCGACGGTTCCAGCGGCGCGCGGAAGTCCAGCGCCCGGGCCGCCGTCAGCAGCTCGATGGCGAGGACGGTGGTCAGGCCGTCGACGGCCTTGCGCAGCTTCCGCGCGGCCGACCAGCCCATCGAGACGTGGTCCTCCTGCATGGCGCTGCTCGGGATGGAGTCGACCGACGCCGGGACGGCGAGCCGCTTGAGCTCGCTGACCACGGCGGCCTGGGTGTACTGGGCGATCATGTGGCCGGAGTCGACGCCGGGGTCGTCGGCGAGGAACGGCGGCAGGCCGTGCGAGCGCGCCTTGTCGAGCATCCGGTCGGTGCGCCGCTCGGCGATGCTGGCGACATCGGCGATCGGGATGGCCAGGAAGTCCAGGACGTAGGCGACGGGCGCGCCGTGGAAGTTGCCGTTGGACTCGACGCGGCCGTCGGCGAGGACGACCGGATTGTCCACAGCGGACATGAGCTCGCGGTCGCCGACGAGCTCGGCGTGGGTCAGGCTGTCGCGCGCGGCGCCGTGGACCTGCGGGGCGCAGCGCAGCGAGTAGGCGTCCTGGACGCGGTTGCAGTCCGGGCCGCGGTGGCTCTCGACGATCTTCGAGCCCTGCAGCGCCTGCCACATCCGGGCCGCGGACTTCGCCTGCCCGGGGTGCGGGCGCAGGGCCTGGAGGTCGGCGGCGAACGCGCGGTCGGTGCCGAGCAGGGCCTCGACGCTCATCGCGGCGGTGAGGTCGGCGATGTCGAAGAGCCGGTGCAGGTCGGCGGCGGCGAGCAGGAGCATGCCGAGCATGCCGTCGGTGCCGTTGGTGAGCGCGAGGCCCTCCTTCTCGGCGAGAACGACCGGCTCGATCCCGGCGTGCTTCAGCGCTTCGTCCGCGTTCATCACTTCGCCGCGGTACGTCACTTCGCCCTCGCCCATGAGCGCGAGCGCGACGGCGGCCAGGGGCGCGAGGTCGCCGGAGCAGCCGAGGGAGCCGTACTCGTGGACGATCGGCGTGATGTCGGCGTTGAGCAGGGCCGCAAGCGTTTGCGCGGTGCCCGGGCGGACGCCGGTGTAGCCGCTGGCGAGGGTCCGCAGCCGCAGCAGCATCAGCGCGCGGACGACCTCGGCCTCGACGGCCGGCCCGGCCCCGGCGGCGTGCGAGCGGATCAGGCTGCGCTGCAGCGCGGTCCGGCTCTCGACGGGGATGTGGCGGGTGGCGAGGGCGCCGAAGCCGGTCGAAACGCCGTAGGTGGGCGTGACGGCGTGGGCGAGGTCTTCGATGTGCTGGCGCGTCGCGGCGAGGTTCTTCTCGGCGGCGTCCGTGAGCCCGACGGGCGCGTGACCCCGGACGACGTCGACGACCTGGGCGGCGGTCAGGGGCTCCGGGCCCAGGAGCACTTTTTCCGGCATGGCCTCATTGGACCCCTTCGGAACCGCTGGTGGGATGCCTCAACGGGTGGTTCTGTCTGGGATCCCAGACGCTAGGCTCGGGCCATGGGCGACAGCAGCGAGGTCCCGGCGCTGCGCCGCGGCCTGGCGGTGCTGCGCCTGCTGGCCACGCGCCCGGGCCCGGTCACCGCGGCGGCGATCGCCCGCGAGGCGAACCTCCCCCGTTCGACCACGTACCACCTGCTCAGCGAGCTCGAAGCGGCCGGTTTCGTCGTCCACCTGCCCGCGGAACGCCGCTACGGCCTGGGCATCGCGGCGTTCGAACTCGGCTCGGCCTACCTGCGCCACGATCCTTTGGAGCGCCTGGCCGGGCCGTTGCTGCGCAAGCTCGTCGACCGCGTCGGGCACACCGCCCACCTGGGTGTCCTGCACGGCAACGAGTCGCTGTACCTGATCAAGGAACGCCCGGCCCGCCCGGAGACGCTGGTGACGGAGGTCGGCGTCCGGCTGCCGGCCCAGTTGACGGCGTCCGGCCGGGCGATCCTGCGGCACCTCCCGGCCCCGCACGTCCGCGCGCTGTTCCCGGCGGCCTCGGCGTTCGTCCTCCGCACCGGCCGCGGCCCGCGCACGCTGGCCGAGCTGCGCCGCACCCTGACCGCGGAACGCCGCCTCGGCTGGTCGGTCGAGGACGGCCACGTCACGGCCGGTTTCGCCTCGGTGGCCTGCCCGGTCTTCGACCACGGCGCCCGCCCGCTGGCCGCGATCAGCGTCACCCTCCGCCACCACTGCGAAGCAGAGCCGTGCCCGGAGACGTGGCCGGACCTCGCCGCCGAAGTGGCGACGACGGCGGCCGAGCTGACCACCCGGATCGGCGGCCACCCCGCCTGACGGCCGTCGCGGGCCGTCCGGGGGCCGGGGCTGGTGCGAACGGGGCAACTGTCACCGAACGGCTCGATTCCACTCCGGTGGGTGATTACCGTGATGGGATTGCGGTTTCGAGGGGCACCGATGGATGACGCGCGGGTGAAGAAGGCCGGTTTCGGTGCGGTGCTCGCCGTCCCCGAATTCCGGGCGATGTGGACCGCCGAGCTGCTGTCCGTCTGCGGCGACCAGCTCGCCCGGGTCGCGCTCGCCGTCCTCGTCTACCAGCGCACGTCCTCGGCCGCGCTGACCGGCCTCACCTACGCCCTGACCTATGTGCCGTCCCTGCTCGGCGGCATCCTGCTGGCCGGCGCCGGCGACCGGTGGCCGCGGCGGGACGTGATGGTCGCGGCCGATCTGGCGCGGGCCGCGCTGGTCGCGGTCATCGCGATCCCCGGCGTCCCGCTGTGGGTGGTGTGCGTGCTGGTCGCGGTGATGACGGCGCTCGGCGGGCCGTTCAAAGCGGCGCAGCAAGCACTGCTGCCCACGGTTCTCGAAGGCGAGCGGTACCTCGTCGGGATGGCCCTGCGGAACGTGACGATGCAGGGCGCGCAGCTGGCCGGGTTCGCCGGCGGCGGCGCGCTGATCGCCGCGCTCACCCCGTCCGCGGCGCTGGGCCTGGACGCGGCGACGTTCCTGCTGTCGGCGTTGTTCCTGGTCACCGGCGTCCGCCGGCGGGCGGCGATCGCGCAGGCGGTCCGGCCGGCCTGGCTGGCCACGACCGGCGCGGGCATCCGGCTGATCTGGCGCGACCCGGCGTTGCGGACGCTGGTGGCGCTCAATTGGCTGGCCGGGTTCTACGTCGTCCCGGAGGCGCTGGCCGCGCCGTACGCGGCCGGGATCGGCGCGGGCGCCACGCTGGTGGGGCTGCTCATGGCGGCGGACCCCGCGGGCAGCGTGCTCGGCGGCGTCGTGTTCGGCAAGTGGATCCCGGAACGCGTGCAGCTCCGCGTCCTGGCCTGGCTGGGGATCGCGGCGGGCCTACCGCTGGTGGTGTTCGCCTGCCGGCCGGGCCTGGTGACGTCGGTGGTACTGCTCGCGGCGTCCGGCCTGCTGGCGACGGGCTACAACATCACCGGCACGGTCTCGTTCATGCGGCGGGTGCCCGACGAGCACCGCGCGCAGTGCGCCGGCGTGAACTCGGCGGGCCTGATCACGGTGCAGGGGGTCGGCGCGGCCGCGGCGGGCGCGCTGGCCGACGTGCTGGGCCCGGCGCACACCATCGCCGCGGCCGGGGCGGCGGGTGCCGCGGTGGCCGTGCCGATCGCGAGGGCGTGGCGCCGGGTCGGGGTGGCC
>NZ_MUMI01000804.1 GCF_002155975.1 Amycolatopsis kentuckyensis
CGGTCGCGGAGACGGGGACCACCGGGTTCGGGCCGGTCGCGATCACCGCGGCGGACGGCCGGTACCGCGACCTGGTCCGCGGCCTCAACCCGCGGTACGTGGCCGCTCCCGACGCGATCTACGTCGCCGATTCGACGGCGTCGGTGATCGAAGTCGTGCGCAAGGCAGTCGCCGAGGGCAAGCGGCTCACCGTGCGCAGCGGCGGTCACTGCGTCGAGGACTTCGTGTTCAACCCGGAGGTCCAGGTGGTGCTGGACCTGTCCGAGATGAACCGGGTGTACTTCGACGCCGAGCGCGGCGCGGTCGCCGTGGAACCCGGCGCCATCCTGATGGACGTGTACGACCGGCTCTACAAGGCCTGGGGCGTCACGATCCCGGCCGGCATCATCTACTCGATCGGCGCGGGAGGTCATTTCGCCGGCGGCGGGCACGGGTTCCTGTCCCGCCTCCACGGAATGGGCGTCGACCACCTCCACGCGGTCGAGGTGGTCGTGGTCGACGCCCGCGGCGGTGTCCGCAAGGTGGTGGCGACGAGGGAGCCCGGCGACCCCCACCGCGACCTGTGGTGGGCCCACACCGGCGGTGGCGGCGGCAACTTCGGCGTGGTCACCCGCTACTGGTTCCGCTCGCCGGGCGCGAAGGGGAACGACCCGCGCAGGATCCTGCCCCAGCCGCCCGCCGAGGTGCTCTTCGCCGGCCTCGGGCTGCCGTGGGCGGACTTCACGAAGGAGAAGTTCGCCCGGCTGCTGAAGAACTACAGCGCGTTCCACGAGAAGCACAAGCATCCCGGCTCGCCGTACCTGGCGCTGACCGGCGGACTCGGGCTCCCGCTCCGGTCGGCGGGCCCGATCGGCCTGGGCACCCAGGTGGCCGCGACCCACCCGGACGCCGAGCGGCTGCTCGAGCGCTACCACGCGGAGATCCTCGACGGCGTCGCGCCGGACGCGAAGCCCCACGTGACGCGGATGCCGTGGCTGCAGTCGACCCTGCAGCGCGCGACGACGAACAGCCAGGCGAACGACCCGGCCCTGCGCAGCGACTTCAAGTCGGCCATGATGCGCGGGACCATGCCGGACGCGCAGATCGACGCGCTCTACCGGTACCTCACCCGCACCGACGTCGACAACCCGACGATCGGGGTGTCGTTCCTGTCTTTCGGCGGCCGGATCAACGCGGTCGGCCGGAACGACACCGCCTTCCCGCACCGCGACTGCTCGCTGAACCTGCTGTGGACGGTGATCTGGACCGACCCGGCCGACGACGACAAGTACATCGGCTGGAACCGCGACTTCTACCGGGCGGTGTACGCGGAGACCGGTGGTGTGCCGGTGCCCGACGGCGTCACCGGCGGGTGCTACGTCAACGACGCCGACACCGACGTCGCCGACCCGCGGTTCAACACCTCGGCCGCCGCCTGGCACGACCTGTACTACCGGGACAACTACCCGCGCCTGCAGCAGGTCAAGGCGAAGTGGGATCCCCGGGACTTCTTCCGGCACAAGCTGTCCGTCCGGCTGCCCTGACCGCGGCGAAAGGTGTGACACCCATGACCCGCCCCGCGTCGTCCTGGCTGGCCGATTCCGTGCTGTACCACGTCTACCCGCCATCGTTCGCCGATTCCGACGGTGACGGCATCGGCGATCTGGCCGGGCTCACCGCGCGCCTGGACTACCTGGAGTGGCTGGGCGTCGACGCCGTCTGGCTGAGCCCGTGCTTCGCGTCGGAGTTCGCCGACGGCGGGTACGACGTGGTCGACTACCTGACGATCGCGCCGCGGTACGGCACCGGCGAAGACGCCGTCGCGCTGATCGAGGCCGCGCGCGAACGCGGCATCCGCGTGCTCTTCGACCTCGTGGCCGGGCACACTTCCCACCGGCACCCGTGGTTCCGGGAGTCGGCCGGAACACCGGGCGACGACCGGTACATCTGGTCCGACCGGATCGCCTCGCCGGTCCGGGAGTGGGTGCCCAACCTGGGCCGCCGCGGCGGGTTCTACCGGGCCAACTTCTACCCGGCCCAGCCGGCGCTGAACTTCGGGTACGCCCGGCTCGACCCCGCCGAGCCCTGGCGGCAGCCCGTGGACGCCCCCGGCCCGCGCGCCAACCGGGCGGCGCTGCGGGAGATCATGGGCCACTGGTTCGACCGCGGGGTCTCCGGGTTCCGCATCGACATGGCCTACTCACTGGTCAAGGACGACCCCGGCCGGGTGGAGACGGCCAAGCTGTGGGGCGAGCTGCGCGAGTGGGCCGACCGCGAGTACCCGCACTGCGCGCTGCTGTCGGAATGGGGCGAGCCGCAGACGGCCGTCCCCGCCGGGTTCCACGCCGACTTCTTCCTGCACTTCGTCGGTCCGGCGGTGCATTCGCTGTGGGACAACGACTCCGGCACCCAGGGTCCGTGGACCGACGGCAAGCCGTGCTACTTCGACGTGGCCGGCCGGGGCTCGATGAAGCCGTTCCTGACCGCATGGCAGGAGGTCGAAGCCGCGACGGCCGGGCGCGGGCTGGCGGCGCTGCCGACGGCCAACCACGACTTCTCCCGGCTCGTCTGCGGGCCGCGCACGCGGGACATGGTCCCGCCGGCGTTCGCCTTCCAGCTCACCTGGCCGACGCTGCCGGTCGTCTACTACGGCGACGAGATCGGGATGCGGTACGTCCCGGGGCTGCCGGACAAGGAGGGCAGCCAGGCCGACATCACGGCCCGCCAGGGTTCGCGCACCCCGATGCAGTGGGACGACGGCCCGAACGCCGGCTTCTCCACCGCCTCCGCGGCGGACCTGTACCTCCCGGTCGACCCCGATCCGGACCGCCCCACCGTCGCGACCGCCCGTGCGGACGACGCCTCCCTGCTCCACCACGTCCGGCGGCTGGTCGAACTGCGCAAGCGGATCCCCGAGCTCGGCACCGCCGCGCCGGTGCGGGTGCTGTTCCAGGACTACCCCTTCGGCTACCTCCGGGGCGAGCGCCACCTGGTGGTCGTCAACGGACGCCGGGAGCCGGCGACCGCCCCGCTGGACCTCGAGGTGGTCCGCCCGCTCGCCGTGCACGGGGTGGCGTGCGGCGGCGGGGAAGTCCGGGCGGACGGCTTCTCCTACGGCGTGTTCGAAGTGCGCGGATGAGCGACACGGAAGCCGCCGCGGTGGGTTCGTCGGTCCACGCCGTCCGCACCGAGACGAAGAACGTCGTCCTCACCTACGACGACGGCCCCGAGCCGGGCGGCACCGAGCGGGTGCTCGAAGCCTTGCGCGAACACGGGGTGACCGCCACGTTCTTCGTCCTCATGGGCCGGGTCCGCCGGTTCCCGCGGCTGTTCGCGGAGATGGCGGACGAGGGCCACGAAGTCGGGCTGCACGGCGTCGACCACCGGAGGCTGACGTCGATCGATCCGCGCGAAGTCCGCCGCCGCACCGGGGACGCGCGCCGCGAGCTGGAGGACCGGCTCGGGAGCGAGGTGCGGTGGTTCCGGCCGCCGTACGGCCTGCACTCCCGGGACAGCTGGACCGCGGTGGCCGCCACCGGCCTGACCACGGTGCTCTGGACGGACGCCCTGCGCGACTGGTGGGACCGGCCGACCGACACGCACCTCGAACCGGTGCTCACCGCGGCCCGGCCGGGCGCGATCGTGCTCGCGCACGACGGGTTCGCGTCCTGGGTGGACGGTGTCGACGACGGGCGCCCGCCGACGCTCGACCGCGGCCGCCTGACGGACCTGATGATCGGCGCCTACCGGGACCAAGGCCTGGCCTGCTGTTCCCTCACCGAAGCCCTGGACGCCGGCGAACCCGTCACCGACGTGCGGCTGGCCCCGTGACAACCGGAGGAAGATGATGCACATCCGTTCCCTGGCGGCAGCGGATCACGCGGAGCTCGCCGCGCTGTGCGCGGCCGGGCTCCCGCTGGACCCGTACGCCGCCGACTACCCGGGGATGCTGCTGCGCCGCGAGGCCGTCGGCCTCGTCGCCACCGAGGAGGGCCGGCTCGTGGGTGCCGCGCTGGGCTCGGCCCGGGGCGCGGACGAGGGTTCGCTCGACCTCCTGGTCGTCGCCGACGGCCACCGGCGCCGGGGCACCGCCCGGCGGCTGGTGACGACCCTGGAGAGCCGGCTGGCCGAGCGGGGCGCCACCGCCGTCGTGGTCGAGGGCAACGCGCCCTACTACTTGTGGCCCGGCGTCGACCTGCACTACACCCCGGCCATCTGCTTCTTCGAGGACAGCGGGTACGAACGCGGGCGGTCCGTGGTCAACATGGACGTCGACCTGCGGGCGATTTCCCTGGACACGGCGGACGACGAGAAACGCCTGCTGGGCGAGGGGATCGAGCTGCGCGAGGCGACCACGGCCGACCGGGACGGGCTGCACGCCTGGCTGTCCGCCGGATCCGGGTGGCCGCCGGCCGGGTGGCCACCCGGCTGGGCGGACGAGGCCGTCGCCGCCCTCGGCCGGGAGAACGCGGGGTGCCACCTCGCGGTGTCGGCGGGGAAACCGGTCGCGTTCTGCGCGTACGGGGTGAACCAGCCGCACATCATCGGCCCGATGGCCACCGACCACGCCGTGCGCAGCCGGGGCATCGGCATGACCCTGATGAAGCGGTGTTACGCCGATCAACGCGAGCGCGGCATCACCGTCGCCGAGATCTCGTGGGTGGGACCGCTGTCGCTGTTCTCCGACCGGTTGCGGGCCCGCATCCGCCGCTGCTTCTGGCAGTACCGCAAGCCGCTGAAAGCCGAGGTCTCCGATGGCGGGGAATGAACCGCAGGCCCCCTTGCCGACCATCGTCTGCGCGGTGGACGACAACTTCGAGCTCCCGGCGAGGGTCGCGCTGCACTCGCTGGCCGCCGCGCACGAAGACTGCCTCGACGACCTCAGGGTCGTGCTCCTCCACGACACCTTGAGCGCCGACGCGCGGACCCGCATCCGGGCGCACGGCGACCGGCTCGGGCTGAAGCTGGAGCTGGTGGAGAGCCCGCCGGTCGATCCCCGCCTGCCCGTGCTGCGGCGCTACACCGCGGCCATCTACCTGCGGCTCAACGTGCACCACGTGCTGGCCGACGAGTCGCGGGTCCTGTACCTGGACTCGGACCTGATCGTCCTGGACGACCTGCGCGAGCTGCTGACGCTGCCCATGGACGGCCACGCCATCGGCGCCGTCCGCGACTCGGCGCGGCCGACGATGAGCCGCGGCGGCGCGCTGCCCTCGTGGGGAGAGCGCGAGTTCCCGGCGGACCGCGAGTACTTCAACTCCGGTGTGCTCCTGCTCGACCTCGACGCATGCCGGTCCACCGGGGTGCTCGACCGGGCGAGCGACATCCTCCTGCGTGAGCCCGGCATGGCTCGCTTCCCCGATCAGGACGCGCTGAACTGGGCGGCCGCGGACGACTGGCTCCGCCTGGACCGCAAGTGGAACACCTTCGCCATGTCGATCATGGCCAGCCGCAGCGACTACGTCCACGTGGCCGAGGACATCGCCGGCCTGGACTCGCTCGTCCGCGCCGAGCGGACCGCGTCGATCCTGCACTTCAGCGGCCGCGACAAACCGTGGCAGGACACCTGCCCGCCGAGCTGGTCCCGCGACCGGTACCGGGAGTTCCTGCGCGCCGTGGAGGGGCCGCTCCGGTGACGGAGGCCTGCTACCTCGGCATGGACATCGGTGGCACCAAGGTGTCCTTCCGGCTGGTGCGCGGCGGGGACGGCGAAGTGCTGTGGAGTTCGCTCGCCCGCTGGCCGGAGGCGCCGTCGGACGTCGGGGACGACCTGGCCGTCCTGCGGGCGCGGGTGCGGGAACTGCGGGAGGCCACCCGGGTGTGGCCGGCCGGGGTGGGCGTCGCCGTCGCGGCCCAGGCGAGCTCGCCACCGTTGCGGAAG
>NZ_MUMI01000805.1 GCF_002155975.1 Amycolatopsis kentuckyensis
CGCGGCAGCGCGTACTCGCCGAGGACGGTCATCAGCAGCGACCGCGCGCTGGCGTGACTGACCTCGCGGCGGCGGCTCACCGTGGGCCGGGGCGCGGACGGGCGGCTTTCCCTCGGTTTCGGCCTGCGGCCGAGGGTGACCGGGGGAGCGGGCTCGCCCATGCTGTTCACCGACCTCACTGTGTTGTCGCACTGACAGGCTGCGGGACTGACAACCGAACAGGGTACCCACAGTGAGTGATCAAAGCGCCACGGGACACACACTGTCGGTGGTTTTGACCTTGATCTGACAGTTCACCACGAGGTCGTAGACTCGGCTACCTCATGAGCGCAACTCTCGTCGCGAAGGACCTGGCCGCGGGCCACGGTGACCGCATCCTCTTCTCCGGCCTCGACCTCGTGGTGGCACCCGGCGACGTCGTCGGCCTGGTCGGCGTCAACGGCGCCGGCAAATCGACACTCCTGCGGACCCTCGCCGGCCTCGCGAAGCCGGACAGCGGCGAGGTCCGCCTGAACCCGCCGGCCGCGACGGTCGGGCATC
>NZ_MUMI01000806.1 GCF_002155975.1 Amycolatopsis kentuckyensis
CGGCTTGGGTCTGCCGCGGCTCGGGTGGGCGTTCGGGTGGATCAGAACAGGCCCAGCACGTCGTCCGGGGGGTTCGGGGGCGGTGGTGCGTCCGCGTCCGTGATCGGGGCCGCCCGGCCCGCCAGTTTCCGCAGCTCCGCGCCGTGCACGCAGCGCGCCGGGAAGGCCGCCGAGGCCGTTCGGCGGGCTATCTCCGCCGTCGGGAGCTCGGTTGCCGAGGCCGCCAGGACCAGGTTGCCGAACCGGCGGCCGCGCAGGACTCCCGGGTCCGCCAGGAGCAGGACCTCCGGGAACACCGACAGCAGTGTCGCCAGGAAACGGCGGGTGAACGGCAGGCCCGAGCCGTCCGTGATGTTCGCCAGGTAGCAGCCCCCGGCGCGCAGGATGCCCGCGATCGCCGTCGTCGCCTCCAGCGTCGCCAGGCCGCCGGCCAGCGTGGCCCGCTCGAACGCGTCGACCACCACCAGGTCCGCCGAGTCCTCGCGGCGCGTCGCGAGGCCTTCGCGGCCGTCCGTCACCCGGACGCGCAGGCCCGGCACCCGCAGCCCCAGCTGCGTGCGGACCAGCTCCACCAGCTCGCCGTCGGCGTCGAACACCAGCTGCCGCGAGCCCGGCCGCGACGCCGCGACGTACCGCGGCAGCGTGCACGCCGCCCCGCCGATGTGGAGCGCGTCCAGCGGACCGGGCGGCAACCGGTTCACCACGTCCGCGAACCGGCGGACGTAGTCGAACTCCAGGTGGGCGGGGTCGTCGAGGTCGACGTACGACTGCGCGACGCCGTCCACCGACACCAGCCAGGCGTTGCCGCGGCCGGCGTCACGGACCAGCTCCGCCGTGCCGAACCGCACGGGGTAGCGCCCGGCCACCGGCTCGGGCTTCCGCGTGCGGCTCACGGGATCCGAGGTTATCGGAAACATTCCGACCGGCCCGGCGATAAGAAACCGGACGATCATCGATCGAGGGGGTTTCACCTTGCGTGCAAACGCAGTAATCGTGGCCGCCGCACTCGCGGCCGGGGTCTTCGCGACGCCGGCGGCCGCGGACGTGCTGCCCGACCGGGCGCAGGCCGTATCGCTGCTGGAGACCGGCGGTCCCGGCGTGGCACGGGCCGCCGAAGCGGCGCTGCTCGGCTCGCCGGCCGACCTGCAGGCCTTCCTGGCCACCGGCCGCCAGCGGGCGCAGAACGACGACGAGCGGGTCCTCGTCAACCAGGCGCTCTCCTCCGGCGGCCCGGTCACCAAGCGCACCGCCCAGCGAGCGCTCGACGGCACCCCGGACGACATCCGCGAGTACCTGGCGCACGGCCTGGCACTGGCCCGGATCTCGGACGACCGGATCGCCGTCGGCCAGGCCATGAGCGCCGGTGGCCCGACCGTCAACGCCCGGGCCCAGCAGGCACTCGACGGAACGCCCGCGGACGTGCGGGCGTTCCTGGAGACCGGTCTGCAGCAGGCGAAGGACGTCGACGACCGCCTCACCGTCGACCAGGCGATGGCCGAAGGCGGCCCGGAGGTCAAGGCCGCCGGGCAGACGGCGCTCGACGGCACGCCGGAGGACGTCCGGTACTTCCTGGCGCTGTGGTGGCAGGTCAGCGTGAACTACGACGCGGAAGCCGCGGGCGTCCGTGCGCAGCTCGACGCGGCCAAGAGGGCCAAGGCCGCCCACCGCACCCTGGAGGTGAAGATCGCCGCGGGAACGGCCCGCCGGATCGCCGCGGACGCGCGGACGGCGAACGCCGACCGGCTCGCCGCCCAGCAGGCCGAGAACCAGCGCAACGGCCAGGCCGCCGCCGGTGCCGAGGCGGCCGCGCAGCAGCAGGCCCGTGAAGCCGCGGCGCGCGCCGCACAGGCCAAGACCGACAACGACAAGCTGCTCGCCGACGCGGCCGACCCGGCGCTGACCGTGCCGAACGGCCGCAAGGCGTCCGTCTACCTGCTGCGCAACGGCGGTGCCGCGGTCAAGAACGCCGCCCGCGCCGCGCTGAGCGGCTCGGACGACGACGTCGTCACGTTCGTGCGCAGCGGGCTCGCCGTCGCGCAGGAGTCCGACGACCGCGCCGCCGTCTCGGCGATCGCGGCGGACCCGAACGCCCGCCCGGGCCTGCGCCAGGCCGCTCGTGACGTGCTCGCCGGCCCGTACGCCGGTGTCGCCGCGCTGCTGCGCACCGGTGACTACCCGGGCCGGGACACCGACGACCGCATCGAGGTCAACCAGCTCTTGGCGGCCGGTGGCCCGTCGACGAAGTCGGCGGCGCAGAAGGCGCTGGACGGCACCGTCGCGGACATCCGCGAGTTCCTGGCCCACGGCCGGTACGTCACGCACCTGATCGACCTGGCCGTCTACGCCACCCGGACCCTCGGCGAGGGCCCGGAGGTGAAGGCGGTCGCGCAGGGCGTCCTCGACGGGCCGGACTCGGGCCTGCAGCACTACCTGGACGTCGAGCTGCCGAAGGCGCGGGCGCGTGACGCGTTCACCGCGGCGCACGTCACCAAGGTGAACGCCATGGTCGCCGAAGCGACGGCCCTGGTCTCCTGACCGCACGGCGAAGGTTGTCGGACGGTACTTGCGGTACAGCGCTAGAGCCACGCCGCGAGACTACCGGGCACCACCGACAACCTTCGCCGTGCGGTCA
>NZ_MUMI01000807.1 GCF_002155975.1 Amycolatopsis kentuckyensis
GGACAGGAGCTGTCCGCGATGTCTGGCACACTGCGTGCCATGCACGGCACATCGGAACGGCTGCTCAGGCTCCTCTCGCTGCTGCAGGCGCGCCGGGACTGGCCGGGCGCCGACCTCGCGGCCCGGCTCGAGGTCGACGTCCGCACGATCCGCCGCGACGTCGAGCGGCTGCGGTCCCTCGGCTACCCGGTGCACGCGACGCCGGGGGTGGCGGGCGGCTACCGGCTGGGCGCGGGCGCGGCGCTGCCGCCGCTGCTGCTGGACGACGACGAGGCGGTGGCGGTCGCGGTCGGCCTGCGCACCGCGGCGAGCGGCACGGTCAGCGGCATCGAGGAGACGTCGGTGCGGGCGCTGGCGAAGCTGGAGCAGGTGCTGCCGGCCAGGTTGCGGCCGCGCGTGGGCGCCCTGCAGGCGGCGACGGTGTCGCTGCCCGGCGCGGGCCCGACGGTGGACGCCTCGGTGCTGACGGCGATCGCGACGGCCTGCCGCGACCAGGAACGGCTGCGCTTCGGCTACGGCGACCGGTCCGGCGTCTCGACGCAGCGGTCGGTCGAGCCGCTGCGGCTGGTCCACACGGGGCGGCGCTGGTACCTGGTGGCCTTCGACCTCGACCGGGCGGACTGGCGCACGTTCCGGGTCGACCGGATCGCCGGGGTGCCGGCGGCGGGCTTCCGCTTCCCGCCGCGCGAACCGCCGGCCGCGGACCTGGCGGAGTACGTCTCCCGCCAGATCTCGACGGAGGTGTACCCGCACCGGCTGGTCCTGCGGGTGGCCGCCCCGGCGGCCGCGCTGGCCCGGCGCATCCCGCCGACGGCGGGCGTGGTGGAGGAGATCGACGAGGCCAGCTGCCGGGTGCGGACCGGGTCGAACAACCTGGACGCGGTGCCGTACCACCTGGCCCAGCTGGGGTATGACTTCGTGGTCGAGGAGGCGCCGCCGGGGCTGGTGGAACGGCTGCGGCAGGTGGCGGAGCGGTTCGCGCGGGCGGTGGGTTAGCCCAGTCGCACCCGGTCGCTCTCGCCGTCGCTCAAGAACGCGGCCACCGCACTTCCTTCGGCGGCGACCTCATCGCGCTCGGGTTTCGTCAGGGGCCGCAGCGGGTGCACCACGACCGTTCCCTCCGCCACCGTCCACGTTGCCGAGACGCGGCCGTCGACCAGGACCACCCGTTCGCCCGCCACCGAGAGCCCGCGGTGGGCGTCGTCGATGATGCGGGACCGGTCGTCGTAGCCGAGGATCGCGTTGTCGAACGCCGGGAGGAACCGGACCGGCGCGGGTGTTCCCGGGTCGGGCCGCGGCGCTTCGGGCAGGTCGAGCAGCTCGCGGCCCCGCTCGTCGCGGAAGGCCACCAGCTCCCCGCGCACCGCCTTCACCGCGGCCGGCAGGCCGGTCAGGCCGGACCACGCGCGCAGGTCCGCCGTGGCCGCCGGGCCGAACGCCGCCAGGTAGCGCCGGACCAGCGTCCGCCCGACGCCGTCGGCCGGGTCGAGCGGGTCGGCGTCGCGGCCGAGCCACGCGGCCAGCGGCAGGTTCCGCACGCCCGCCTTGGTGCGCCACAGGCCCCGCGGGGGCAGCTGCGCCGACGGGATCAGCGCGGCGATCAGCAGCTCCCCGAGCGGCCGCGGGCCCGG
>NZ_MUMI01000808.1 GCF_002155975.1 Amycolatopsis kentuckyensis
GCCGCGGCGCAGGTCGCGCAGGATCTTCTCGTGGCAGTCCAGGAACGGCTCGTAGAACTCCCGCGTGTTCTCGTTGAGCACGAAGAACAACCGCGTTTCGGCGAGCACCTGGCGCATCGTCGCGGACAGGCGCTCGCTGCCGGCCAGATCCGCGAGGGCCTGGTGGAAGTGGATGCTGGCGGTCCCGACCGACGGCCAGTCCTCGGCCGCCGCCGCCGTCCGGCCGTCCCGAAGCGCCTGCTCGACCAGCGAAAGATCCACTGTGGACAGCTCGGCGGCGCGACGCAGGGCACCGCATTCGGTGGCGCGGCGCACGACGTAGAGGTCTTCGATGTCCTCTGTGGTCAGTTCGCGCACGAACACGCCGCGGTTCAGCTCGTGCACGGCCAGCCGCTCGTGGGCGAGCAGCTGGAACGACTCGCGCAGCGTGTTGCGCGAGACGCCGAGCGCCGAGCTGATCACCGGTTCCGACAGCCGTTCACCGGGGGCGAAGACGCCGTCGGTGATGTACTGGCGCAGGATCGCCGCGACCCGCTCGGCCGTGCCGCTGCGCTCGAGCAGGTGCCGCGCGTTCTCCAGCCCCGAGGCATCGACGGTCACGGCACTACCTGACGCCGAGGTCGAAATCGAGGCTGTACCGGTTGCCCGGCATCGCCCCCGCGGCCTTCGCCCCGTCGATCGGCAGCACGACACCGTTGACGAACCGGGACTCGTCGCTCGCCAGGAACACCACGGCTTTCGCGACTTCCCAGGCCTCGCCGACCCGTGCCGCCGGTGTGCTCGCGACCAGCTGGTGCTGCTTGGTCTCGAACTCCTCCGGCGAGTTGAGCGTGCTGCGCAGCATGTCGGTGTCGATCGCGCCCGGGTTCACCGTGTTGGCCCGGATGCCCTGGTGCGCGTGGGCGACCGCGATCGACTTGGTCAGCCCGACCAGCGCGTGCTTGGTGGCGTTGTACACCGGGTCGCCGGGGCGGCCCATCACGCCGCCGTTCGACGACGTCGTGATGATGCTGCCCGCTCGTCGTTCGATCATGTGCGGCAGCACGGCACGGGTGCCGAGGAAGGCGGCCCGCACGTTGAGCGCGAAGATGTTGTCGAACTCCGCGAGCGTGGTGTCCACGAGGGACTTCCCGAGGTGGATGCCGACGTTGTTGAACAGCACGTCGATGCGGCCGGCCTCGGCGATCACGCGATCGACGAACGCCGCCACGGCGGCCTCGTCGGTGGCGTCCACTATGGAATGGTGGTAGCCGTCGAGCGCTTCCGCGGGCTCGCGGATGTCGGCGGCGAAGACGGTCGCACCTTCGGCGACGAACTCCTTCACCGTGGCGAGACCGATCCCCCGCGCGCCGCCGAAGACCACCGCAACCTTGCCGGCCAACCGACCCATGCTCACTGCCCCGCTCTCCGTCGTGCTGTCTGCTCTTCGTCCACCGCGTAGTCCTCGGGCAGCCGGACGAGCGCGTCCGGGTCCCCGAGGTACCGCACCTCGACGCCGTACACCTCACGCGCCGCCGCCACCGAGACGTACCCCTCGACGACGTCGGCGAGCACCGCCGCCACCGGCCGCGCGGCCGGCGACCCGTACCCGCCACCGCCCGGCAACGTGACGTCCACAACGGACTCCGCCGCCAGCGGCACCCGGCTCTTCGCGGGCAGGTCCACCCCGCCGGACAAGCCGAAGCGACCGGGAGCGCCCGGCTCGCCGCCGTCCACTCCGGACGCCGCGGCCCGCACCCGGTCGACGTTGCCGTTGACGCTCCAGGAAGTCACGCCGAGTGCGCCCATCGTGGTCACCTGTCCGAGGCCGCCGCGGAACCGGCCGGCGCCGCCGGAGTCCACGCGCAGCTCACGAACGTGCTGGACCAGCGGCGCCATGGTCTCGATGACCTCGGTCGGCGTCGACCGCAGGCCACTCGGGAAGCCCGTGGTGGACAGGCCGTCCTTGTCCGCCCGCGCGCCCATCCCGCCGGTCTGGAAGACGTTCAGCATGAAGCCGGGCCCGCGCCAGATGGTCATCCACAGCGCGTCCGCGCTCGGCGCG
>NZ_MUMI01000809.1 GCF_002155975.1 Amycolatopsis kentuckyensis
GCTGCACCTGGTGCTCCCGGTCCCGGGCGACGTCCGCGGCCTGGGTGGCGGCGGCCCGTTCACCGAAGCGGCCCTGCGCTCGGGCGACGCGCTGGTGCTGCCGGACCTCGGCTTCGGCCTGGTGCCGGAGCCGATCGCCGAAGGCCTGGTGCGCTGGACGGTCTATTCGCTGGCGGCGACGGCGACCCCGGAGTACGTCCCGCTCGGCGAGGCCGAGCACGGGCTGACGGACGCGATCCGCGCCGGCGCCGGGGCGTTGCAGGCCCTGGACGTGGCTTCGGACCGGCCGGGCGTGCGTGCGGAGCTGTCGGCCCACCTGCGCTCGCGCCCGGACGTGGACTGGCCGGCCGGGACGCCCGGACGCGCGTTGCGGGTGCTGCAGCGGGCCGAGGAGATCGCGGCGATCCTGGCCATCGCGTTGTCGGACGACCCGGGCGGCGCGTTGTCGGCGTCGGCTTCGACGTTGCGGGCCCAGGCGTTGCGGCCGCTGTCGGACGCGGTCCGGACGGCCCGCTGCGCGGCGGTCGACGAGGCCGTGCGGGTGTTCGCGGAGCAGACGGCCCGCGAAGGCTGAGGTCCCGCGCGATGAGCGAGGACACCTGGGCCGCGGTCGCCGACGATTTCGCCGACGGTGCGTACGCGACCGTCAAAGGGCGCGTACGCACTTATGTGATGCACCGGCAGCTGCTGGAACACCTGCCCGCCCCGCCGGCCTCGGTGCTGGACGTCGGCGGCGGCGCGGGCCACCAGTCGCTCCCGCTGGCCCGCGCGGGCTACGACATCACGCTGCTCGACTCCTCGGCGGCGATGCTGGACAGGGCCCGGCAGCGGCTGCAGGACCGGGCGACGCTCGTGCAAGCCGACGGCGCGGCCGCCGAGGAGGCGGTCGGCGGCCGCCGGTTCGACGCCGTCCTGTGCCACGGCGTGCTCGGCTACCTGGACAATCCCGAACCCGTGCTCGACCAGCTGTGCCGGTGCGTCGCGCCCGGCGGCCTCGTCTCGATCATGACCGGCAACGCCGACGCCGCGGCGGTGCGCCCGGCGATGGAAGGCCGCTGGGAAGACGCCCTGGAGGCGTTCGACGCTCGCACCGAAGTGGGGGTGCTGGGCCTGCCGACCCGCGCCGACACGGTGGCGGAACTGAGCGAGGCGCTGCGCGGCCGCGGGGTGGAACCCGTGGCGTGGTACGGAGTTTGGCTGTTCGTCGACTGGCTGGACCTCAGCGGCGCCGGGCCGGACCCGGCCGAGAGCGAGCGCGTGGCGGCCGTCGAGTTCGAGGCCGGCCGGCGGGATCCGTACCGCCGGCTCAGCCGCGCCTTCCACCTCGTGGGGCGCCGGGGCTAACGGCCCGGGCGCTTCGCCGGTTCGCAGCAGCCCACCGCGCACGGCGCGCCGTTGACCGTGCAGCCCGCCGCCGGGAACGGCGACAGCTTCCGCGCCTGGACCCCGTGCGTGTGCTCGCGGATCAGCTCCACCACCAGCTCCGCGAACCGCGGGTCCGCGCCCGCCGTCGCCGCGCGGGCGAAGGCCATGCCGTGCTCGGCCGCGCGTTCCGCCGCCTCGTTGTCCAGGTCCCAGATCACCTCGAGGTGGTCCGACACGAACCCGATCGGCGAGACGACCACCCCGCGCACGCCGGACGCGTGCAGCGCGTCGATGTGGTCGACGATGTCCGGTTCCAGCCACGGCACCTGCGGCGGCCCGGACCGCGACTGCCACACGACGTCGTACTCCGCGATCCCCGCCTCGGCCGCCACCAGGCGGGCCGCCTCGGCGATCTGGCGCGAGTAGCGGCGGCCGCCTTCCGCGGGCGGGCCCGAGGCGCGGTCGGCGCTCTCCGGCACCGAGTGGGCGGTGAACACCGTGCGGATCCCGGGCTCGTTCCCGAGTGACGCGTGGGCCGCGCGCACACCGTCGGCGGCCGCCGAGACGAACAGCGGGTGGTCGAAGAACTGGCGGATCTTGACCAGTTCGGGGGCACCTTCGCCGACCGCCGCGCGGGCGCGCTCGATGTCCTCGTCGTACTGGCGGCACGCCGAGTAGCCGCCATACGCGCTCGTGGGGAACACCAGGACCCGCTTCGCGCCGTCCGCGGTCAGCGCAGCGAGGGTGTCCTCGACCATCGGGTGCCAGTTGCGGTTGCCGAAGTGCACCGGCAGGTCCACGCCGGCCGCCGAGAGCTGCTTCTCGACCGCGGCCATCGCGTCGCGGTTCAGCTCGTTGATCGGCGAGACGCCGCCGAAGTGCCGGTAGTGCTCGGCGACCTCGAGGAGCCGCTCGCGCGGCACCCCCCGGCCCCTGGTCACGTTCTCGAGGAACGGCATGACGTCGTCGGGTCCTTCCGGACCGCCGAACGAAAGCCACAGCAGCGCGTCGTATCCCACCCCCGTCATCTTGCCGATGTGGCGGCCCGCACGCCGACTCGGGCCAGTTATGAATCGACCAGTCCAAAACCGTGGTAGGGTGTCCGCCATGGCCAGGCCACGGGAATTCGACGAAACCGCCGCCGTCGAGAAGGCGATGCACGCCTTCTGGGAACACGGCTACGAAGCGACGTCGACGCAGGACCTGTGCGCAGCCACCGGACTCGGCCGCAGCAGCGTCTACAACACGTTCACCAGCAAGCGGGCCCTCTTCCGGCGATCACTGGAGCACTACACCCGCACCCGGCTGGACGAGCGCCAGGCGATTCTCGACGGTCCGGGCACCGCGGCCGAGCGGCTCGCCGCGGTCCTCGCCAGTGCCATCGAGGACGATCTCGAGGCGCACCGCCGCGGCTGCCTCGTGGTGAACACCCTGGCCGAGCTCGGCGTACCCGACGACGAAGTGGGCGCCGAGCTGCGGCACGACACCGCCCGGAACCTGACCATGTTCACCGAGTGCGTGCGCGAGGGCGTGCTCGACGGCAGCCTCCGCGACGGCCTGGACCCCGCCGAGGTGGCGGAGTTCCTGCTCAGCACCACCTCGGGCCTGCGGGTCATGGCCCGCCGCGGCACGAGCCGCGAGAGCATGCACGCCGTGGCCGACATCGCGCTTTCGGCGATCGTCGCCCGCTGACCGACCCTCCCCCGGCCGGCTCCGGCGCTGCCCGAGTTTTGAACCGAACGATACACAACCTGGAGGAGAACCCATGCCCCTGGCCGTCTTCGTCCTCGGGCTCAGCGTGTTCGCGCTGGGCACGTCCGAGTTCATGATCACCGGCCTGCTCCCCGGCATGGCCGCCGACCTGCACGTGAGCATCCCCGACGCCGGGCTGCTGATCTCCGCGTTCGCCGTCGGCATGGTCGTCGGCGCACCGCTGCTGGCGATCGGCACCCTGCGCCTCCCCCGCCGCCGCACGCTCCTGGCGATGCTCGGCGTGTTCGTCGCGGCGCACGTCGTCGGCGCGCTCGCCGAGGGCTACGCGCTCCTCTTCGCCACGCGCGTGGTCGCGGCGCTGGCCTGCGCCGGGTTCTGGGCGGTGGCCTTGGCGACGACGATCGCGCTCGTGCCGGTGGACCGGCGCGGCCGGGCGATGGCGGTGCTGGTCGGCGGGCTGACCGTGGCGAACATCGCCGGGGTGCCCGCCGGCACGTTCCTCGGCCAGCACGCCGGCTGGCGGACGGCCTTCTGGGCGGTGGCGGCGGTGACGGTGCTCGCGGTGGTGGGCGTGGCGCTGCTGGTGCCGGAGACGACCGGTGCGGCGGTGAGCGTCCGGGGTGAGCTGCGGCTGTACCGGCGCGGCCGGGTTTGGCTCGCGCTCGGCGTGATCGCGCTGGCGCAGGCGATGATCTTCGCCGCGTTCAGCTACTTCGCTCCCCTGCTGACCGAAACCGACGGGCTGGCCGAGGGCTGGGTGCCCGGCGTCCTCGCGCTGTTCGGCGTGGGTGCCTTGATCGGGATCAGCGTGGGCGGCCGGCTCGCCGACCGGCGGCCGTTCGCGACGCTCTACGGCTGCCTCGGGCTCGCCCTGGCCGCGCTGCTCGTGCTCGCCCTGACCACCGACACGCTCGCGGCCGTGGGGGCCGTGATGGCCTTCGGCATCGCCGGGTTCGGCGCCAATCCGGCGCTGAACCTGCGCGCCTACCAGGCGGCCGGCGACGCACCCACGCTCGTCGGTGCCGGCACGACCTCGGCGTTCAACGTCGGCAACACCGTCGGGCCGTGGCTGGGCGGCGTCGCGATCGACGCCGGGCTCGGCTTCCCGAGCGTCGCCTGGACCGGCATCGCCCTCGGCGTGGCCACACTCGCCGTGCTCACGGTCGCCGCCGCCGTCCAGCGCAGTGACGACCGTGAGCTCGTGGCCGGGTGAAGCTCAGACGCCGAGGAAGTGGACCCCGCCGTCGACCATGATCATCGAGCCGGTGGTGGCGGGCAGCCAGTCCGACAGGACCGCGCAGACGCTCTTCGCCACCGGGTCCGGGTCCGTGCTGTCCCAGCCCAGCGGCGCGCGCTCGCCCCAGCCGTCCTCCAGGTCGACGAAGCCCGGGATGGACTTCGCGGCCATCGTCTTCATCGGGCCCGCGCTGACCAGGTTGACCCGGATGCCCTGCGGCCCCAGCTCCTTGGCCAGGTACCGGTTGACCGACTCGAGGCCGGCCTTCGCGACGCCCATCCAGTTGTAGACCGGCCACGCGACGCGCGCGTCGAAGTCCATGCCGACGTAGGACGCGCCGCGCCCCATCAACGGCAGGCACGCCTTCGCCAGCGACATGTACGAGTACGTCGAGATCTCGATCGCGGTCTTGACGTCCTCGGCGGGCGCGTCGAGGAACGGCGCGCCGAGGCAGGTCTGCGGGGCGAAGCCGATCGAGTGCAGCACGCCGTCGAGGCCGTCGACGTGCTCGCGGACCTTGTCGGCGAGGCCGTCGAGGTGTTCTTGGTTGGTGACGTCCAGCTCGATCACCGGCGCCTCTTCGGGCAGCCGCTTCGCGATGCGCTCGACCAGCGACATGCGGCCGAAGCCGGTCAGCACCACCTTCGCGCCCTCCTGCTGCGCGATCTTGGCCGCGTGGAAGGCGAGCGACGCGTCGGTGATGATGCCGGTGATCAGCAGGCGCTTGCCTTCGAGCAGTCCGGGCACGGGTCCTCCAAGTCTTGTTCGGGTCGGTTTTGCGGTCAGTGGCCGAGGCCGAGGCCACCGTCGACGGGCAGCACGGCACCGTTGACGTAGCCGGCTTCGTCGGAGGCCAGGTACCGCACGGCGGCGGCGATCTCCGACGGCTCGGCGTACCGGCCGGAGGGCACCTGCGTGAGGATTTCCTTCTTGCGCGCCTCGGGCAGCTCGTCGGTCATGTCGGTGTGCACGAACCCGGGCGCGACGACGTTCGAGGTGATGTTGCGCGAGCCGAGCTCCCGCGCCAGCGACCGCGCGAAGCCGACCAGGCCGGCCTTCGACGCGGCGTAGTTGGCCTGCCCGGCCGAGCCGGAGAGGCCGACGACGGAGGAGATGAAGACGAACCGGCCCCACTTGCCGCGCAGCATGCCCCGCGAGGCCCGCTTGGCGACCCGGAAGGCGCCGGTGAGGTTGGCGTCGACGACGCGTTCGAACTGCTCGTCGCTCATCCGCATCAGCAGCGTGTCATCGGTCAGCCCGGCGTTGGAGACGAGCACCTCGACCGGCCCCTGGTGGTCTTCGACGAGCTTGAAGGCGGCGTCGACCTGCTCGGTGTCGGTGACGTCCGCCTGCACCCCGAAGAGGCCTTCGGGCGCCCCCGAACCACGGTGCGTGACGGCGACCCGGTGTCCCTGCTCGGCGAGATCCCGGGCGATCGCCAGACCGATGCCCCGGTTGCCCCCGGTGACCAGAACCGACCGTCCCACTGTTGTTCTCCACTCTTCGTCTGCGCGGCTGACGCGCACGAGGTTATCGGCAGTGCTCACGGGTCGCGCACCCGCGTTGGCGGTGGCCGCGGCCGTCCTGAGCGGGTGTCAGGAACTGCTTCCCGACCTTGGTGGTTACCCGCTGGTTGGTCACCGTGAGTCGCAACACAGCAGCTCGCCGCGGGTCACCCGGACCCGGTCGGCCCCCGGGCGGGCGCCACCGTCCTAAGCACACGTTAGGAACTGCCTCCCCGCCTTGCCGCTCCCCCGCCGGTTGGTCACCGTGAGTCGCAACACAGGAGGTCGACGATGACAACCCGGCTCAGCCGATCCACCCCGCCCGCCGTCAGCGAAAAGCGCGTGATCGGCAACGTGCTGCGCGGCTCGATCGGCAACTTGATCGAGTGGTACGACTGGTACGCCTACGCGGCGTTCACCACCTACTTCGCCAAATCCTTCTTCCCGACGACCGACACCACGGCCGCCTTCCTGGGGACCGCGGCCGTGTTCGCCGTCGGGTTCCTCATGCGGCCGCTGGGCGGGTGGATGCTCGGGCGGTTCGCCGACCGGTTCGGGCGGCGCAACGCCCTGGTGCTCTCGGTGACGCTGATGGCCGGCGGCTCGCTGCTCATCGCCGTCACGCCGAGCTACCACACCATCGGGATCGCCGCGCCGATCCTGCTGCTCACCGCCCGGCTGATCCAGGGCCTGTCGGTCGGTGGCGAGTACTCCACCTCGGCGACCTACCTGTCCGAAGTGGCCACTCCCGGCAAGCGCGGCTTCTACTCGAGCTTCCAGTACGTGACGCTCTACGGCGGCCAGCTCCTCGCCCTGGGCCTCCAGCTGATCCTGCAGGCCCTGCTCACCGAGCAGCAGCTGACGTCGTGGGGCTGGCGGATCGCGTTCGGCGTCGGCACCGTCGCCGCGCTCGTCGTCATGTGGCTGCGGCGCGGGATGGACGAATCCGAGAGCTACCGACGCGAAGCCGGGGAAAGCAACGGGGAAAACAAGGGCGAACGCGGCACCCTGCGCGCGCTGGCCAAGTACCCCAAGGAGATCGCGCTCGTCGTCGGCCTCACCCTCGGCGGCACGGTCGGCTTCTACACCTTCGCCACCTACAGCCAGAAGTTCCTGGAGAACACCGCGCACATCCCGCGGCGGCAGGTCACCATCGTGCTGTTCTGCGCGATCCTGGTCGCCGCCTTCCTGCAGCCGGTGTTCGGGCGCCTCTCCGACCGGATCGGCCGCCGTCCGCTGCTGCTGTTCTTCGGCATCGGCGGCACGCTGCTCACCGTCCCGCTGATGACCGTCATGGGCTCGACCCGCAACCCCGTCGGCGCGTTCTTCCTCGTGCTGGCCGGCCTCGTCATCGTCGCCGGGTACACCTCGATCAACGCCATCGTGAAGGCCGAGCTGTTCCCGACGAAGATCCGGGCGCTGGGCGTCGGGCTGCCGTACGCGCTGACCGTGGCGATCTTCGGCGGCACCGCCGAGCTGATCGCGCAGGCACTGAAGAGCGCCGGGCACGAAACGGTGTTCTTCTGGTACGTCGCGGGCTGTGTCCTGGTGTCGCTGATCGTCTACGGCACAATGCGGGAAACCTCGAAGACCTCGGAGCTGGAACAACAGCCGGCAGAACGCTGACAAGGAGATGGCCGTGCGCGTGCTCCTCGTCGAAGACGACGCGGGTGTCGCCGGCGCGCTCGCCGAGTCGCTGCACGCGCGCGGTCATCCCGTCACCAGCGTCGCCCGCGGGGCCGACGCGCTGCACCACCACCGCACCGCCGACCTCGTCCTGCTGGACCTGGGCCTGCCCGATCTCGACGGCCTCGACGTGCTCCGCAAGATCCGGGCCGTCTCGCCGGTCCCGGTGATCGTGCTGACCGCCCGCGGCGACGAACGCTCGGTCGTCCGCGGGCTGCGGCTCGGCGCCGACGACTACCTCACCAAGCCGGTGCGGCTGGCCGAGCTGCTGGCCCGGATGGACGCCGTCGTGCGGCGGGCGGTGGCCCGGGCCACCCCGGCCGGAGACGTCGTCCGGATCGAAGACGTCGAGATCGACCTCGGCGCCCGCCGGGTGCTGGTCGCCGGGCACGACATCGGGCTCACCACCAAGGAGTTCGAAATCCTGGCCGTGCTCGCCGCGCGCCCCGGCACCGCGGTCAGCCGCCAGCAGCTGATGGACGAGGTCTGGGGCGACGCCTACCTCGCGGTGTCGCGCTCGCTCGACGTCCACCTCACCGGGCTGCGCGCCAAGCTCGACCGGCCGGGCCTGCTCACCACCATCCGCGGCTTCGGCTACCGGCTCGGCCGGGACTGACGCCGTGCGCACCCGGCTCCTGGTGGTCCTGGTCGCCCTGGCCCTCGCGGTGGTCGCCGCGTTCGCCGTGCCGCTGCTGACCGCCACCGCCGAGCAGCGCACCCAGCAGCTGGTCATCTCGCGCACCGCCGACGTCGACCGGTTCGTCGTGCTCGCCCAGCAGGCCGTCGACACCCACGACCCCGCGGCTCTCGCAGCCGACGCGGAGCGCTACGCCCAGCTGTACGGCGAAGGCGTCGTCATCGTCGACGCCCGGCGCCTCCCGCTGGTCCAGGCGGGCGGCCTGACCGCGGGCGACCCGGCGGTGCGCGCGCTGGTGGAAGCGACCATGCGCAACGAACCGGCGCCGCGGGTGGACCGGCTGGACCCGTGGTCGGCGGAACCGGCCTACTTCGCCCGCCCGGTCGGCACCGGCACGCGCGTGTCCGGGGTGGTCGTGCTGCGCGCATCGGTGACGGCGGCGGCCGCGGACGTCGCCACCCGGTGGGGCACCATCGGCGCCGGCGCGGTGCTGGTCGCGATGGTGTTCGTGCTGCTCGCCGTGGTGCTGGCCCGGTGGATGGTGCGGCCGCTGCACGAGCTCGAGACCGGGGTGCTGGCCGTGGCCGGCGGGCACCGCGCGCACGTTCCGGAACGCGCCGGGCCGCGCGAGCTGCGGTCGCTGGCCGCCGAGGTCAACCGGATGTCCGAGGCCGTGCTCGAAGCCGCCGAGCAGCAGCACCGCCTCGTGGCCGACGCCTCGCACCAGCTCCGGAACCCGATGGCGGCCCTGCGGCTGCGCGTCGACTCCCTGGCCGGGCGCATCGAGGGCGACGACACCACCTACCGGGCGACCGTCGCGGAAGTCGAGCGCCTGGAGAAGCTCCTCGACGGCCTGCTCGCGCTCGCGCTGGCCGAGAGCACCGCGACCCGCGTCGCGGCCGGCGGCGCGGACGAGGCCTGCGACCTCGCGT
>NZ_MUMI01000081.1 GCF_002155975.1 Amycolatopsis kentuckyensis
GGCAGGGGCAGGTCCGTCACGCCGGCGGGCAGGGCCGAGAAGTCGAGAGTGGCGACGTAGGGGTGGGCGGGATCGGGGACGTCGGCCGAGAGCAGCAGCGGGCCGCCGAACCGGCCCGCCACCGGCCCGTCCCCGTCCGGCGCCAACCGGGCGCAGGGCCGCGCGAGGGCTGCCCACCGCTCGACGTCTTCGGCGGGAAACCCCTGCGCCGCAGCCAGGTCCCGAAAGGAAGCCGAGGGGAGACTCATGACGGAACCCTAGCGGGCAGGCGTCAGGAAAGCTCGATCGAGTCCAGGAGTGTCCGCGCGTAACCGGTGACGGCGGCCGCCGTTCCGTTGCCCCCGGCGGAAGTGCAGTCCACGACCAGGACCACATTGGACTTCCGGGCGACGAGGACGACCAGGCTCCCGTGCGTGCTGATCCGGGCCTCGTCGCCGAGCCCGCGCACCGGGGTGTCCGCACCGAGCGTCAGCCCCGCGGACGGCCCCTGGTTCCGGGTGACCCGCGACGCGGCTTCGCGTTCGGCTTCCTTGGTACCGCTGCTGTTCCCGGCTCGCCGGTACAGCGAATACCGCGCCTCGACCGCCGGCGGACCGCTCCAGACGCAGTCGGTTCCTTCGACGGCACCGGGTCCGCTGAGATGCGCCGGCGTTCCCGCGGCGAGGCCCGGGAGTTGCGGACACGCGGCAGGCAGCGACGCCGCTTCGTGCCGTCCCGGCCACCACGGGTCGAGCCACGGCCGCCAGGTCACCGCGAGCGCGGCGGCGAGCGCCACGACGGCCAGGGGCGCCGCCCACCGGAGCCACCGCCGTCGCCCCGCCACCGCCTCTGTCATCGGTCCCCTCCCGATGTCCTGGTCACCGGCAGCCTAACCGAGCGGCATCCGGGGCAGGCCCGCTGGTCCATCCGGGTGGTAGGAGCGGAACCGTGTTGACCGTTGGCGAACGCGCGCGTTGCCTGGTATTGCCGGACGAGGGGCCCGGCAGGGGGCGCATGGGGGATCAAGCACGCAGTCGACTGTCGTGCGCTTGCCGAACAACAGCCACTAGGGGGTAGTGGAATTGTTCCATCGTCAACGCTTTTCCTTGGCCGTCGTCATGGCCGCATTGCTGACATTTTCCGGAATCATCGTGCAACCGGCCGCCGCGGCCGGTTTTTCGGACAACGCCATCGGGGATGCGGTGGTCGCCACCATCGTGAACCGCGAAAACCACAACTGTCTCGACAGCGACTACAACGGGAACGTCTACCTCAACCCGTGTGGCGCGCGGGACTACTTCCAGCACTGGGAGGCGGTGGGCCACACGCTCGTCAACGTCCAGACCGGCCGGTGCCTGGACAGCAACGACGCCGGTGACGTCTACACCCTGGAGTGCAACAACGGCGAGTACCAGCAGTGGGGTGGCGGCGGCGAGCACGTCGTCGGCAACCGGAAGACGCTGCTGGCCGTGACCGCCCTCGACGAGCACTCGGTGCACGCCTACGCCCCGATCGGCCTCGACTCGCAGCTCTGGGACACGCACCTGACCGACGGCGTCTGCGATCCCGACCCGCTGACGATGAAGATCGACCAGGTCCTCGAGGACGACTGGACGAAGATCCAGGACACCCAGCAGAGCACCGAAGGCCTCGCCGGTCCGTGGGACTGGAAGGTGACGAAGGGCGTCGGCACGCACATCACGGCGTCCACGACCGCCACCGTCGGCGCGGAATTCGCGGTCGGGCAGTTCAAGGCGTCCGCGTCGGGCAGCATCACCGAAGGGGTCGTGCACGACATGACCTACACCGTCGAACTGCCTTTCCACGCAATTATTCCCCGAGGCCAGGTGATGTACGCGAACTACGGCGCGCACCGGCACAACATCCTGTTCCACTGGCACCGCAGCGCGAAGGACTGCACCGATCTGGAAAGCGGCCAGTACAAACTGACGGTCCCGTTCGCGCAGGGTTTCTACTGGCGTTGCGAAACGCGCCTGGATCCCGATTGCCGGCAGAAGATCGAAGCGGCGAACAGCGGGACCAGCCGGGCCCGGCTCGCGGCCTCGTTCTACCCGTACTACGAAGGGCTCGAGCTGGGGCCGCCGAACGAGCCCCCGCCGCCGGTCCGCAAGGCGACCAGCGTCGGCTACACCGGTCCGACGACGGCGGCCTACCACGACGCCGTCGTCGCGTCGGCCAAGGTCACCAGCGAGGGGAGGCCGGTGGGCGCGGGCCTGGTCACCTTCACCCTCGGCCGCAGCAGCTGCGTCGCCGGCGTGAGCCCCAGCGGTACCGCGTCGTGCCCGATGGACATCACGGACACGCCCGGCGCGGCGACGATGCGCGTCGGCTACGGCGGGACGGCGGACTTCTTCCCGAGCTCCACGAGCGTGCCGTTCACCATCACGAAGGCGCCGACGAAACTCGGCTACACGGGCACCAAGCACATCGCCAACGGCGAGCCCGCCCACCTGGCCGCCGTGCTGACCGAGAACGGGCGCCTCACCGGCCCCCTCCCGGGCCGCGCGGTGCACCTCACGCTCGGCCAGGGCGCGACGCAGCAGGCCTGCGACGCGACGACGGACAGCGCCGGTACCGCGCAGTGCGACATCCCGTCGGCGGACCAGCCGCTGAACGACACCGCGACCGTACCGGTCGGAGCGGCCTTCGCCGGCGACGCGTTCTACCTGCCGTCCGGTGACGCGGCCCAGGCCCGGCTGCAGTACTACACGGGGCGGGCGATCGGGCTCGACGCGTCGGTGAACCTGCCGCTGCTGCCGCTGAAACTGGGGCCGGCCCCGGACACCGGCCCGATCCGCACGGCCACGGCCTCGCGGACGACGACACCGTGCACGGCCTCGATCGGCGTCCTGGTGGTCAACGCGCACGCGTTGTGCCCGCAGGTCGTCACCACCTTGAAGCCGGGCACGATCTCGTCGACCGTCCACGTCGACGACGTCCACGTGGGACTGCCGGGCCTGCCGGTGATCGACATCGCCGACCTCACCGCGACGTCGGCCAGCACGTGCACCGCCGCCACCGGCTCGGCGACGATGACGCTGAAGATCGCGGGAGCCCAGGTGACGGTGCCGACCCAGCCGAACAGCACGATCCCCCTGGCCGGCGGCGGCCGGATCGTGGTCAACGAGCAGAAACCGGTGCCGGACGCCGACTTCGGGCTCGCCGAGACCGCGTTGCACATCGTGCTGCCGGGATTGACGGGGAACCTGGTCGACATCACCGTCGGTTCGTCGGTCAGCGCTTCGCACAACTGCACCTAGCCGGTGGTGCCCCTCGGACCCGTCCGAGGGGCACTGCCCGGCCGGCGGGCCGGCCTGCTCGCCGCCGTTCGCGGCAACCGCCCCGAACGAACCACACACGAAGTGCCCCTCGGACCGGGTCCGAGGGGCACTTCCTGACTTGGCTCAAGATCGCTGATCTTGGGTAGGGTGCTGGCTGTTGAGCTGCGGTTTCGTCGTGTGAACGGCGAAAATCTGCGCACTGAGCGGCCGGTTCCAGGGGTCTGCCCATCGCTTCCCGGTTACGGCTTCAGCGACAAGCCGGCCGCGCCGGGGTGGGGGATCGAGCGGATATCCGACGCGTGGTGCGAGCTGATGGCCCGGCTCGGCTACCGGCGGTTCGGCGCCCAGGGCAGCGACTGGGGCACGAGCATCGGTCAACGGCAACCCGATCGGGTCGCCGGCATCCATCTCATGCCGCCGCTCGCACCGCCCGATCCGACCACGTTGGACGACCTCACCGGTGCCGAGCGGGCGGCGCTCGCGACACTGCGGGAGGCGGACGAATGGGGCTCCGGTTACTCGGCGCGGCAGTCGACCCGGCCGCAGACGGTCGGCTACGGGCTGGTCGACTCGCCGGCCGCCCTCTGCGCCTGGATCGTCGAGAAGTTCTGGTCGTGGACCGACTCCGGTGGCGACCTGCATCGGGTTATCACCCGGGATGAGCTGCTCGACAACCTGATGCTCTACTGGCTGCCCGGCACCGGTGCCTCATCCGCCCGGCTGTACTGGGAAAGCCTCCGGCAGGTCAACGAATGGATCTCCGGGTCGGCCGGCGCGCCGGGACCGTACCCACCGGCTGTTCGGTCTTCCCCAAGGAGCTGCAGCGCCCGTCTCGGCGGTGGGCGGAGCGCCGGTTCCCGAACATCCGGTACTGGAACGAGCCCGGCAAGGGCGGGCAGCCGGCGTTGTTCGTCGACGAGGTCCGGTCATTCTTCCGGCTGGTCCGCTGATGGTCACCCGTGCTCGGTAAGCGGCTGACTGAAGATCAACAAGTGCCCATCGGGTGTCCGTACGTTGAAGTCGCGCATCCCGTAGGGCCGGTCAGCCGGTGGCTCGACGATGTCGGCGCCGCGGGCGCGCAGCTCGTCGTGGCAGGAATCGACGTCGTCGACGATAACCGTCACCCTGGCCGGGCCGACGCTGCTTTCGGCGTACAGGTGGAACTCGGCGGTGTCGCGGATCACGGCCGCGTAGCTGGGTGGGGTCTCCCAGGTGAATATGGTGTCGAATCCGAGCGCGTCCGTGAAGTACGACCGCGCTGCCTGCACATCTCGGCACGGCAGCACGGGAATCGCCACCCGCATGACCATTCCGTCACCTTACCCGACTTTGGCTCAAGATCGCTGATCTTGGGTAGGGTGCTGGCTGTTGAGCTGCGGTTTCGTCGTGTGAACGGCGAAAATCTGCGCACGGTGAAGACGGCGTCGGGGGCCAGGGCGGTGCAGATCGTGCACTCCTCGCGTCGCGGGTCGCGGGACATCGAGCACATCGGCTCGGCGCATGACGATGCGGCGTTGGAGGCGTTCAAGGCGGTGGCGAGGCAGCGTCTGGCTGTGGGGCAGCCCGAGCTCGACTTCGGCCCGGACTTCGCGGCGTTGCAGGCCGGCAGTGGTGCTGGTGGTGGGCCGCTTGCGATCACGTCGTCGCGGATGGGGTACCTGTGGGACGCGCTCGGCCACGCCTACCAGCTGTTGGGTTCGAGGAGGCCGCTGGTGGTGACGAGGTGTTCCGATCACTGGTGCTGGCACGGATCGTCGAGCCGACCAAGCTGGACAGTCTGCGGGTGGTCGAGGAGGCAGGTTTCGCCCCGCCGGCGTACGCGACCCTCAAGCGGCGTCTGCCCGCGTTCGCGAAAGAGTCCTGGCGGCAGAAGTTGGCCGCGGCGCGCGCCCGCACCGCTGATCTGGGGCCGGCGTCACTGGTTCTCTACGATGTGTCCACCTTGTACTTCGAGACCGATGCCGGGGACGGGTTCCGTGAGCCCGGGTTCTCCGAAGAACGCCGCCTGGAGCCGCAGATCACGATCGGGCTGCTCACCGACGCAAGCGGGTTTCCGTTGATGGGGTTGTCGTTCATCCTCGGCGCGCGGATACCCGACGTGCCGTACGTGGTCCAGGCGTGGCGCCACGAGCACCCGGATGAGCAGATCCCCGACGGGCACATCTTCACCCAGCCCTGGCCTGCCGGCCCCAAGGACCAGCGCCGCGACCAGATCATCTACTACCAGTACCGGGCGGACCGGGCTCGGCGCACCCTGCACGGCATCGACGAACAGGTCGCCAAGGCCGAGCAGGCCGTCGCCGGCAAGACCGCGGTCAAACGCAACCGGTTCATCCAGCTCACCGGCGCCACCAAGAGTGTCAACCGGACCCTGGAAGCCGACCTACGTGCGCGGCCGATCCACCACCACAAGCGCGAGTCGATCGACGCGCACCTGACGGTCGTGTTCGCCGCCCTGGCCGTCAGCAGGTGGATCGAGCAGACCGCCGGCTGGTCGATCAAGAAGTTCGTGCGCACCACCCGCCGCTACCGCACCATCAACATCCAGGCCGGCGAGCACACCCTCACCGCCGTCGACCCGCTACCCGACGACCTCCGCGATGCCCTCACCCGCATCCACGACCGCGGTGCGCACTAATTTGAGCCAAGTCAGGCCACACCACGAAGTGCCCCTCGGACCGGGTCCGAGGGACACTTCCTGCCCACCGCCCGGCCGGGCGCGCCGCGCGCCCGGCTGGATCCGTCGCCCGCCAGGCCGGAACGTCACTCCCGCCGAACCGCGGCCTCGAAAGTTTCGGCGCGGATTCCGTTCTTTTCGAAAACGGAACACCCCGGTGGGGAATAACCACAATTCCAGCCCGGCGTTTGGTTGACGTTTGTCCGGATCGAGAATAAACTGCTGCCACCCTGGGAGCGCTCCCACATGAACCGCACGTTCTTCCGAGAATGGAGGCTCATCCATGCGTAGGCGCACCTTCTCCGGATCCGGCACCGGACGGCGGGGGCTCATCGCCCTCGTCGTCGCCGGGCTGGCCTGCCTGTTCGTCGGGGTACCCACCGCCTCGGCGCACGGGACCATCGTCGGCCCCGCCACCCGGGCCTACCAGTGCTGGAAGGACTGGGGCAGCCAGCACACGAACCCCGCCATGCAGCAGCAGGATCCCATGTGCTGGGCGGCTTTCCAGGCCAACGCCGACACCATGTGGAACTGGATGAGCGCCCTGCGGGACGGGCTGCACGGCAACTTCCAGGGCGCGACGCCCGACGGGCAGCTGTGCAGCAACGCCTTGGCGCGCAACAATTCCCTGAACACCCCCGGCCAGTGGCGGACCACCACCGTCGGCAGCACCTTCTCGATGCACCTCTACGACCAGGCCAGCCACGGTGCCGACTTCATCCGGGTCTACGTCAGCAAGAACGGCTACGACCCCACCACCCAGCGCCTCGGCTGGGGCAACCTGGACCAGGTGACGCAGACCGGCCGCTACGCCCCGGCGAAGGACATCACCTTCAACGTCCAGACCTCCGGCGGTTACCGCGGGCACCACGTCGTCTTCACGATCTGGCAGGCTTCGCACCAGGACCAGACGTACATGTGGTGCAGTGACGTGAACTTCGGCTAAGGCGCATTCGACGGCCGCATTGAACAGCGGCACCGCTGTTCAATGCGGCCCCGCCGTGTTCTTTCCTGACCGATCATGAGCGTTTCGCTTCGGAACCCTGGCCGGTTCCCCGGGCGAGGTGTTACCCAATGTCTCGAAGCTGCGCAGGGATCCGGGAAGGAACGAACCGATGAGACCGACCCACTCCGTGCTCCGCAGGACGTTGTCCAAGGCGGCACGGTTCTTGGCGCTGACCGCGCTCACCGGCGGGCTGCTGGCCGCCGTCCCGCCGCAGGCGCAGGCGTCCACTGCCGGGTTCAAGGGCGTCAACTGGGCCGACACGCGGGACAACTTCGTCAACGGCGTGCTCTACGTGTCCGGGCTGACAGCCTCCGACACCTACTCCTCGGCCGCCACCACGGCGAACCAGGTCGTCGGCCAGCTGTACTCGATCACCGGGGCCGACACGGTCCGGCTGCCGATCAACGAGCCGACCGTCTCCGACTACTGGGGCACCTACACCGGCGCGATCGACACCGCGCTCACCAAGGGCAAGGTGATCCTCGCCTACTGGGCCTACACCGGCGGCAAACCGCCGGACACCGGCCGGTTCCAGCAGATGTGGGACAAGGTCGTCGCCAAGTACGGCAGCAACCCGAACGCCTACTTCGAGGTCATCAACGAGCCGCACGGCTTCGGCACCGCCGACCTGAACAACTTCTACAACGGCTGGCTGGCCCGGTACCCCGGCGTGCCGCGCACCCGGGTGATCCTCGACGGCGCCGGCCTGGCCCAGAACGTGCCCGCGGTCGGCGGCGACCGGCGGCTCGACGGGACCCTGCTGGCGGCCCACGACTACTCGTTCTTCGCCGGCTACGAAAGCGAAACCGAGTGGGCCGACCACCTCGGCGGCTACATCGGCGCGTACGCGGACCGGACCGTCGTCACCGAGTGGGGCGGCCCGATGTCGCCCGGCAGCAAGAACGGCGTGCACTACGACACGCTCGACTACAGCATCCCGAGCGGGTCGTTCTTCGCCGACTACATCCGGGGTGTCAGCGGCAAGATGCGGAGCCTCGGCGTCGGCAGCGTGTACTGGCCGGGCCTGCGCGACGGCGACTGGTACAGCATGACGACCAAGGCCGGCACCGGCCCGGGCATCAAGCTGTCGCTGTCCAACCCCAGCGGGCTGACCAGGCTGCGGTACGCGTGGGGCGAAGGCACCGGGGGCGGCACGTACGTCCGGATCGTCAACGCCGCCACCGGCCTGTCCATCGACGGGCTGGGCCGGACGGCGAGCGGCTCCGCCGCCGGCCAGGCGAGCGCCGACCCCGGCCGCGCCGACCAGCAGTGGGTGATCGAGAACTCCGGCAACCGCGTGCGGATCAAGAACCGCGCCACCGGCCTCTACCTCGACGGCGGGGGCCGCACCACCAACGGCGCCGCGGCAACCCAGTACTCCGCGAGCAGCAGCGGCAACCAGCAGTGGTCGGTGGTGACCGACGCGAACAACGTCCGCATCCGCAACAGCAGCACCGGGCTGTACCTCGACGGCATGGGCCGCACCGGAAGCGGCGCCGATCTGGGGCAGTACGGCGACAGCAGCAGCGCCAACCAGCGGTGGCGCATCGTCGCCGCCGGCTGAGCACCGTACCCGGACGGGGCCGGATTTCCGGTCCCGTCCGGGTCGCCCGCGACGCCGGATCAGCCCGCTTCGCCCGAAGAAGCCGAGCGGGCGGCCGAGATCGCCGAAGGAGTTCCCAACGCCCGCAGGAACGTGTCGACGATGACGTCCGCGGCCAGGCCGTCGTTCAGGACCGACAGGTCCTGTGTCGACAGCCGCAACAGTGACCCCAGGACGCTGCCCGGCCAGCGGGGCGGCAGCCCCGTCCGCAGGAAGCCCTCGGCGGTGGCCCGCTTGAGAAACCGGTCGACCTCATCGACCGCGCGCTGCCGCCGGGCCCAGATCTCCGGGTCCGAGCGCATCCGGCTCACGTCGGTCGGCCAGGTGCGGTTGACCTTGACGATCTCCTGGACGTACCGGCGCAGGGCCTCCGGGACCGGCGCCTCCCACAGCCGGGCGGCCTCGATCGCCGCTTCGATCGCGTCCAAGCGGGCCTGGTAGACCGCGGCCAGGAGCTCCTCCCGGCTCGTGAACCGGCGGTAGACGGTCCGGCGGTCGACGCCGGCCTCCGCCGCGATCGCCGCGATGCTCGTGGCCGGGTCTTCGGCGAGCATGCGGGCGCCCGTGGTCAGCAGCAGTTCGAGATTGCGTGCGGCGTCGGCTCTCACTCTCCCACCCTAGCAGCAACTGCCACATGAGTGAGGCAGTTAAGTGCTACGCTGGTGTGACAGATCGACCTAGGGAGCCAGCAGTGATCACCTACGAGCACCTCTTCATCGGCGGCACGTGGACCGCCCCGAGCAGCCCCGAGCTCCTGGACATCCGGTCCCCGCACGACAATTCGGTCATTGGGCGCGCCGCGCAGGCGCTGCCCGCGGACATCGACCGCGCCGTCGCGGCCGCCCGGAAGGCCTTCGACGAGGGCCCGTGGCCGCGCACCTCGCCCGCGGAGCGGATCGCCGTCGTCCGCAAGCTGGCCGCGCTGCGCGAGAAGCGCGCCGACGAGATCGCGGCGCTCATCTCCGCGGAGAACGGTTCCGCCCTCTGGTTCACCAAGGCCGGCCAGCCCGGCCTGGCCCGCCAGGCCAACGCCTACCTGAAGGCAGCCGAGGAGTTCGGCTGGGAAGAAACCCTGGAGCCGTCGGATCCCGGCGCGCCGTTCCGGTCGGTCGTGCGCCGGGAGGCGATCGGCGTGGTCGCCGCGATCATCCCGTGGAACTCGCCGTTCTCCTCGGCCTCGGCCAAGATCATCCCCGCGCTGCTGGCCGGCAACACCGTCGTGCTCAAGGTCTCGCCGGAGAACACGCTGAGCATGAACCTCCTCGCGGAACTGCTCGCGGAGGCCGGGCTGCCCGAGGGCGTCATCAGCGTGCTGCCCGCCGACCGCGAGACCAGCGAGCACCTGGTCAAGCACCCGGACGTCGACAAGATCGCCTTCACCGGATCCACCCGCGCCGGGCGCCGCATCGCGTCGCTGGCCGGGGAGCAGCTCAAGCGGGTCAGCCTCGAACTCGGCGGCAAGTCGGCGGCGATCATCCTGCCCGACGCCGACCTCGGCGCGGCGATCCAGGGCGTGAAGTTCGGTTCCCTGCTCAACAACGCCGAATCGTGCATCGCGCAGACGCGCATCCTCGCCCCGCGCGGCCGCTACGACGAGGTCGTCGCCGGCTTAAAGGCGCTGATCGAGTCGCTCGGTGTGGGCGATCCGGCCGACGACGGGACGTTCATCGGCCCGATGATCCGCCGCGACCAGCAGCAGCGCGTCCTCGACTACATCCGCCTCGGCGTCGAAGAGGGCGCGCGGCTCGTCACCGGCGGCCCGGAAGTCCCGGCGGGGCTGGAGAAGGGCAACTACGTCACGCCGACGCTGTTCGCCGACGTCGACAACTCGATGCGCATCGCGCAGGAGGAGATCTTCGGCCCGGTCCTGGTCGTCATCGCCTACGACGACGAGGACGACGCCGTCCGCATCGCCAACGACTCCGAATACGGCCTGTCCGGCGGGGTGTGGTCGGCGGACCCGGCGCACGCGCTCGCCGTCGCCCGCCGCGTGCGGACCGGCACGGTCACGATCAACGGCGCACCGATCGGCTTCGACGGCCCGTTCGGCGGGTTCAAGGCCAGCGGCCTCGGCCGCGAGTACGGCGCCGTCGGGCTCGGCACCTACACCGAATACCAGACCATCACCGTTCCGGAAGCGAAATGAGCATCGACACCCCCGCCAGACCCGCGGTGCGGCCGGCGATGACGGCGCTGCTCCTCGCCGTCCTGCTGGCCGCGCTGGACCAGACCATCGTCGCCACCGCCCTGCCCCGGATCGCCCGCGACCTCGGCGGGTTCCGGGACATCGCCTGGATCACCGCGTCCTACCTGCTCGCCTCGACCGCCGCGACGCCGCTGTGGGGCAAGCTCGGCGACATGCTGGGGCGCAAGCGCCTCTACCTCGCCGCCACCACGGCGTTCCTGGTCGCGTCCGCGCTGTGCGGCCTGGCGCAGGACCTCCTCCAGCTGATCGCCGCCCGGGCCCTGCAGGGCCTGGCCGGCGGCGGGCTGATCGTCCTGACGTTCGCGCTGGTCGGCGACATCGCCGCGCCGGCCGAGCGCGGGCGCTACCAGGGCCGGTTCGGTTCGGTCTACGGCGTCGCGAGCATCGCCGGCCCGCTGCTCGGCGGCCTGTTCACCGACCACCTCTCGTGGCGGTGGGCGTTCCTGATCAACGTCCCGGTCGGGCTGGTGGCCGTGGTGCTCGCGGCACGCGCGCTGCCCACGACGGTCCGGAAGCCCGCCGCCCGCATCGACTACGCCGGCGCGCTGCTGCTGGCCGGCGCGGCCACGGCGCTGGTCCTGATCACCTCCTTCGGCCCGCGCTGGGGCTGGACGTCACCGGGCACCCTGGCGCTCGCAGCCGCCGCGATCGTCCTCATCGGACTGGTGGTCCCGGTCGAGCGCCGCGCGGCGGCACCGGTGCTGCCGCCGGCGATGTTCGCCTCCCGCACGGTCGTCGTCGCGGCGGCCGTCGGGTTCGTCGCCAACGTCGCGATGTTCAGCGTCCTCGTCTACCTGCCGACGTACCTGCAGGTCGTCGACGGCGTCTCGGCGACGCTCTCCGGGGTGCACCTGCTGCCGCTCGTGCTCGGGCTGGTCGTCAGCCAGTCGCTGGCCGGGCGGTGGGTCGCTTCGCCGGGCCGCCTGCGGGCCGTCCTGGTGACCGGCATGGCGCTGAACGTCGCCTGGCTGCTCCTGCTGAGCACCCTGGCGCCGGCAACGACGCAGCCGGCGCTGATCGCGTACTTCGCCGTCACCGGCGTCGGGATCGGCATGGTCCCGATGGTGGCGCTGACGGCGGCGCAGAACGCGGTGGCGCCGTCCGACATCGGGGCCGCGAGCGCGGTGGTCACCTTCGCCCGCTCGATCGGCGCCGCGTTCGGGGTCGCCGTCTTCGGCAGCCTGCTCGGCGAGGACGTGGCCGGGCACATCGGCGGCGCATTCCTCGCGCTCACCCCGGTGGTCGTGCTCGGCACCGTCCTCGCCGCCCTGCTTCCCGCTCAGCGCTCTTCGGCGAAGGCGGCGAACAGCCCGGGTTCGTAGGACCCGCCCTTCTGGTGCACGATCACGGCGAGCCGGTTGGCGGCGTTGATCAGGGCGACCAGCGCGACCAGCGCGGCGACCTGCTCGTCGTCGTAGTGCTCGCACACCCGGGCCCAGGTCTCGTCGGACACGCCTTCGGCGGCGTCGGCGAGCCGGGTGCCCTCCTCGGCCAGCGCGAGCGCGGCCCGCTCGGCCTCGGTGAAGACCGTCGACTCCCGCCAGGCGGCGACGAGCGCGAGCCGGACGGCCGACTCCCCGGCCGCCGCGGCCTCCTTGGCGTGCATGTCGAGGCACCAGCCGCACCCGTTGATCTGGCTGGCCCGCAGGCTGACCAGTTCCCGGGTGAGCTTCGGCAGCGGCGATCGGTCGATGACCTGCCCGAGGCTCGCGAACCGCTTGCCCAGCCGGGTGCCGGTCTCGGTGCGGAACAGGTCGAGGCGGGTGTCCATGGCTTCGTCCTCACTCTGTCGTCGGTCGGAACGACCTCGAGACACCGGCGGGGCGGAGCTTGTGACACTCAGTCCTCCGGATCGGCCACCTGGAGTTCGACGCGGTGGCGCAGGTAGTCGTCGGAGTGGGTCCGCGCGAGGTGCACGGCCTCGGCGACCAGCGGGTGCAGCTCGGCGGGGTAGTCGGCGGGGTCGAGCGTGAGCTGGGGCAGGACACATCGGCGGACGTCGAGGTCTTCGTTGGCCACGAACTCGCGCAGCGCGGCGCGGTTCCAGCGGTCCTGGACGTCGTCGAGCGTCTCGAGCGTGGCCCAGTACCAGGCACGGGCCGCCCCGGCGCGTTCGGCGTTCGTCCCGGTCGTGAGGACTTCGAGGAGGGCTTCCTGCGTCCGGCGCGTCCCGAAGGCCGCGCGGAGCGGCTCGACGAACTGGCGGTTGAAGCTCGGGTCCGGGTCGTGGACCGCCGCGCGCACGAGCACACCGAAGAACGGCTCCGGCAGCTCGGGGTAGTCGTGGTCCAGGTAGCCCAGCGCTCCGCGCAGGACGATGCGCTGCTGGTCCTCGTCCTCGGGAGCGGCGGCCGTCCGGGCGGGGAGATGGCGGCGGCACAGTTCGATCAGCTCGGCGAGGCAGCGCGGGAAGCCGTCGCTCGCGGCGCGGCCGGGCAGGGGCATCAGGGTCATCGTGCCTTGTCCGTCGCCCCGGATCGGGTCGTCGTTACCGGACGTCCCTCCTGACCCGGAGGGGTGATCGGAGGCGGTAGGATCCCCGCCGATGAGCTGGGCGGGGTGGAAGGTGCGGTTGCGGGAGGTCCGCCCGGCGGATCACCGCACCCTGATCGGCTTCGACCGCGGCTCCGACCGCCAGGTCGGCGGCTACCGCCACTGGGCGACCCACCGCGACACGACGGGCGACGACTTCCACTTCGCGATCGAGACCCTGCACAACCGGACGCTGGTCGGCTCGATCTGGATCCAGGCCGACCCGGCCACCGGCCACTTCAGCTACGGCATCGGGATCGGGCCGCAGTACCGCCGCTGCGGGTACGCCGCCGACGCGGTCACGGTGCTGCTGGCGTACATGTTCGAGCTGCGGCGGTACCGCAAGTGCGAGGTCAGCATCAACGGCAGCAACTTCGCCTCGCTGGCGCTGCACGGAGAGCTCGGCTTCCGCGAAGAGGGGCGCCCGCGCGACACGGAGCTGCGCCGCGGCGAGGTCCGCTACCCGGTCCTGATGGGCCTGACGGCGGCCGGGTTCGCCGAGCACCAGCCGGCTTTCAACGCGGCTCGCGGCCCGGTGCGGCCCTGGCGGGGACGGCACTGGCGCACGCCCCGGCGCGGCCGCCACTGGCGCACCGAGCACCTGCGCCCGGCCCGCTGAGCAACGAGCCGAGCACCTCCGCCCGGCCCGCTGAGCAACGAGCCGAGCACCTCCGCCCGGCCCGCTGAGCGGCGAGCCAAGCACCTCCGCCCGGCCCGCTGAGCAACGAGCCGAGCACCTCCGCCCGGCCCGCTGAGCGGCGAGCCAAGCACCTGCGCCCGGCCCGCTGAGCGGCCCGCCGTCACCTCACCGCGCGAAAGCCGCCAGCGGCCCCGGCGCCGGTGACGTCGCCGGGGTGAAGCTCACCACCACCGGGTCCGGACGGTCCCCCACCCGGGCCTCCACCCGCCGCAACAGTCCCCCGGTGTCCAGCCAGTACCGCACCCGCGCCGCCTTCGGCGACTCCGCCGGGTGGGCCGGCTGGGGGCCGTCGATCACGTCGACCGCGACGTCGCCGACCGTGTCCGCGCGGACCCACCGAGCCGAGCTCTGGCGCAGCAGCTGCCCGTTGTCCGGGCGGTCCGCGCCCAGCCCCAGCACGAGCCGCAGCGCCGTGTCCAGCTCGGGGCCCGGCTGGAGCGGCCGGTACTGCCACCGGTCCGGGGGCGGCGGGTCCGTCGCCGGCTGGCCCGGGCCGCCGCGGAACGCCACCGCCGCCGGCGTCCACTGGAGCAGTCCGCCCGATGCCTCGTCCCGGCGGCCGTCGGTGCTCATCTCGGCGTACCCCAGGCCCTGGACGAAGTTCACCCGGCCCCGCAGGGCGATCACCCCGCCGCCGGTCGGGACCGTGGCCGTGAAGTTCTCCGTCCGGAACCGGTAGTTGGCGAACCGGGCGAGCGCGAGCCGCTCCGCTTCCGCCGGGGACAGCGGCCGCGGCGCCTCCGCGCCGCACGCCACCACCACCAGCAGCACCGCCGCCAGCGCCGTCAACCGCTTCACGGCTTGACCCCGGCGTGCTCGGCCAGCAGCGCGATCGGCGGCACCGGGTACCTGTCCAGGTCGACCGGCCCGGGCAGGCCGCGCGCGGGCCGCGGGGACGCCGTCTCCGCGTCCGGCAGGCCCGGCTGCGCGGGCGGGGCGGCCACGTCCGGGAACGGCACCCCGCGCGGCGCCGGCGGCAGGGCGAGACGCACCCCGGCCGCCGCCCCCGGAATCCCCGGGCACGCCATCGTCGCCGCGAGCCCGGCCGGCGCGGTACTCGTCAAGACGTTGTCCTGCAAGCAGTTCCCGCTTCCGGGCGCGCGGTCCGAAGCCGCATAGGCGACGTCGACGCCGTTGCCGGACAGCACGTTCCCCACCAGCCGGTTGCCCGACGGCGCGAGGTCTTCGGCGGACGCGAGCGCGATCCCGGCGCCGGGATTGCCGGTGACGAGGTTGCGGGCCAGCAGGTTCCGGGTACCGCCGGCGATCCCGATACCGACGCCGAACCCGCCGTCGGCCTGGGCCGGGCTGCCCGGCTGGGCGTTCGCCGCCACCAGGTTGCCCACGATCGCCGCGTCCTGCTGCGGCACGAACGCCTCCTGGTAGTCCGAGTTCGCCGACAGGCCCACCCGGTTCCCGACGAACCGGTTGCCCACCACGGCCATCCGCCCGGACGCGTTCGTGCCTTCGTAGCCCACCGCGTTGCGCTCGGCGACGTTCCCGCGGACCACGATGTCGCACGGGTGGCACTGGCCGACGTAGAACCCGGAATCCGCGCTGCCGGACGCGTAGCTGTGCTCGATCACCCCGTGCTGGGAGTCGAAGGCGTAGACGCCGTAGAGCCCGTTGTTGCTCGCCGTCACGGACGAGACGCGGAAGCCCTGCACCGGCGGGAACCGGGCCGGGTCGAGCCGGGTGTAGCCGTCGCTGCCCCGCGCCAGCCCGCCGCTTTCGTCGGCCATCCCGGTGACGAGGACGCCGTTGAGGACGTGGTCCCGGACGGTCAGGTTCTCCACCGCGACGCCGGGTGCGGTGACCACGATCCCGTTGGCGCGGCGCACTTCGCCGTCGAACACGACCCGGTTGCGGTCCGTGCCGCGCAGCACCACGTCGGGCACGGTGATCCGCACCGATTCGCGGTACACGCCCGGCGAGACGAGCACGAGGTCACCCGGGCGCGCGGAATCCACGGCCTGCTGGACGGTCGGCGCGTCCCGCGGCACCCGGATGGTCGCGACACCGGCGGTGTCCGGCCGGAACGACGAGGCCGCGGACGAACAGCCGGCAACGGCCAAGGTGACAAGGAGGACGACGGGAAGCGCACGCACGGCGAAACCATAGGAGCGTTCCGCCGCGCGCAGGCCGCCCGACGCGAAATGCCACCTGGTGGAGTGACAAGCGCCGGTTCCGCGACGGCGAAGCGGCACAATCCGCGCGTGGCCACTCCTCCCCCGTTGTCCCGTCGCTCGGTGCTGCTCGGCGCCGGTGCCGCCGGCCTGTTGTCCGGCTGTTCCGCGCCGGCCGCCGCGTCCGATCCCGGTGTCGTCGCGGCCTTCGGGCCCCAGCAGGCCGGGATCGCCCGGCCCGCGCCGCCGCAGCGGCACGTGGCCCTTTCGGTCTGGGATCTCCCGCGGGGCACCGACCGCGCGTGGCTCGCCGCCGCACTGGCCGCACTGGGCCGGCGGGCGGCGACGCTGGCCGCGGGCGGGGACCCCGCGCTCGCCGATCTCCCGCCGTCGCGCCTGACGGTCACCGCCGGGCTCGGCCCGCGGATCGTCGCGGCCGTCGCCCCGGATCTGCCCGGGGCGCAGGACCTTCCGGTGTTCCCCGGCGACGCACCCCGCGACCGCGGCGGCGACCTCCTGCTGCAGGTCTGCGCGGACGAGCCCCTCGCCGCCGCCCTCGCGACGACCGAACTGACCGCCGGTGGGGAGCTGTCGCCACGCTGGCGGCGCACCGGCTTCCGCGGACCGTCCTCTTCGGACGGATCGGCGCGCAACGTGCTGGGGTTCGCCGACGGCATCGTGGTGCCCAAGACCGACGCCGAGCTGGCCGCCGACGTCTGGCTGGACGGCCCGCCGGCGGTCCGCGGCGGCACGATCGCCGTGGTACGCGGGATCCGGCTGGACACCGCGGCCTTCCACGCCTTGCCGGTGGCGGAGCAGGAGCGGGTGATCGGCCGCCGCAAGGCGACGGCGGAACCGTTGTCCGGCCCGGAACTCGACCTGGGCGCCAAGACCCCGGACGGCGAGTACCGCATCCCGGCCGACGCGCACGTTCGGCGAGCCCACCCGCTCACGGTCGGGGCGGGCGTGATGCTGCGCCGCGGGTACAGCTCCGAGGAAGGGTTGCTGTTCATCTCCTTCCAGCGAGCGCTCCGCACCTTCGTGGCCACCCAGCACCGGATGAGCGAGGGTGACGCCCTCCTGCGCTACGCGACGACAACGGCGTCGGCGACCTTCCTGGTCCTGCCCGGGTTCACCGCCGACGCCCCGCTCGGGCGGCCACTGCTCGCCTGACCGGCGCCGGGGGTGGGCACCGGCCGGCGCCCACCCCCGCACGGTCACCGCGTTCCGCGGGCCCGGCGGGCCGCCAGCAGGGCCGCGATCCCCGCGGCCACCGCGAGGCCGCCCAATGCCGCCAGCCAGTCACCGGGGAACCCGGTCATCGGCAGCGGACGAGCCTTCGGCGGGGCCGCCGCGGTGAGCACCCCGGCGTCCAGGCTCAGGTCCTCGCGCTTCGCCGGGCCCAGGGTGACCACCGGGGTGCACCCGCCGGACGGCTGGGCGTCGGAATCCTCCGTGTCGTCGGGGCCGGCGTCCGGCTTGGTCAGCTTGCGGCCGCCCAAGGCGAAGCAGACCTGGTACGGCCCGTCCGGCAGGTCGTCGAACAGGTACTTCCCGTCCGGCCCCGTCTTCGTGGTCCCGACCTGCTTGCCGTCGCCGTCCTTCAGGGTCACCGGCACGTCCGGCACGCCGGGTTCACCCGGATCCTGCAGGCCGTTGCCGTTGCGGTCGACCCACACGAAGTCGCCGACGCGGTTGCGCGGCTCGGCCAGCCCGGCGTCGAGGGTCGGGTTCTCCCGCCCGCCCGGTCCCAGCTTGACGACCGGCGCGCACCCGGTGCCGGGGTCGGCGTCGGAGTCTTTCGCGTCGTCGCCCGCGTTCGGCTTGGTCCACTGCCAGCCGGCGTACTGCGCGGGCACCTGCGTCCGGTCGAAGCAGACCCGGTACGAGCCATCCGGCAGGTCGTCGAACGAGTACTTTCCGTCCGGGCCCGTCTTCGTGGTCCCGACCTGCTTGCCGTCGCCGTCCGTCAGGGTCACCGGCACGTCCGGCACGCCGGGTTCGCCCGGGTCCTGCAGGCCGTTGCGGTTCGTGTCGGCCCACACGAAGTCGCCGAGGCGGTTCGGTGGTGCGACCAGACCCGCGTCCAGGGTCAGGTTTTCCCGCTTGCCCACGCCGAGCTGAACCACCGGAGTGCATCCGGAAGCCGGATCCGCGTCGGAATCCTTGGTGTCGTCACCCGTGTTCGGCTTGGTCGGTTTGTAGTCGGCGACCGGCGCCGGGAGGTGCGCAATGTCGAAGCACACCTGGTAGGAGCCGTCCTTCAAGCCGTCGAACAGGTACTTCCCGTCCGGGCCCGTCTTGGTGGAAGCCAGCTGCTTGCCGTCGCCGTCCTTCAGCACCACCGGCACATCCGGCACGCCCGGCTCACCGGCGTCCTGCAGGCCGTCGTCGTTGGTGTCGATCCACACGAAGTCACCGAGGCGGTTGCGCGGCTCGACCAGACCCGCGTCCAGGGTCGGGTT
>NZ_MUMI01000810.1 GCF_002155975.1 Amycolatopsis kentuckyensis
GCGCGGCACCGTGCAGAAGGCCAGCCGGATCCGCCAGATCACGGCCACCAAGACCCGCGAGTCGCTGCAGATCGCCGCGCAGCTCACGCAGGTCCAGGAGGTCGACGTCACGAAGATCGCCAAGCTGCGGCAGCGGGCGAAGGCGGGCTTCAAGGAGCGCGAGGGCGTCAACCTGACGTTCCTGCCGTTCTTCGCGAAGGCCACGGTCGAGGCGCTCAAGCAGCACCCGAACGTCAACGCGTCCTACAACGAGGACACGAAGGAGATCACCTACCACGGCGCCGTGCACCTGGGCATCGCGGTGGACACCGAGCGCGGGCTGCTCTCGGTCGTGATCCACGACGCGGGCGAGCTGAGCCTGGCCGGTCTCGCGCACCGGATCGCCGACCTGGCGGGCCGCGCGCGGGCGGGTCAGATCAAGCCGGACGAGCTGTCGGGCGGCACCTTCTCGATCACGAACATCGGCAGCGTCGGCGCGCTGTTCGACACGCCGATCATCGTGCAGCCGCAGTCGGGCATCCTCGGCACGGGCGCGGTCGTCAAGCGCCCGGTCGTGATCGCGGACGCCGACGGCAACGACACGATCGCCGTCCGGTCGATGGCGTACCTGCCGCTGACCTACGACCACCGCCTGGTGGACGGGGCCGACGCGGGCCGCTTCCTGACGACGATCAAGCAGCGCCTGGAAGAGGGCAACTTCGAGAGCGAACTCGGTCTCTGAGTCACCCTGACGAAGGCCGCC
>NZ_MUMI01000811.1 GCF_002155975.1 Amycolatopsis kentuckyensis
TGTCGGCGGCGAGCTTGACCAGCTGCCACCGCTGGTTGGCGCCGTCGGTGTCGGGCAGCTGGACGATCCGCGCGCCGTCGGCGGTGGAGGAGCCGAGCACGTCCACGGCCTTGCCGCTGGCCCGGTTGAGCAGCCGGACGTCGCCGCCGGCGGAGTCGGCCAGCCGGAACTGCTGGCCGGCGCGGCCGGCGTCGGTGTTCTGCACCAGGCCGGTCCGGTCGGCGGTGGCGGGGAAGCTCAGGATCTTGCCGCTGTGCTTGGACCTGATGCGGTAGTTGCCGCCGCCCGAGTCGACGAACTGCCACTGCTGGGAGGCGCGGTCGTCACGGGTGCGCTGGGTGATCCGGGCGCCGTCGTAGGTGGCGCTTCCGGCTACTTCCAGTGCCTTGCCGCTGTTGCGGTTGACCAGCACGTACGAGGCGTCGGTGTCGACGCCGGCGGCCGACGCGGCCGGTGCCGGAAGCACGACACCGAGACCTGCCAGCACCGCTGCGCACACCACTCGGAGACCCGAGCGGCTCCTTCCCGGGGTGGCTCGCATGGCGTTCCTCTCTCACGAAATGCGAGGCGGCTCGCTTTGTCATCGCCGATGGAAAATGAGGGGCACCGTGCCCACGTCCCGAGCGGACCTGCCGGTCGGCGCTCACCGCGGAAGCCGAGCCGGCTCACCAGGCTTTTGTGCGCAGAGAGCCATGCGTCGCCTCCTTGCGAGCAGGGTGCGTACTGAGCTCGCGGGCACGGGCCCGCAGACTGGGAGCGCTCCCAGGTACCGTAGCGCAAACCGTTTGCCGCCGACAAGACTGGTGAGGAGGTATCCAACCGGTCGAAGTCCGCGAACGGCCCGGGATGTGTGGACGTTCGGATCGTCCGACTGTACGATTTCCGGACGGGGAGTGTGACGCCATGCGCCGGGAAGTTCCCGTTGAGGGGCAGGATTCGTCGGCTGAGCGCCCGACCGCTCGACGCTCCGGATCGCCTGCGCCGGATGCTTTGGCATTGCAGCGCCTGGCCGGCAACCGGGCCGTGACGCAGCTCGTGCGCGGGCTGACCGTGCAGCGCCACCCCGCTCTGGAGAGCGAACTGCTGGGCGGCGAGCCC
>NZ_MUMI01000812.1 GCF_002155975.1 Amycolatopsis kentuckyensis
GGTGCTCGACGCGCTGGTCGGGCGGGCGAAGATGGACTCCATCGGCGGGCTGCCCGCCGCCTGGCTGCCCGAGTCGTCGTACTGGGTCAGCGAGCTCACCACCAAGAAGCCCGAGATGATCGGCTCGCCCGCCCAGTCGGTGGCGAACGCGCGCTCGGCGGACTACCCGTTCATCGGGCTCGCCGGCCCGGGCATCGACGACATCGCGCTGCGCGCCGCCCAGACGTTCCGCGAGTACCTGGAGCAGCCCGCGCAGCAGGCCGACTTCGCCGCGGCGGGCATCAAGTCCACCTAGGCGCTAGACCCGCGTGCCGTTGTCGAGCTCGGCCACCACGGCGAGGTCGTCGTCGGCCAGCTCGAAGTCGAAGATCCCGAAGTTCTCCCGGATCCGGGTCGTGGTGGCCGACGCCGCCACCGCGACCGTGCCGGTCTGCAGGTGCCACCGGAGCACGATCTGGGCCGGCGTCTTGCCGTACTTGGCGGCGAGCGCGGTGATCGTCTCGTCGGACAGCAGCGCCGCGTTCGCGGCCGGGCTGGCGGCGGCCGTCACGATGCCGCGCTCGCCGTGGAACTCGCGCAGCGGCGCCTGCTGCAGCCACGGGTGCAGCTCGACCTGGTTCACCGCCGGCACCGAGCCGGTCCCGTCGATCAGCCGGCGCAGCTCCGAGACACCGAACGCGGAGACGCCGATCGCGCGGGCCCGGCCCTCGGCGCGCAGCCGGCTCAGCGCGCGCCAGGTGTCGGTGAACGCGCCCTTCGTGCCGTCCAGCAGGCACAGGTCGACCCGCTCGAGCTGGAGTGCCTCCAGCGCCTGGTCGGCCGCCCGGCGGGCGGTGTCGTAGCCCTGGGCGGGCACGTGCACGCTGACGAAGAGCTCCTCGCGCGGCACCTCGGCCACGGCGAGCACCGCGCCCACCGCCGCCTCGCTGCCCGGCGTGGCGTCGATGCCGCGGTAACCGGTGTCGAGGGCGATGCGGACGGCCCGGCCGGTTTCGGCCGGGGACAGCCCGGCGACACCGAACAGCAGCTGGGGGATGCGGACTCCGACGGACAGGGCGAGCGAAGGCGGGACGGCCATCAACCGGTGATCCTCACTTCGGATGCTGCGCGGACCCCCATCATCCCACCCGGGCGGCCCGCTCGCGCAGATACGCCGCCGTCGCCGGGTCGGCCGGGAAGAACGACTCGATCACCAGTTCCGCCACCGTGACGTCCAGCGGGGTGCCGAACGTGGCCACCGTGCTGAAGAACGTGAGCTCGGCGCCGTCGTGGCGGAACCTCAGCGGCACGAAGATGTCACCCGGTCCGGGGACCTCCACCTCGGGCACGGGCTGCTCGCACGGGTACCCGCGCAGTTCGTCCAGGAGCTCGGCGAGGCCCGTGTCGGCGGTCTGGGTCACCTGGCGCCGCAGCCGGCCGAGCAGGTGGGCGCGCCACTCCCCCAGGTTGACGATGTGCGGGGCCATGCCGTCGGGGTGCAGGGTGGCGCGCAGGACGTTGGTGGTCAGCTCGGGCGGGATCCCGGCGACGAACAGCCCGACGCTGGCGTTGGCGTCGACGAGGTCCCAGTTCCGGTCGACGACGGCGGCCGGGTAGGGGTCGTGCCCGGCGAGCAGCTGCCGCACGGCCGTCCGGACGGCGTCCATCTCGGGATCCCCCAGCGCGGTCTCGGTGTAGGCGGGCGCGAACCCGGCGGCGAGCAGCAGCCGGTTGCGTTCCCGCAGCGGGACGTCGAGGTGCTCGCCGAGCCGCAGCACCATGTCCCGGCTCGGCTTGGCCCGGCCGGTTTCCACGAAGCTGAGGTGGCGGGTGGAGATGTCCGCCGAGATCGCCAGATCGAGCTGGCTGATCCGGCGCCGGTCGCGCCATTCGCGCAGCAGCTCGCCGACGGGCCGCTGCCGCGCCTGCACCATGGTCGTCACGCGAACGACGCTACGGGGAGCGCGGCGCCGCTGCCATTACTTCGGGGGTAATGCCTCGGCATTACCTCTCGCGTAATCGACGGGCCGCCACCGGGCCGCCAGAGTGGGTTCCAGCGCAGGGACGACGGCAAAGCGTTGTCCCCCAACGAAAGGAACCAGCCATGACCGACGTCCGCACCATCGTCGAGCGGTACATCGCCGTCTGGAACGAGACCGATGGCGACAAGCGCCGGGCGCTCATCGCCGACGTCTTCACCGACGGCGCCGACTACACCGATCCGCTCGGCGCCGTCACCGGGCAC
>NZ_MUMI01000813.1 GCF_002155975.1 Amycolatopsis kentuckyensis
GCCGGCGCCGCGACGATCACCGACCTGCAACGCCAGTCCATCCCCGTGGCGAAGTAGGGACGACGATGGTTGCCGCAGCGTCCCAGACCGTCGCCGGCGCGCCCACCCGCCCCCGGGTGGCGCGCCGGCAGCGGGCCAACGGCAGCGCCCGCGCCGCGTGGCTGCTGCTCTCGCCGTTCCTGCTCGGGTTCGCGGTGTTCTACGTGGCCCCGATCGTGGTGGCCGTGGTGAAGAGCTTCACCGCCGTCACCCGGACGTCCACCTACGGCCGTCCGGTCGAGGTGTTCGCCGGCCTGGGCAACTACACCGCGGCCCTCGGCGACGCCGGGTTCACCGGCTCGGTCGGGCGGGTCCTGCTGTTCGGGGTGGGCCAGATCCCGGTCATGCTCGGCCTCGCGCTGGTCCTGGCGCTGGCCCTGGACTCGGCGGTCGTGCGGCTGCGGCGGTTCTTCCGGCTCGCGTTCTTCCTGCCGTACGCGGTGCCCGGGGTGATCGCGGCGGTGATGTGGGGCTTCTTCTACGCCCCCAACCTCTCGCCGGTCAACCAGCTGCTCGACCCGCTCGGGATCCACCCCGACCTGTTGTCCGGCAACGTGATCCTGTACTCGATCGCGAACATCGTCACCTGGACGTTCACCGGGTACAACATGCTGATCCTCTATTCGTCGCTGCAGGCGATCCCGCCCCAGCTCTACGAAGCGGCCCGGCTGGACGGCGCGTCCGGCTGGACGATCGCCTGGCGGATCAAGGTGCCGATCATCGCGCCGTCGCTGGTGCTGACCGGGGTGTTCTCCATCATCGGCACGTTCCAGCTGTTCACCGAACCGCAGGTCATGGCGGGCGTGTCGAGCGCGGTCTCGTCGTCCTACACGCCGTCGATGGCCGCCTACGCCCAGATTTCCGCCCAGAACTACGGTCTCGGCGCCGCGATGAGCGTGCTCGTC
>NZ_MUMI01000814.1 GCF_002155975.1 Amycolatopsis kentuckyensis
GCCGTGCCGAGGAGGCGGGGGAAGACCACGTCGGCACGGCGGACCTGCACGCGGACAACGGCGTCGTGGTCCTGTCGGAACCCGCGGTGCTGCTGCTCTCGGCCGGGCACGTCGTCGAGGTCGACCCGGTCCTGGGCACCACCGTCCACGCGTCCTTCCGGGCGGCGCTGGTCAAGCACGCCACCCTGCTCGCCCAGGCAGGCTAGGTTGGACCCGGTGACCACCCTCACCGTGGAGAAGATCACCCCCGAGAACGTCGCCGCCGCGTGCCAGCTGGCCGTCGAACCCCACCAGAAGGACTTCGTCGCCCCGGTCGCCGTCTCGCTCGCCGAGGCGTACACGCAGCCGGAGATCGCCTGGCCTCGGCTGATCCTCGACGACGGCGAACCCGTCGCCTTCGTGATGGGCGGCTTCAACCCGGACGCCGAGTTCGACTTCTTCCGCTGCGGGATCTGGCGGCTCAACGTCGGCGCGGGCGTCCAGGGTCGCGGCTACGGCCGGTTCGCCGTCGAAACCGTCCTCGAAGAAGCGCGAAGACGCGGGCACCAGGCCGCGACCGTGCTGTGGATCCCGGCCGAGGGCGGCCCCGAGGAGTTCTACCTCAAGCTGGGCTTCCGCCCGACCGGCCAGACCTTCAACGGCGAGGTCGTCGGCCGGATCGGGCTTTAGACCTGGCCGCGCTTCTTCCGCTCGGTGTACTCGCGCATCCGCTTCGGGTAGCCGACCCGGGCGACCTCGTACACCGGGATCGACCGGCGGTGGCCGAACTGCTGCGCCGCCTCCAGGCTGCCGATGCGCCGCCGCGTCCACTCCCCGTCGTGGGCGATCAACACCACAGTGGTCTCCGTGACGTTGGTCTTCGGCTCCACGAACGCCTCGACACCCCGCCGCGTGGCCGCCCACTCGTCGAGGTGACGGGTATCCTCGGAGCTGGCTTTCCGCAGCGTACCGGCCCGCTGTCCACCCTTGGCCCGCCTGCGCAGCGAGTCGAAGAGACCCACCTCGACCACCCTCCCTCACGAGACTTCCCCCACTCATTATCCCGGACTCCGCGTGTGGTCGGCGTCGCACACCCGGCTAGCTCGCAGCCCCGTCCGGCGTAGTGACAAGATGGCGGTGTCGCGCGCGCGGTTATACCGGGCGCGGGCGCGACGACAGAGCATCACCCCACTGCTTGCCGAGGAGTTAATGAAGTGACCGACACCTCCGCCGACCTCGTGATCCTGGGAGGCGGATCGGGCGGCTACGCCGCGGCGTTCCGCGCGGCCGAGCTGGGCCTTTCCGTCACGCTGATCGAGAAGGACAAGCTGGGCGGGACGTGCCTCCACCGGGGCTGCATCCCGACCAAGGCCCTGCTCCACGCCGCCGAGGTCGCCGACGAGACCCGGGAAGCCGAAGCGGTCGGCGTCAAGGCCGCCTTCGAGGGCATCGACATCGCCGGGGTCAACAAGTACAAGGACGGGATCGTCGCCCGCCTGTACAAGGGCCTGCAGGGCCTGGCCAAGGCGCACAAGGTGAACCTCGTCGAGGGCAGCGGGACGTTCGTCGGCGGCACGACCGTCGAGGTGGACGGCACCCGCCACACCGGCAAGAACGTCATCCTCGCCACCGGCTCGTACTCGCGCACGCTGCCCGGCCTGGAGCTCGGCGGCCGCATCATCGCCAGCGAGCAGGCTCTGGCCCTCGACTACGTCCCCAAGAAGGTCGTGGTGCTCGGCGGCGGCGTCATCGGCGTCGAGTTCGCCAGCGTCTGGGCCTCCTTCGGCGTCGACGTCACCATCGTCGAGGCCCTGCCGCGGCTGGTCCCGAACGAGGACGAGTTCGCGTCCAAGCAGCTCGAGCGCGCTTTCCGCCGTCGCAAGATCGCCTTCAAGACCGGCGTGAAGTTCACCGGCGCGAAGCAGGACGACAACGGCGTGAGCGTTTCGCTGGAGTCCGGCGAGACCATCGAGGCCGACCTGCTGCTGGTCGCCGTCGGCCGCGGGCCGAACTCGGCGGGCCACGGCTACGAGGAGGCCGGCGTCAAGATCGAGCGCGGCTTCGTCCTCACCGACGAGCGGCTGCGCACCAACCTGCCGAACGTGTACGCCGTCGGCGACATCGTCCCCGGCCTGCAGCTCGCCCACCGCGGCTTCCAGCAGGGCATCTTCGTCGCCGAGGAGATCGCCGGGCAGAACCCGCGCGTGATCGACGAGAGCGGCATCCCGCGGGTCACCTACTCGCACCCGGAGGTCGCGTCGGTCGGGCTGACCGAGTCGCAGGCCAAGGACAAGTACGGCTCGGACGTCACGACGTTCACCTACGACCTCGGCGGCAACGGCAAGAGCCAGATCCTCAAGACCTCCGGCGGGGTCAAGCTGGTCAAGGCCCCGGACGGCCCGGTCGTCGGGGTGCACATGGTCGGCGACCGCGTCGGCGAGCTGATCGGCGAAGCGCAGCTGATCTACAGCTGGGAGGCGTTCCCCGAGGACGTCGCCCCGCTGATCCACGCGCACCCCACCCAGACCGAGGCCCTCGGTGAAGCGTTCCTCGCCCTCGCGGGGAAGCCGCTGCACGTGCACAGCTGACGTCCCACCAGCAGAATCCAGACCACGCAGAACTTGGAAGAGGAGTCAGCGAACGATGGCCTACTCCGTCACATTGCCGGAGCTCGGGGAGAGCGTCACCGAAGGCACCGTCACCCGGTGGCTTAAGCAGGAGGGCGACACCGTCGAGGTCGACGAGCCGTTGCTCGAGATCTCGACCGACAAGGTCGACACCGAGGTTCCGTCCCCGGTGGCGGGCACGGTCGTGAAGATCAGCGCCCAGGAGGACGAGACCGTCGAGGTCGGCGGCGAGCTCGCCGTCATCGACGACGGCACCGGCGGCGTACCGGAGTCCTCTTCTTCCTCCGCCCCCGCGGAGGAGGAGCAGCAGGAGTCCGCGCCGGAGCCTTCGCAGCCGGAGCCGCAGGCCGAAGACAGCGCGCCGAGCAAGCCGGACACCGCGCCGGCCGCCGGTGGTGAAGGCACCGAGGTGAAGCTGCCCGAGCTGGGCGAAAGCGTCACCGAGGGCACCGTCACGCGCTGGCTGAAGGCGGTCGGCGACTCGGTCGAGGTCGACGAGCCGCTGCTCGAGATCTCCACCGACAAGGTCGACACCGAGGTGCCGTCGCCGGTGGCCGGCACGGTGCTGGAGATCCGCGCGGGCGAGGACGAGACCGTCGAGGTCGGCGGCGTCCTGGCGGTGATCGGTGACGCGAACGCGGCGCCGAAGGCCGAGGCGAAGCCGGAGCCCAAGCCCGAGCCGAAGCCGGAACCCAAGCCGGAGCCGAAGCCCGAGCCCAAGCCGGAGCCGGTCCAGGAGGCCAAGCCCGAGCCCAAGCCGGAACCGAAGCCGCAGGCCGCCCCGGCCTCGGCCGCCACGCAGTCGGCCCCGGCCGCCGCGGCGAAGGACGGCTCGGCGGACGGCCCGTACGTCACGCCGCTGGTCCGCAAGCTCGCGTCGGAGCACGGCATCGACCTCGCGTCGCTGACCGGCAGCGGCGTCGGCGGCCGGATCCGCAAGCAGGACGTCCTGGCCGCGGCCG
>NZ_MUMI01000815.1 GCF_002155975.1 Amycolatopsis kentuckyensis
GCCGCCGCGGCGGCCGCCCTGGACCGGGCCGGCCTGGCGGTGGCCGACTTCGCCGTCCGCCGCCCGTCCCTCGACGACGTCTTCCTCGCGCTCACCGGAACGGAGCAGGCCGCATGATCCTCACCGAAACCGCCGCCCTCACCGGACGGCGGCTGCGGCGCTTGCGCCGGTCGCCGGGCGAGCTGCTGGCCGTCACGATCGTCCCGGTGACGATGGTGGTCGTGATGGGCTACCTGCTCGACAAGTCCATCGTGATGCCGGACGGCGCGGGCTACCTCGACTTCATGATGGCCGGCATCGGCGCCCAGGTGGCGCTGGGCGCCTTCGGCACGAGCGCGATCGCGGTGGCGGACGACCTGCGCGGCGGGCTCGTCGACCGGTTCCGCTCCCTGCCGATCGGCCGGGTCCCGGTGCTGCTCGCGCAGTCGCTGTGCGACCTGCTGCTGACCGCGACCGGGACGGCCATCGCCTCGGCGGTCGGCGGGCTGCTGGGCTGGCGGATCCACACGGGACTCCTGCCCGGCCTGGCGGGGTTCGCGCTGCTGCTGGCGCTGGCGTTCCTGCTGTCGTGGACGGGCATCCTGGCCGCGCTGTGGATCCGCAGCACACCGGCGGTGAACTCGCTTTCGGGGCTGGTCCTGGTGGTGGGTTCGTTCCTGTCCACGGCCTTCGTCCCCCCGGACGGCCTGCCGGGCTGGCTGCACGCGATCGCGTCCTGGAGCCCGGTGAGCACGGTGTCGACGGCGTGCCGCCGGCTGTGGGGCAACCCGGTGGCGGACAAGGGGAACAGCGTCGCCGTCGTCCACGCGGTCCCGGTGGCGCTGGTGACGATCGCGGTCCTGCTTGCCGTCGTCATGACGGTGTCGGCGCGGCTGTTCCGTTCGGTTTCGGAGAAAACGCACTGAGGAGAAGCATGAACGGCATCGAGTCCACTGTGAACACTTCGGCCGTCCCCGAGCCGCTGGCGCTGGGCCGCCCGGAGCAGCCGGTCGCGGCGATCTGCGACCGGTTCTTCGCCCACGGCGGGGCCGCCACGAGCCGGGCGGTCCCGGCTGTCCTCGGCGGCCGGGCGCCGCTTTCGGTCGGCGAGCTGCTCGGGTTGGCGTAGCCGTCAGGCCGTGCCGCTGCGGTCGAGGCCGGACACCGTGAGCCTGCCCTCGATGCTGGCGGCGGCCAGGTCGAGCCGGGAGCGGCAGCCGGTCTTCGCGAACAGCCGCGTCAGGTGGCTCTCCACCGTCTTCTCGCTGATCCGCATCGCCCCGGCGATCTGCCGGTTGGTCAGGCCCTGGCGGATCAGGTCGATGATGCGCAGCTCGGCGGCCGACAGGTCGGCCG
>NZ_MUMI01000816.1 GCF_002155975.1 Amycolatopsis kentuckyensis
GGCCCGCCCGCAGCATCCCGACCGCCTGCAGCGGCTTGTTCGACGACCGCGGGTACACCGGCGAGACCACGTCTCCCAGTGCCAGCCGTACAGCACCTTCCGGGCCGGTGATCACGAGCGCGCCCCGGTGGACGCTTTCGACGAAACCCGACCGCACGACTTCGGCGAGCACGGGGTTGCTCACTCGGCGCGGCCGCCTTCGTTCTCCAGCAGCTCGTCCACAGTGGCCGATCCCTGCTGGTAGCGCTTCGCGATCTCCGCGTTCAGCGTGTCCATCACGCCTTGGACCTCACGGCGGAACGACGACACCGACAGCTCTTCGCGCGCGTACGTGTCCAAAGCGGAAGCGAGCTTTTCGTCCGAGAGGGACTCGACGTCGGTCAGGTCCGTGTCGCCAGCTGGTCGACGATGCTCGCTTCGCCGCCGGAGCTGCGCCGGGCCTGCTCCGCGCGCACGATGTCGATCCGGGCGTGCAGGAGACGGCGCAGGTAGGACAGGTCGGTCTCTTCCTGCGCGGCTTCGTCGCGCCGCTCGCGCAGCACCTTCAGCGGCAGTTCACCCAGGCCGCTGAGGTACCCCGGGCCGAGCACGCGGTCGATCCGCCGCCTGCCGCCGGGCCGCACTTCGATCACAGCGCAGTTTATCCCGGTTGAGCGTGATCTCGCTGTCAGGGGCTTTCCTTCAGCCACGGAGTTGCGCGGCTGCCGCACGCCCCGGCGCGGGCTGTTCGGCGGGCACCGAGTCGGGGTCGATCG
>NZ_MUMI01000817.1 GCF_002155975.1 Amycolatopsis kentuckyensis
AGTCGATGGGCCGCGCGCCGTGCTGGCCGACCGCCAGGTAGTTCTTCCGGAACAGGTCGGCGGCCGCGTTGCCGGGCACGTAGTCGAACTCGTTGATCAGCTGGACGTCCGCGCGGTTGCGCTGGATCACCTCGGCGACCTCCTGCGCCTGGGCGTTGCCCGGCGTCGAGAGGTCGGCGACCAGCTGCCCGGCGGCGGCGCGGTTCAGCGACGCGTTGAAGGTGGCGAAGCGGACGTCGGTCCCGAAGCTCGCGGAAGCGGTGGCGGGGACGAAAAGCGCTACGAGCGCGGCGGCCGTCAGCCCGGCGGCGATGCGTTTCACGGCGGTCACCCTATGCCGGATTTCGCCCGTCCGGGTGAGCACCAGGTGAACGGCGGACGTGACACAGCCCTCTTGAACACGTTCAAAAACAGCGCTACGGTCACTTCTGAACACGTTCAAAACAAGGAGGAACCATGGACCCGATAGTCCTCGCGTATGCCCTCTACCTGCTGATCACCATCCCGCTGACCGTCCTCGTGGCCCGGACGCTGAGCCGGCACGGCCGCACCTTCCTCACCGAGGTCTTCAGCGACAGCCCCGGCCTGGCCACCGCCGTCAACCAGCTCCTCGTCGTCGGCTTCTACCTGATCAGCCTGGGCTTCGTGACGCTGTTCCTGACCAGCCACGCCCAGGTGCCCACCGCGCGGGAGGTGTTCGAGCTGCTGTCGGTGAAGGTCGGCACGGTCGCGCTCATCCTCGGCGTC
>NZ_MUMI01000818.1:0-165 GCF_002155975.1 Amycolatopsis kentuckyensis
CGCGGCCATGCGCCACCCGTCCTCCGGACGGCCCGACTGCAGGTGCCGGAGAACGTCCACATAGGACGACGGGTGGGCCGCCAGGTACTCCGCCACCCGGGCGGCCTCGAGCCGCAATGCCGGAGCGCTGCGGGCCGACAACACCAGGCACCGCACCGGATCCGG
>NZ_MUMI01000818.1:266-1403 GCF_002155975.1 Amycolatopsis kentuckyensis
GAACCGGCACCCGGAACGGCCCCAGGTCCAGCGCCGGGTTGGGCGCCCGGAAATCCACCGTCGGCGGCACCACCCCGTGGTACAGGGACAGGGTCGCGCGGATCAGCCCCACCACCCCGGCCGCCGCGCCCAGGTGGCCGATCTGGCTCTTCACCGACGAAATCGCGCACGCCGAGGCGTCGGGCATCGCCTCGCGCAACGCCGCCACCTCGATCGGGTCGCCCAGGCGGGTGCCGGTTCCGTGCGTCTCCACGTACCCGACGTCCGCCCCGGTGCGCCCGGCCCGCCGGAGCGCGGCCCGGATCGCCGCGCGCTGCCCGGCCGGGGACGGTGCGCTGTACCCCTGCTTGACCGCGCCGTCGTTGGTCAGCGCCGAGCCCGTGATCACCGCGTACACCGTGTCGCCGTCACGTCGAGCCGCCGAGAGCGGCTTCAGGACCACGACCCCGACGCCGCTGCCGCCCACCGTGCCGTCCGCGTCGTCGCTGAACGGGCGGCAGTGCCCGTCCGGCGAAAAGATGTGCTGCGGCCGGTACCGGTACCCCTCGGCCAGGGTGACGTCGACGAGCACGCCGCCCGCCAGCATCACCTCCGCCTCGCCGCCGCGCAGCATCGCCGCCGCCTGGTGGACCGCGACCAGCGAACTCGAGCACGCCGTCTGGGTCGTCAGCGCGGGACCCGTGAGGTCGAGGTGGTACGCCACCTTCGTCGCCAGGAAGTCCTTCTCGTGGTGCAGGGCCAGCTGGAAGCCGTCCGGGAGCGCGGCCGGGTCGGCTTCGCGCAGCAGCTGCTGGAAGTACGTGTTCTCGCCGCAGCCCGCGATCAGCCCGACGCCGGCCCCTGAAGGGATCCCGGCGTGGGAGAGGGCCTCCACGCACGCCATCAGCAACTGCCGCTGCTGCGGGTCCATCAGCGCCGCGTCGCGGTGGCTGACGCCGAAGTACGCCGGGTCGAACGCCAGGGGATCGGCGAGGAGGCTGCGCGCGCCGACCAGGCCGTCCGCCGCCGGGAACTCCTCGATTCCCCGGCGGCCCGAGACGACCAGGTCCCAGAACGCCGCCAGGTCCCGGGCGCCCGGCAGCCGCACCGCCATGCCGACGACGGCCACCGGCTCGTCGGCCGCGGCCCGGGCGGACG
>NZ_MUMI01000819.1 GCF_002155975.1 Amycolatopsis kentuckyensis
CTCACGCGGTGGGGCGCGCGGCGGCGGCCTCTGCCACGAGGCGAACCCGGCTCAGGCGGCCAAGTCCCGGGCGGCCGCCAGCACGTGCGGGGCCAGGCCGTCGGCGATCACCGCGTACCCGGCCGAGGATGGGTGGAAGCGGTCGGCGGAGAACAGCGCGGGCTCGGCGGCGAAGCGGGCGGCGAGTTCGGGACCGGCCGTGGCCACCGCGCCCCCGGCCCGGATGGCGGCTTCCGCCTGGGCCTGCGCGTAGTGGCCGCTGGCCGCCGAGACCAGCTGCCGGTAGGGGCCGGGTACGCGCGCCACGATCCCCAGGTCGGGCGCCGGGACCACGATGACGCGGGCGCCGGCGCGGACCAGGCGTGCCACGGCGTCGTGCAGCTGCCGGGCGCCGACCGCGGGGGAGACGAACCCGGCGAGGTCGTTCGCGCCGATCACGATCAGGGCCAGGTCCACGCCCTCGCCGAGGGCCACGCCGACCTGGCGGGCGAGGTCGGCCGAGCGGGCTCCGGGCACGCCGAAGTTCCGCAGGCGCACGCTGTGGCCCGCGTCGCGCAGCCGGCGGGTGAGCCGCCGGCCGAGGGTGTCGTCCTCGCGGCTGCTGCCGACACCGGCCGCCAGCGAGTCGCCGAGGACGCAGAATCGGAGAGGTGATGGCATCAAGGGGTACAACGTGGGCGCGCCGCGGTTGTTTCCTCGTGGCCGGGACGACCGTGGTCCTCGTGGTGCTGGCGGCCGCCCTCTGGGCGTTCCAGCGGCGGCTGATCTACCTGCCGGACCCCACGCCGGTGCCCGCCGCCGGCGCCACCCCCGGCCTGATCGCCGAGGACGTCCGCCTCCGCACGGCCGACGGCCTGGACCTCGGCGCCTGGTACCTGCGCCCGGCCGGCCGGGACCCGGCGGCGACGGTGCTGGTCGCGGGCGGCAACGGCGGCAACCGGGCGGGGCGGGCGCCGCTGGCCGCGAAGCTCGTCCAGGCCGGGTTGGCCGTGCTGCTGCTCGACTACCGCGGGTACGGCGGCAATCCCGGTGACCCCAGCGAGGAGGGCTTGGCCCTCGACGTCCGCGCCGCCCACCGGTTCCTGACCGAGGACCGGCACGTGCCGCCCGGCCGCCTGCTCTACTTCGGCGAAAGCCTCGGCTCCGCCGTCGTGACGGAGCTGGCCCTCGAACACCCGCCGGCGGGGCTGCTGCTGCGGTCGCCGTTCACCGATCTCGCGGCCGTCGGCGCGGAGATCTACCCGTACCTGCCGGTGCGGCTGCTGCTGCGCGACCGGTTCCCGGTCAAGGAGCAGGCCGCGCGGCTGCGGGTCCCGGCGGTGGTGGTCGCCGGCGGCCGCGACTCGATCGTCCCGCCGGCCCAGAGCCGCGAGGTGGCGGCCGCGGCGGCGGCCCGGCTGGTGGAGATCCCCGGTGCCGACCACAACGACCCGGTGCTGCTCGACGGCCCCGAGCTGGTCGAGGCGGTGCGGTCGCTGGTCCCGCGCTGAACCTGGTCCTGGCGGACCCAGGCTGGACCGGGCCTGCCCGGGCGTGGCCGGCCGCCGCAGGATGGCCGCATGACGAACAGCATGAAGGCGGTCACCATCCCCCGGTTCGGCCCGGCCGAGGTCCTGCGGCTCGACGCCGTCGCGGTCCCGGAGCCCGGCCCGGGCGAGGTCTCGATCGACGTCGCCTACGCCGGCGCCAACTTCGCCGAGGTCCTCTACCGGCAGGGCGTCGTGGACGTCCCGCTGCCCTTCGTTCCGGGCATCGAGGTCTCCGGCCGGATCCGCGCGCTGGGCGACGGCGTCACGGGCCTGTCGGTGGGGGAGCCGGTCGCCGCCCTGACGATCGTGGCGAGCGGGGGCTACGCGGAGGTCGTCACCACCTCGGCCGACCTGGTGGCCCCGCGGCCCGGGACCGACTTGGCGATGGCGGCCGCGGTGCCGTCCAACAGCACCACCGCGTTCCTCGTGCTGGAGCGGGTGGCCCGGCTCGCGCCCGGCGAGCGCGTCCTGGTGCACGCCGCCGCCGGCGGGGTCGGCAGCCAGCTGGGCCAGGTGGCCCGCCTGCTCGGGGCGGGCCGGGTGGTCGGCACGGTCGGGAGCGCGGGGAAGATCGCCGCCGCGAAGGCGTTCGGCTACGACGAGGTCGTCCTGCGCGACGAGGTCGCCGGCACCGGCGAGTTCGACGTCGTGGTGGACATGGTCGGCGGCCCGGCGCGCCGCGCAAGTCTGGACCGGCTGGCCCCGATGGGCCGGCTGGTGGTCATGGGCAACGCCTCGGGCGCCGAGGACGTCGGGGTGTCGGCCAACGAACTGTGGTTCACCGGCAAGACCGTGTCGGGCTTCAACCTCGCCGCGTATTCCGCCGTGGCACCGGAAACCGCGGGCCACGCGCTGCGCCGTGCGGTGGCGGCCGTCGCGGACGGCACCCTGCGTGTCGACGTCGAATCCCTGCCGCTGGCGGACGCGGTGACCGCGCACCGCCGCATCGAATCCGGGACGACGACGGGCAAGCTCGTGCTCCGGGTGCGGTGAACCGCGCCGGGCACGATCCGCGGAGCTGCCGGGGAAGGTCGGTGTGACGTGTGTCCGTCTTGAGACCTCGGCCGCATCGCGCATAATGGCCACTGACCGACTGCTTGGTATGTGCCGGGCACCACAGCCGAAGGAGACCGCCTGCCGTGAACTCGTTCAAGGATCGCGTCGCGATCGTCACCGGGGCCAGCCGGGGCATCGGCCTCGGGATCGCGAAGACGCTCGTCGAGCGCGGCGCCAAGGTCTGCCTCACCGCGCGCAAGCCGGAGGCACTGGAAGAGGCCGTCAGCTCCCTCGGTGGCCCGGACGTCGCCATGTTCGTGGCCGGCAAGTCCGACGACACCGACCACCAGGACGAGACGGTCGCCAAGACCATCGAGACGTTCGGCCGGCTCGACTACCTGGTCAACAACACCGGCATCAACCCCGCCTACGGTCCCACCCTGGACATCGACCCGGCCGCCGCGGCGAAGATCCTCGGGGTCAACGTGCTCGCGCCGCTGGGCTGGACCAAGCGCGCCCGCGACGCGTGGATGGGCGAGCACGGCGGCGCCGTCGTCAACGTCTCCTCCGTCGCCGGGATCCGTGCTTCGCCGGGCATCGGCCTCTACGGCGTCAGCAAGGCCGCGCTGATCCGGCTGACCGTCGAGCTCGGCGCCGAGCTGGGGCCGAAGATCCGCGTCAACGCCGTCGCGCCGGCCGTGGTCAAGACGCAGTTCGCGACCGCTCTGTACGAGGGCCGCGAAGAGGAGGTCGCCGCGGCGTACCCGATGAAGCGGCTCGGCGTGCCGTCGGACATCGCGGGCGCGGTGGCGTTCCTGCTGTCCGACGACGCGGCCTGGATCACCGGCCAGACGGTGGTCCTCGACGGCGGCGTGACCCTCGGCGGTGGCCTGTGACCGGCGTCGTCGTCACCGGGGGCGGCGGTGGCATCGGTGCCGCGCTGGCCCGCCGCTTCGCCGCCGACGGTGCCCGGGTCGTGGTGGCCGACCTCGACGGGGACAAGGCCGCGGAGGTGGCCGCCGAAGTCGGCGGGACGGCGTTCGCCGGCGACGTCGCGAGCCTGGACGGCGTGGCGATGCTGATCGACAGCGCCCGCTCGGCGCTCGGCGAGATCGACGTCTTCTGCGCGAACGCGGGCATCGCGCCCTTCGGTGGCGCGGAAAGCGGCGAGGACGTGTGGGCGCGCACCTGGGACGTCAACGTCATGTCGCACGTCCGCGCGGCGAACCTGCTGCTGCCGGCGTGGCTCGAGCGCGGTCAGGGGCACTTCATCGCGACGGTGTCCGCGGCCGGCCTGCTGACCAGCCTCGGTTCGGCGCCGTACTCGGTGACCAAGCACGGCGCGCTGGCGTTCGCGGAATGGCTGTCGGCGACCTACCGCCACCGTGGCATCACGGTGCAGGCGATCTGCCCGCAGGGCGTGCGCACGGCGATGCTGGAGAGCACGGGAACGGCGGGCCAGCTGCTGATGGGCGCGTCGGCGATCGAACCCGAGCAGGTGGCGGACGCGCTGTTCGCGGCGATGGCGGACAAGCGGTTCCTGGTGCTGCCCCACCCGGAGGTCGCGGGCTACTACGCGGCGCGCGCCACCGAGACCGACCGCTGGCTCGGCGGGATGAACAAGCTGCAGCGCAAGGTCGAGGAGGCCGTCGGAGAGCTGTGAGCCCGGGATCGCCCGCCGGTGGTGTCCACTGAGGACTCGGCCGGGCGCCGCCGGGCGCAGGCCGGCCGTCGTCCGGGACGCCACCTGGCTGGGCGGCCGGCACCGTGTCTCCTGCCATCGCGGGACTCCGACCTGAAAGTTTCACCGGGCCGAAGCCCGTTACCCCGCACGATTCCCCGGCCGGTTGACAGCTCCGTCACGCCGGTTTCAGCATCGGGCCTGCTGACCGCCGGAAGGAGTCGCGTGATGATCAAAAAGGCCCTGGTGGCCGTGGCCGCCGCGGTGCTCTTGCTCGGCTCGGGAGGAGTGGCCGTGGGGGCACCGGCCGCCGCCACCGCGGGCTGCGGGAAGGCGCCGACGCTGACCAGCGGCACCCGGACGATCCAGACCAGCGGGAAGAACCGCAACTACATCCTGCGGATCCCCGACGGCTACGACCGGAACCACCCCTACCGGCTGATCTTCGGCTTCCACTGGCTGGGCGGCACGTCCACCGACGTCGACACCGGCCGGACCGTGCAGACCGGGGCGTGGGCCTACTACGGCCTGCAGCGGCTCGCGAACAACAGCGCGATTTTCGTGGCACCGCAAGGGTTCAACAACGGCTGGGCGAACTCCGGCGGCGAGGACGTCACCTTTGTCGACGACATGATCCGGCAGCTCGAAGGGGACCTCTGCGTCGACACGACCCAGCTCTTCGCCGTCGGCTTCAGCTACGGCGCCGCCATGAGCTACTCGCTCGCCTGTTCCCGGGCGACGGTGTTCCGCGCGGTGGCCGTGCAGTCCGGTGGGGTGCTCAGCGGGTGCAGCGGCGGCACGCAGCCCATCGCCTACCTCGGCGTGCACGGCCTGCGGGACAACGTGCTGAACATCTCCGGCGGCCGGTCGCTGCGGGACCGGTTCGTGCGCAACAACGGCTGCACCGCCCAGAACCCGCCCGAGCCGGCCCAGGGCAGCCTGAC
>NZ_MUMI01000082.1 GCF_002155975.1 Amycolatopsis kentuckyensis
TGCTCCGGCTCGCGACGCCGGCGGCCGTCGTGGGCGGGCTGGCCGGGCTGGCGGTGGCGGCCGTCGGCGTGGTGCGTCCCGAGGCGTTCGCCTCGTCGTACTCGGTCCCCGGCGCCGGGCTCTCCCTCGGCGTCCTGTTCCTCGTCTCGGCCTCGCGCCTGCTCGCGGCCCGGGCCGGGCGGCCGCTGCCGGCCGCGGTGGCGACCGCCGAGTCGCTGGCGGCGTTCGCGCTGGTCAGCGTGGGTCTCTTCTGGGCCGTGGCCGACTACTCCGCCTCGGTCGGCGTCGGCCGGGCCCTCCAGATCGAGGCCGGGCTGGCCGCGCCGCCGGAGACCGTCCTCTACAGCGCCAAGAGCCTGAACCTCACCGCGCCGGGGGTGCGCGAAACCCCGTGCCGCAACCCCGACACCGCCTACCACTACCGGTACACCGGGCTGAAGCTGGTCCTGCAGTCCGGCGGCCAGTACTTCCTCCTGCCCGTGCAGTGGCACAAGGCCGACGGGACCGCCCTGGTGCTGCCGCGGACCGACGCCCTGCGGCTGGAGTTCACCCCGGCCGCGGACCCGGACGCCCCCTGCTGAGCGAGCCGGGTCCGCGCGGTGCGGACCCGGCTCGCTCAGCCTCGGCTTCGACGCTGAGGTCAGTCCTCGTCGTAGTCGGATTCGTCGTCCACGTCGTGGTCGACGACCCAGTGGTCGTCGTCCGCCGCGGTGGCGTCGGCGACCGCGGTGGTCGAGTGCGCCGCGGCCCCGCCCACACCGGCCGTGGTGTACCAGGCGTGGTAGCCCGCGTAGTCCGGCACGGCCACGGCGTGCGCACCCTCCGACGATGCGCCGAACGGGCCGGCCGTCAGCTTCTCCGCCTCGTACGTGGCGTGGTGCTCGCCCGCGTGGCTCACGACGTGCGCCGAGGTCGCGCCGTCCACCCCGGCCGAGTGCTGCTCGGCGTAGTAGCCCACGTCGTCGGCGTCATCGTCGTCGTCGGCGTCGTACACCGGGTCGGGGTGGCTCACGACGTGGTGCACGACGACGTCTTCGTCGTCATCGTCGTAGTCGCCCGTGACGTAGTCGTCGCCGTCGTAGTCGTCGCAGTCGCCGTCGTCGTCGCCGCCGCCGTACCAGCCGTCGTGCACGGTGTGGTGCCACGGGTGGTTCCAGCCGTGGTCGTTGCCGGACTCGCCGCTGTGCGTCACGGAGGCGCCGCCGATGCCGGCCACCGCGGAGTCCGACTCCGACCAGTGGTGTCCCCACCAGGTCGCGCCTTCGTCGGTGTCGGTGGTGCCCGCGCCGCCGATGCCGGCCCAGCTGCTGGAGCTCTCGGCGCTCCAGGAGTCGTGCGGCCAGTCGATCGGGTGCGCCGTCGCCGGACCGGCGATGACGAGGGAAAGCGGCAGCGCGAAAGCGCCGGCGACAGCCAGTCGTCGCAATGTGGACATGATTTCTCGGGGTTCCTTCCTGAGTGCGGCAGCCGGGTTTCATTCGGGGCCCGGACGCCGGGGCAGAAGTTCTGTCCGATTGCTGACGTTACCGCCCCCACGAGGCCTTCACAGCGCCTTGACCTGCGCAAATACCCGATCGGTGCGCGGGAACCGCCGAGTGGAGGACAGATCCGGAATGGGGTTGAACCAGCCTAGTTCGCCGCCGCCGGAGTGACCGGAACGAATGGCCGGAAATCACTCGCTCAGGTAGTCCTCCGTTTAGCGGAAAAAACCGTGGTCCCGAGCCGGCGCCGCGGACGGCCCGGCCGCCGTCCTCCGCTCGCCCGCGCCCGCGCTCGGCCGGCCGGCTGACCGGAACGCGGCAGGTGGCCCACCCGCGCCACGCCGCCCGAGCGCGCCGCGGCGGAGAATTCCGGCCGCGAACCGGGACCGCGCCACGATAACAGAACCGTCCACCTATTGTTCCCACGGTATTCAGAGTCGTGGAGTAATCACTGTTTTTTTCGTTACCTGGTACACCCGAAAACCACATGAATGGACTCGATCGGACCACGCCGTTGCGCGGTCAATTGCGTAGGTTTCACCCATGTCGCCGATGAGATCAATTCTGGCCGTCGTTCTGCTGGCCGCGTTCGTCGTGCCGCCCGGCCCGGCAGCCGCGGCCGTGGTGACGCCCGGGCCGGTGTGCGATCACCAGCCATTGGCCAACACCACGGCTCCGGCGGGCGCGGTCACCGTCGACGCCGCGGTACCCGGCGACCTCTACCGCAAGTCGCAGGAGTCGCCGCCCGGCACGACGTTCTGGCTGCCGCCGGGCACGCACCTGCTGGCGGCGGACCCGTTCGGGCAGGTCATCCCCAAGGACGGCAACGTCTACCTCGGCGCGCCCGGCGCGGTGCTCGACGGGCAGGGCATCAACCGCGCGGCCTTCACCCAGCTGGCGAAGAACGTCGTCATCCGCGGGCTCACCATCCAGAACTTCGTCGCCCCGCAGGACCAGGGCGTGGTGAACCACGATTCCGGCGAGCATTGGATCATCGAAAACACCACCGTGCAGAACAACAAAGGCGCGGGAATCATGGCCGGCGCACGCCAGGAGGTGCGGCACAGCTGCCTGCGCAACAACGGCCAGTACGGCATGAACGCCTACCGGTCGGACAACACGATCACCGCACTGATCGTCGAGGGCAACGAAATTTCGGGCAACAACACCGACGACTGGGAAACGCGCAGCCCCGGCTGCGGGTGCAGCGGCGGAATCAAGTTCTGGGTGGTCGACAAGGCCGACGTCCGCGGGAACTGGATCCACCACAACCACGGCGCCGGGCTCTGGGCCGACACCGACAACAACGACTTCCTGATCGAGAACAACCTCATCGAGGACAACGACGCCGAGGCGCTGTTCTACGAGATCAGCTACAACCTCGTGTTCCGCGACAACGTCCTGCGCCGCAACAGCCTGGTGGCGGGCAAGCGCCGCGCCGACAAGGGGGACAACTTCCCGGTGGCGAGCGTCTACCTGTCCGAGTCGGGCGGCGAGCCCCGGGTGCCGGCCCGCACGCACCTCGTCGACATCTACGACAACACCTTCGAGGACAACTGGTCCGGCATCACCGCCTGGGAGAACGCCGACCGGTTCTGCAACAGCCCCGCCAACACCTCGATCAACACCTGCACCAAGCTCGTCGCCGACCGGACGCAGTGCTCGGCGCCGGGCATCGCGTCCCCGCCGCTGTACGACGACTGCCGCTGGAAGACCCAGCTGGTCGAGGTGCACGACAACACGTTCCGCTTCGACCCGGCCCGCGTCGGCTGCACGAACGGGAACTGCGGCAAGATGGCGCTGCTGTCCAACTGGGGGACGTACCCGTCGTGGTCGCCGTACCAGGGCAAGGTCATCCAGGACGCCATCACCCGCGACCAGGGCAACTACTGGTTCAGCAACTCCTACTACGGGCCCTGGAAGTTCGTCGCGGGCGACACGTCCCGGATCCTGACGGCCGAGCAGTGGCAGACGACCCCGTGGGACCAGGACAACTGCGCTTCCTTCGACGACGTGATGCCGCACTGCTGAGCGGCCCCGCGCCTCAGTGCGCGGAGAGCAGTCCCAGCACCGCGGCGGACTTCGCTTCGTCGAGGAACCGCAGGCCCATGAAGTTGTCGCCGGGGTTGAAGCCGGGCAGCGCCCACACCGCTTCGTACGGCAGCCCGACACGCCGGTAGCGGCGCAGGCTGTAGACGTTGCTGAACAGGCACTTCCCCGGGTCGGGCTGCCAGAGCCGGCGCGCGAAGGCGGGGTTGCGGAACCCGTGTCCGACCTCGGCCGTCGCCTGGACGTGCTTGCGGCCGGTGAACAGCACGACGTCGCCGGTGGTCACGGTGTCCATCCGGCGGTCGTACCTGTCCTTGGCGCCCCAGAACCGGGCGCGTCCACCCGGGTGCAGGGTGTTCAGGCGGGCGAGGTCCACGGGGTCGAGCAGGTCGGCGAACTCGCGGAAGGCCACGGTCTTTTCCAGGGATTCCGCGCCGTAGCGGCGGGCGTCCGCGGTGCCGTAGGCGGGCTGCACGAAAACCTGGACCACGGAGGGAACGGTAGCTCAGCCGCCGTGAGTGCGGTCGCTCTGGTAGTCGGTGTAGGTGTACGGGTTGTCGAGGACCTTGGTCTCCGGGACGTCGGGGTTCATGCCCTGCCGCCACGCCTCCTCCCCCAGCTGCGCGCGCAGGTGCTCGACCGTGTCCTCGACACGCCGCCGGAGGGCGGGCAGGTCGGCGCCGACCAGCTTGCCGTCGCGCTTGACCACCCGGCCGCCGACCAGCACGGTGTGGACGTCGGCGCGCTGCGCCTGGAACGCCACGTGCCCGTAGGGGTTCAGCAGCGGGAACGACACCGGGGAGTCGTCGTTCTTCAGCAGGACGACGTCGGCCTTCTTGCCGACCTCGAGGCTGCCCAGGTCCGAGCGTCCCAGTGCCGCGGCCCCACCGCGGGTGGCCCACTCCACGACCTGTTCCGCCCGCAGCGCCGCGTGCGTCACCGTCTCGCCCTTCGCGTGCGCCTCCAGGTGCTCCCGGGACCGGTCGGCGCCCAGGGTGGCGCGCATGGCCGAGAACAGGTCGCCGCTCCACCACACCGAGGTGTCCATCGACAGGGACACCGGGATGCCGTACTGGCGCAGCGCCCAGGTGGGCGGATAGCCCTGGCCGGCGCTCTGCTCGCTTTCGGTGGAGACCGACACGGACCCGCCGGTGGCGGCGATGCGGTGGTAGGAGTCCGCCGACAGCGACGCGCCGTGGACGTAGATCGTCTCCGGGGTCATGAACCCGTGGTCGTACATCAGGCGGATGCCGTCGTCGCCGGTCGCGCCCCAGACGCCGGCGTGGGTGGTCACCGGCGCGCCGAGCTCGCGGGCCACCTCGAACGCCGGCTTCTCGGGGAACGCGGGGTCGCCGGTGACGTCGAAGGCGAGCTGGAAGCCGAGGTCGCCGCCGGTGCGCCGGGAGACGAAGTCGCGGAACTCCGGCGTGGCCGTCCAGTTCGCCGGGGCGTCCTGGATGTTGCCGTAGGCCAGCACGAACCGGCCGGGGACGGCTTCGAGCGCGTCGGCCGCCGCGTCGGCGTGCGCGGTGGTCTGCAAGCCGTGGGACCAGTCGACGGTGGTCGTGACACCGGCCTCCAGGGCTTCCCACGCGCCGAGCAGGTTGCCCGCGTGGATGTCCTCGGGGCGGAACACCTTGCCCCATTCGAGGTAGTACCAGACGAAGTACTGGGTCAGCGTCCAGTCGGCGCCGTAGCCGCGCATGGCCGTCTGCCACAGGTGGCGGTGGGTGTCGATCATCCCGGGCATGACGATGCCGCCGGAGGCGTCGATCTCGGTCGTGCCCGCCGGGACTTCCAGTGCCGGGCCGATCGCGGCGATGCGGTCGCCGTCGACCAGGACGTCTTCGCCGGGCAGGACGCGGCGCCCGTCGTCGAGGGTCAGCACCGTGCCACCCCGCAGGACGATCGATCCGGACATGACTGCCTCCAATACCGACACTGCGTACACTTGTCCGCTGCACGGACACTCGGCGGGTGCCGCCACTTTCGTCCAGTGCCGCGCCGGTGTCAATCCCCGCGGTTACGCTGCCGGGGAGGACCACAGCAGAGGGAGGTCGCGCATGCCACGCGAGGGAACCGGTCCCGACTTCATCGAGGCGCTGGCACGCGGGCTCGAGGTGATCACCGCGTTCCGGTCCGGCCGGCGGGCGATGACGCTGGCCGAGGTCGCCTCGGCGGCCGGCCTGGCCCGCCCGACCGCGCGCCGGATCCTGCTGACCCTCGAGGAGCTCGGCTACGTCCGCACCGACGGGCGCGACTACTCGCTGACGCCGCGGGTGCTCGACCTCGGCGTCGCCTACGTGCACTCCACGGGCCTGTGGGAGGTCGCCCGCCCGCACCTGGAACGGCTGGTCGCGCGCACGAACGAGTCGTGCTCGATCGCCCAGCTCGACGGGTCCGACATCGTCTACGTCGCCCGGGTAGCGGTGCCGAAGATCGTGGGCCTCAGCGTGCAGATCGGCACCCGGTTCCCGGCCCTGCCGACATCGCTGGGCAAGGTCCAGCTGGCGGCGCTGCCGCCGGAAGAGCTGGAGGCGGTGCTGGCGGAACCGACCCGGTCGGGACTGGTGCCGCGCTGGCAGCCGGACCGCGCCGAACGCGACGCCGAGCTGCGCGAGGTCCGCGCCCGCGGCTGGGCGCTCACCGACGAGCAGCTCGCGCTGGGCATCCGCTCGGTGGCCGCACCGCTGCGCGACGGGTCGGGCCGGGTGATCGCCGGGGTCAACGTCAACTGCCACGCCGCCGAGACCCCGGTCGAGAAGCTGCTCGACCACCACCTGCCGCTGCTGTTGCAGACCGCCGGGGAGATCAGCGCGGACTTCGCGCGGCTGGACAGCGTCCCGCACGTCACCGTCCCCACGGCGCCTTGACCACGGCCGCGGTCGGGAGCAGACTGCGGACACTGGTCCGTCAGGCGGACACGAGTGGAGGCATGGCGTGGATTCACCCTCCGGCCCGCTGTCCGGGCTGCTGGTCGCGGACTTCTCCCGGGTGCTGGCCGGCCCGTACGCCACGATGCTGCTCGCGGACATGGGCGCCGACGTCGTCAAGGTCGAGGGGCCGCAGGGCGACGAGACGCGGACGTGGATGCCGCCGGTGCGCGGCGACGTCTCGACGTACTACCTCGGCGTCAACCGCGGGAAGCGGTCCATCGCGCTGGACCTGCGCGACGAGGCCGACGCCGCCGTCGCGCGCGAGCTCGCGGCCCGCGCGGACGTGCTGATCGAGAACTTCAAGCCCGGGGGGCTGACCAAGTACGGCCTGGACTACGAGGCGGTCAGCCGGGCCAACCCCGGCAGCGTCTACGCCTCGATCAGCGGGTTCGGGGCGGGCGAAGGCGCGCACGTGCCCGGCTACGACCTGATGGTGCAGGCGATCTCGGGCCTGATGAGCCTGACCGGCGATCCGGACGGCCCGCCGTACCGGGCCGGGATCTCGGTGTTCGACGTCATGGCGGGCAACCACGCGGTGATCGGCATCCTGGCCGCGCTGCGCCACCGCGACGCGACCGGCGCGGGCCAGCACGTCGAGGTCAACCTGCTGTCCTCGGCGCTGACCGGGCTGGTCAACCACAGCTCGGCCTACGCCGCCGGCGGCGTGGTGCCCTACCGGATGGGCAACGCCCACCCCAGCGTCTTCCCCTACGAGCCGCTGCCGACGGCCGATGCCGACCTGATCGTCGCCGCGGCCAACGACGGGCAGTTCCGGCGGCTGTGCGAGGTCCTCGACCTGCCCGGCGTCCCGGACGACGCGCGGTTCGCCCGCAACGCCGACCGGACGAAGAACCGCGAGGAGCTCCGGCCGATCCTGGTCGAGCGGCTGGCCAAACGCGGTGCGGTGGACTGGTTCGACGCGCTGACGAAGGTCGGTGTCCCCTGTGGACCGATCAACACGATCGACGGCGGGTTCGCGATGGCCGAACGCTTCGGGCTGGACCCGATCGTCGAGGTCGGCGCGGGCGACCGCGCGGTCCCGACGACCCGCCACCCCATCCGGTTCTCCGCGACCCCGGCCGGGTACCGGCTGCCGCCTCCGGAGCTCGACGAACACGGTGCCGAACTGCGGGCGTGGCTGACGGAGGCCGCCGATGGCTGACCCGGTCTACGAAACCGCCCTCGGCGCGTCCACGAAGGACAAGATCACGCTGCTCGGGCACGACCTGGCCGAGGACGTCATGGGCACGGTCGGGTTCGGCGAGCTCGCCTTCTGGCTGGCCACGCAGCGACGACCGTCCCCGGGCGAAACACGGGTCTTCGAGGCGGTGCTGGCCGCGCTGGCCGACCACGGCTTCACCCCGACCGCGATCGTCACGCGGCTGACGTACCTGTCCGCGCCGGACTCGGTCCAGGGCGCCCTGGCGGCCGGCCTGCTGGGCGGCGGGTCGCGCTTCCTCGGCGTTACCGAGGACTGCGGCCGGTTCCTGCACGAGGTCCTGGCCGGCGTCGAGCAGCCCGCCGACCAGGCGGGCTGGGACGCGCTCGCGCTCGAAACCGTCGAAAAGCGCCGCGCGGAAAAGAAGTTCGTGCCCGGGCTCGGGCACCACGTGCACAAGGACGGCGACCCGCGCACCCCGCGGCTGTTCGCCATCGCCGACGCCGAAGGCCTGCGCGGTCCGCACCTGGAACTGTTCGCCGCGATCGGCCGGGTGCACCCGCGGGTGCACCCGGCCGATCG
>NZ_MUMI01000820.1 GCF_002155975.1 Amycolatopsis kentuckyensis
GCCGGACATCGAGCGCCCGCCGCACACCCGGCTCACCGCGGCCGAAGTCGCGCGGCTCCGCACGGAGCCGAAGGAGTGGGCGCGCTACTACCTGTCGTTCCAGGTGGAGACCTGGGACCGGGACCTGGTGCTCACGACGTTCCTGCACGTCGCGGTGGACGACACGACGCTCTACGTCGAGTGGACGCCGTACATGCTGCCGCCGATCCGGGCCGAGTACCGGGTGGTGGACAAGATGCGGCCGGATTCCCTGCGCCCGCTCGGTCAGGGCGTGCTGGCGTGGCTGGAGATGCCGGCGAGCCTGCCGGGCCGGATCCTGAACCTCGCGTCGTGGATCCGGCAGCCGAAGCGCGAGCCCGGCGTCCTGGACCCGGACCGCTACGGCGCCGCGAGCACGCTGCGCGAACTGGCTTCGGTGAACCTGTTCACCGACTACTTCCAGCTCGTCGACATCACGCGCTACGAGAAGATCATCGAAAGCCGCCTCCTCCCGGCGATCGGCAAGCTCCTCGGCGACGCGGGCTTCTCGACGGCGAAGTTCGAAGAGCAGGCGTCGGTCGTGATCAACAACGACATCACCATCCGCGGCGACAACCGCGGGCCGATCACCCAGACCGGGTTGCGCACCCCGCGC
>NZ_MUMI01000821.1 GCF_002155975.1 Amycolatopsis kentuckyensis
CGCGCGACAATGCCGGCGTGGAGGAGGTCGAGGTCGTCGTCGCCCACCGCGAGCGGGCCACCCTGCGCGTCGGTGACGTGTTCCTGAAGGTCGACGCTGATCAGGCCCGCACCGACGTCGAGGTCGAGGCGATGGCCATGGCGCCGATCCCGACCCCGGAGATCCTGTGGCGCAAGCCGCCCGCGCTCGCGCTCGCCGCGCTCCCCGGCACAGTGCTCGGGCACCTCGGCGAGCCGTCGGCCGCGTCGCCCGCGGCGTGGGCCGCGGCGGGTGCCGCCGTCCGGGCGCTGCACGACGCGCCGCTGCCGCCGTGGCCCGGCCGGAGCCTCGGCGAGCTCGCATCGCGCCTCGCCGCCGAGTGCGAGTGGCTCGTCGCCAACGACGTCCTTCCCGCGGACGTCGTCACACGCAACCGCCGGCTCGCCGAGACCGCGCTCCGGCCGTGGACACCGGTGTTCATCCACGGCGACCTGCAGGTCGACCACGTCTTCGTCGCCGGAGAGCAGGTCACCGGCGTCGTCGACTGGTCCGAGGCCTCCCGCGGCGACGCGCTCTTCGACCTCGCCATCCTCACGCTCGGCCACCAGGAACACCTCGGCGACGTCGTCGCCGGCTACGGCACCGACGTCGACCGCGACCTCATCCACGCGTGGTGGGCGTTCCGATGTCTGACCAACGTCCGCTGGCTGGCCGAGCACGGCTACGGCTCCCCCGACGGGTTCCCCGAGGTCGCCGTGCTGAGGTCCCGGCGGTGATCGTCATCGGCCCGGTGCCCGGCTTGTCGCCAGAGTGGCTTTCAGGACGTCGATACCGACCGGAGTCCGGTGGGTGTCCAGGTCGGTGATCCGCCAAGGGTGGTCGAGCAGGGCGGTGAGGGCGATGCGGACCTCCATGCGGGCGAGGTGGGCGCCCATGCAGAAGTGGATCCCGCGACCGAAGGACAGGTGGGGGTTGGGCGTTCGGTTCGGGTCGAAGGTGTGCGGGTCGGCGAAGACCTCCGGGTCGCAGTTGGCCGCCGTGATCATCGCGACGACCCGGTGGCCCGGTCGGAGTTCCGCACCGCCGAGCGTGGTGGGCCGGGTGACGAACCGGTCCGTTCCGCCGGTGGGCGGCAGGTAGCGGAGCACCTCCTCGACGGCCAGTCGCACGTCGGCGGGCTTCGGTTGCCGGGCAAGGCAAAGGACCGCGTTCACGAGCAGGGTCTTGGTGGTTTCGTGACCGTTGACCAGGAGCAGCGTGCAGAAGTTGATCAGCTCGTCCTCGGTGAGCCCCGACGCCGTCAAGGTCGCGATGATGCCGGTCGGCCGGTCGAGCTCCTCGCGGAAGCAAGCGCCCAGTTCCCCCACCGCCTGGCGGAAAGCGGTCCGGCGGGCCTCGTCCGAGGTGAACGTGCCGAAGAACGACGTGATGGCTTCGGTCCACCGGACGAAATCCGGCCACCGTGCCGGTGGCACGCCGAGCAGACCCGCGATCGTGTGCACCGCCAACGGGTGGGCCACGTCGCCGATCAGGTCGAAAGTCGGTCCGGCGGAGGCGAGGAGAGCGTGCACTTTCGCCGTGATCCACGGTTCCAACGCCGACACGGCCCGCGGAGTGAACACCTGGCTGACGATCCGGCGCAACGCGTGGTGCCTGGGCGGATCGGTCGCCTGCAGGCTGCGCAGCAACGGGTTCGAGCGGTGCGGGATCGGCTGTGTGCTGTAGCGCAGTTCGTCGGAGGAGAACACCGCGTGGTCGGTGAGCACCCGGCCGACATCGGCGTACCGGGTGGCCACCCAGCCGCCGAACGGCTCGGCGAACCGCACCGGGCCCACCTCTTGGGCGTGGAACGCGAAGATCTCCTCAATGGACACTGCCCCAGCGTGCTACCCGCCCACGTCCGCCGCTTGGAAGAAACGGACACACGGCGCCCCGACCGCGCGCCGGAACTCCGCGAGCATGTGCGGCTGGTCGTAGAACCCGCTGCGGACAGCGATCTCCGCCCAGTCCGGCACCGGAGAGGACCGGGCCAGCGCCATCGCCCGGTGCAACCGCACCACCCGGGCGTAGGCCTTGGGGCTCAACCCGGCCGCCACCAGGAACCGCCGCCGCAACTGCCGCTCGGACAGCCCGGCCGCGGCCGCGTGCCGCGACACCGGCGCCCCCGGGGCCGCGCGCATGGCCTGGAGCACCTGCTCCACCGCCCGATCGGCCGGCCGGGACGGTGCCCGCAGTGCCCGCAACGCCCCGTCGAGCCCCGAACCGGGGAACGGCATCCCCGCCAAGGGCACCTCGTCCGCGGCGATCCCCAACACCGCGGCACACGTCCCAGGTCGCAGCCGCACGCCGGTGAGTGGCTCGGTCAGGCTCCCGGTCCTGGCCTCGGTTTCCGGTCCGGTCAACCACAACGACCCGTCCGCGAAAACCAGCAGGTCCACGAACGGCTGCGGCAACGCAGGTGGCAGCACCCCGCTGCGCCGCCACACCCGGCCGACCCGGCCGGCCAGGTCGGCGGGCGGAGCGAAGTCACCGGTCACACCGGTGAG
>NZ_MUMI01000822.1 GCF_002155975.1 Amycolatopsis kentuckyensis
GACGCGGTCTTCGCCACCGCGTTGATCACCTGCGGCACCACCCAGGTCAGGCCGATGCCCAAGGTGAACAGCACCTGCAGTGCCCAGCTGATCAGGTGCCCGACCAGTTCGGCGATGATGTCGCGGACCAGCGCCCGGACCGCGGCGACGACCTCACCGGCGGTCTTGACCCCGCTGGAGGCGCCTTCGCAGCCCTTCTGCGCGGTCTCCAGCAGCGTCACCGTGTCCTGCGCCCGCTGCCGGTAGGTGTCGGCCGCGTTCCCGGTCCACGACACGGTGTCGGCCTTGACCATGCCGGTCAGGTCTTCGCCGACGCTGCCCAGCTCGGTCGCGATGTTCTTCCACGTCTCGGATTGGGCGGCGATCTCGTCGGCGTTGCCGGTGAGGCCGTTCAGGGCTTCCTTGAGCGGGCCGACGTGTTCCATCAGCCAGCCGACCCCGGCGGCGAGGATCGCGCCGAACGGGTCCATCGCCATGGACAGCGCGTCCAGCGCCGTCCCCACCGAGCCCAGCGCGACCGAGGCCCAGTCGCCGCTCTCGATGGCCGACTTCAGGTCGTTCGCCGACTCGAGCAGCGAAATGCCCGAATACGCCTTGGTGGAATCCTTCGTCTCCGCGACCAGCGGATTTACCACGGATTGTTGTCCTCGTCCTCGGGAGCGGCGG
>NZ_MUMI01000823.1 GCF_002155975.1 Amycolatopsis kentuckyensis
CGTTCCTGACCGGCCAGGGCACGAGCCTGGCGTTGGTGGGTGCGTACGTGCTCGCCCACGCCCTGGCCGGTCAGGAACGACGGCGCGTGCGCCGCGTCGCCGACGAGGGCCACGCGGCCGGATGACCAGCGCGGCATGCGGATCTGGCTGATCACGTCGAAGAACAGGTCGTCGGCCTCCCGCATCGCCGCGACCAGGCGCGGGATCTCCCAGCCGTCGCCGGCGAAGGTGCGGGCGATGAGGTCGCGCTGGGCCTCGGGGTTGCGGAAGGCCGCCAACGGCGGCTCCGGCCGGGCGGAGACCAAGAACCCGTGCAGCTCTTCGCTGTCGAGGACCGCGTACAGCGCCGCGCCCTTCCCCGGCGTGCTCCACGCGAGCCCCTCGCGGAACAGCCCGAAGTCGTTGGGCATGGTGAACCCGGCGAAGCAGTAGCCGAGGTAGTGGTGGAACGGTGCCTCGTCGCCGAAGACGAGCTCCCGGGTCCGGGAGTGCAGGCCATCGGCGCCGATCACCAGGTCGTAGCGATCCCGGCGGCCGCTGCGGAAGGTGACGTCCACCCCGTCCGCGTGGTCGGTGAGGGTCTCGACCGTGTCGCCGAACCGGACCTCGACGTCGTCGCGCACCAGGTCGTACAGCGTCCGGATCAGGTCGCCGCGGCGGATCTCGAGGTCTTCGCCTTCGGTGCCGCGGATGATCGCGTCCGGGGCCAGCGACACGATTTCGTCGCCGGAAGCGTCGAGGAACGTCAACCGCCGCGTCGAGATGTGCAGGTCCTGCAGGCGCGGCAGGATGCCCATCCGCTCGACGGCGTCCAGCGCCGTGCCGCGGACGTCGATGGGATAGCCGCCGACCCGGAGTTCGGCCGCCTTCTCCACGAGGGTGACCGCGAACCCGGCCCGCCGCAGCCAGAAGGCCAGGGCCGGCCCGGCGATGCTGGCCCCGGAAATCAGTACTCGCTTCATGATGTCTCCGATAGCTAAGTTAGGTATCTATCTTCGGGGTGCGACAATGCCCGTGATCAACCCCCGGTCAGGCCAACTATATACCTAAGTTAGCTATCTAAGAGGTGTGATGGGCGACACAGACGCCACCGACCTGCGGGCCGTGCTGCCCCGGATCATGCAGCTGGGCACCGTGATGAACCGCAGCGGCCTCGGCGAGCGGGCGATGAAGCGGATCGGCGCGGACCTCGACCGGCCCGGGCTGTCGATCATCCTCGCGCTGCACATGACCGGGAAGGCGATGCGCGTCGGCGAGATCGCGGAGCGGATGCAGGTCGCCGGGCCGCACGTCACGCGGCACCTGCACGTGCTCGAACGACGGCAGCTCGTGCGCGGCCTGCCCGACCCGGACGACCGGCGGGCCCGGCTGGTCGAGCTGACTCCCGAAGGCGCCGAGATCGCCGACCGCTACCTCACCACGCTGCTCGGCTGGTTCGGCGAGGCGCTGTCCGGCTGGACGCCGGAGGACCGCCGGACCTTCTACGACCTGCTCCTGCGGTTCACCGACGACCTCGCGGCGTTCCTGTCGACGACCGGCGAAGAGGAGTGAAGGCCGGCGGTCAGTGCTGGGCGAACTGCCGGTCCGTCGGCTGGCTGACACCGGGCTTGACCGGCAGCGCGTCGACGACCAGCCGCTCGCCGTAGACGTCGGTGATCGCGACGGCCCCGCCGCACCCGGCGCCGTTGTCCGACAGGAAGTAGTTGTAGTCGGTGCGCTGCAGCCGTTTCCAGCTGCCGCCCGCGCGGACTTCCAGCCGGGCCACCGGATTGCGGTGGTCGATCACCTGGATCCCGCACCAGTACGGGGACGAGCCGTCCTTGTAGCGCAGGGAAATCCGCTTCGGCGACGGTGAGCTCACCAGCTTCCAGGTGACCGGGATTTCGCCGCGGTTGCGCGCTCCGAGCCGGTCGAACGCCTTCGGGTTCAGGTCCAGCTGCCCGACCCGGCACGGCGCCGGGCACAGGTTCGTGATCCGCACCGTGACGCTCGCACCGCCGGCCGCCCGGACCTCGACGTAGGCCCCGCAGGCCTGGGAGCCCTCGAAGTCGGCGACGTTCATCGCCGCGTTCAGCGGATCCGGGCTCGCGTCGTACCCGCAGGCGCCGGTGCCGTCGGTGTCGTAGAAGGTGGCCACGCCGGAGTGCGACACGCCCGGCCGGATCCGCCCGGCGAGCGGCGCGGCCGCCGACGTCGGGGACGCGGCGCTGGACGACGCGGACGTCGTCGTCGTGGTCGGG
>NZ_MUMI01000824.1 GCF_002155975.1 Amycolatopsis kentuckyensis
TCGGCCGGTTGCGGGCCGGAGAGCGCGGCGACGCGGACGCCCTCGACGTACTCGACCCCCTCGACCTGCAACACCGCTGCCTCCAGCTCGGGACCGTGCACGCGACGCCCCAGCGGCCAGCCCGCCCCCTCGGGCCCGAACGGGGGCAGCGGCGAGAGGTACTGGCGGACGACGAGCTCGGCCCAGCGCCGGACGCCGATCGCGCTATATCCGGTCTTCACCACGATGCCGACCGACACGGCGACCTCCCGGTAGACCGGCGGCACCACGTACAGCTCGGTGGTCACGAGGCGGCGTGGGTCGAGCTGCTCGAACACGGCTTGCAGCAGGGTCGCCGCGGCGGTCGGCGCGTCCGGGTGTTGCGGGTCGCGGGCCGGCCAGACCAGCACCGTCACGACTCCGGCAGCTTCCTGGTCGTGGGTGGCCGGGTCGAAATGCGGCAGGCACTCCGCGCGACCGACACCGGGGATCATGGCCAGCGCCCGGAAGTCGCCGGCGGTGACCGCGCGGTTCTGCCGGGACAGCTCGCCGGGGATGCGTTCCAGCGCGCGATCGATCGGTTCGGCGTCCTCGCCGCCGGAGGTCGGCAGCGGGATCTCCGCGCGCACGCCCGCGACCGCGACCTTCGCGACCGCCTTGGCGGCCACGTTCCCGGCGACGCCACCTCCGTAGCGGTAGCTGTGCGCGCGGATGGTCGCCCCGGCGGGCAGCACCCGCCCGCGGACGCTGTCACCGCACTGCACACGACCGGCAGCCGGGTCGAGCAGCAGATGCCGGTCGTCGCGTCCGCTGGCGGCGAGCGAGTCGACGATCGTCCACGGCTGCCAGCGCGCGTCGTCCTCGTAGACCTCGATCTGCAGCGAGCCGGGTACCACGGCCGAATGGGCGAGGAGGAGTTCCTGGTGGCTGAGGCCCTGACCGGCGCCGAGGATCTCGTACGCGGACGACGCGACCTGCTCGA
>NZ_MUMI01000825.1 GCF_002155975.1 Amycolatopsis kentuckyensis
AGGTCGTAAGTCATGGCGCGCCATGATGGTTGTGGTTGTAGAGGCCTTCCCAGCCGGCGACGTCTTGCTGCATCAGCCGCTGGAGGAACATGTAGGCGCCGGCTGAGAAGTCCTTTACAACCACAACCATCAGGGCGCGGCATCGACATCGCCGCCAAGCTGCGGCTGGCGGGAACGCTCGACCTCCTCGCCGCCTGCCTGCGCGCCGGGCTGCCGGTTCCTTCGGCGTTGGAGGCCGTGGCCGGCGCGGCGCCTGCGGCAGCAACGGCGGCATTGAGCTCGACGGCCGGGCTGCTCGCTCTCGGCTCCCGGCCGGACGAGGCCTGGGCGCCGGTGCGGGCCGTCCCGGGCCTCGGCGAGCTGGCGGCCGCGGCGATCCGGACATCCCGCTCAGGCGCGGCGTTCGCCACGGCGGCCGGCGACCTCGCCGGCCGGTTCCGCGACGAGCTGACCACCGAAGCCGAGGAACGCGCCGAGCGGGCCGGGGTGGCGCTGGCCCTGCCGGTCGGGCTGTGTTTCCTGCCGGCCTTCTTCTGCCTGGGCGTGCTCCCGGTCGTCCTCGGCCTCGCGGGACGGCTCGGCCCGCTCTTCTGACCACCAACCCCGATCGAAGGGAAGCCCCTCATGTGCGCATTCCGCCGCCGCCCCCGCTCGGACGACGGTTCCACGACGGTCGAGTACGCCATCGTCACGGTCGCCGTCGCGGCCTTCGCCGCCGTCCTCTACTCCTTGCTCACCGGCGACTCGGTCGTCTCGTGGCTGACGAGTTTGGTCATGAAGGCCTTGGCGGTGCCGTCATGAGACACGAGGACGGGGGTTCGGTGACGGTCGAGGCAGCGCTCGGCTTGGCCGGCCTGACGGTGGTGACGGTCCTGCTGGTCGCGGGCCTCACGGTGCTGACGGCCCAGCTGCGCTGCACGGACGCAGCCCGCGAAGCAGCGCGGCTGCTGGCCAGAGGCCAGCCTCAGGAGGCAGCGGCCGCGGTCCACCGGATAGCCCCACCGGGCGCGAACCTGGCGTTCGAGCAACTCGGCGAAGAGATCACGGCCAAGGTAACGGCCCACCCGGCGGCCGTCCTCCTCCCGGAGATCCACCTGGACGCAACGGCCTACGCGGTGGCCGAGCCGGGCACGGAGGTGCCGAATGGCTGACGGCCAGGCCCCGGACAGTGGAGCGGCCACGATCTGGACGGCAATGGCGGTGGCAGCCCTGACGGCCGTGGCAACACTGGCGTTGTGGCTGGCCTCGACGGTGACGGCACGCCACCAGACAGAGTCGGCGGCCGACCTGGGCGCCCTGGCCGCGGCCTCCCACGCGAGCGAAGGCCCGGTCCGGGCATGCGAACGCGCGAGATGGGTAGCCGACCGAATGGGAGTGACCCTCCGGACATGCCGCTGGCAACAGCTCGACGTCCTGGTCGAAGTCGAGGCCCGCGGCCCGGCAGTGGCGGGCATACCGAGGCCATCCGCCCACGCCCGCGCCGGCCCGGCGGCCGAAGCACCCCGCCCAGCCCCGGAAGCATCGACAAGCGAACTCGGAGGTACGCCGATCCGCCCGCTCCACGAATAAGCGGCCACACTCAGCCACGAGTGCGAAGGTGGCGGAGCTAGGTGGCGTGCCCAAGCTGCCCGTGACGGATGCCCTGTCCGCAGCTCGCGACACCGTCGCGCATTCGCGACTGGTGTCGCGCAGCTGCGACACGAGTCGCGCAGCTGCGATGCCTGTCGCACGACCGCGGCACCAGGCGCACTCCGCAATAGGGGACTGCCACCCGCGGGCACTCTCGCCGAGGCGCCCTCCCCGCCGGCACCGTCCCGCGTTTGCCGCCGCGGACCGCCACCGGCAGCCAAACCCCTCCGAGTGGGCGAGGCCGTCGCGCTTCTGCGACAGCGCACCTCCACCCCGGCCGCCCACGCCACCACCCGGCGGCCCCGACCCTCACCGCCCGGCGGACGCCGACCGGTCGGTATGCGGCGGTGACCGGCTGATCCGCGCGGCCGGGCGATGAGCGGCCGATTGTCACGGGCAGCGGTCGTTGGTGCACGGCGAGCGGTCGAATCGGCTGCTCACCTGGGCCGAACCGCCCTCTCCACCTCGCCGGACGAGCGGTCGAAACCCCGCGGATCCTGGGGTTTCCCGCGACGAACGGTCCGTGTGCGGTCGCCGTTCGCCGTCCATCCGTGCCGCGGGGTTCGGTCGGGCCGTACGGATCACTGGGCGTTCATCGCCTCGTAACCACCGGTTGTCGCGCGGGGGTTCCGGGCAATGTGCAACTTGCCGTTAAGTGAGATGTGCGACACCACGGCAGGGTCCCAGCGGGTCGCGGAGAACCGGAACTTGAAGGCAGGAAACACAATGTTGGACGCGAATTGGCCGGACAGCTGGCGCGGTGCCTTCCGCATCGAACTGCGGGCGGAGGCGATCGGCCTCGCCTGGCGCGGCTGGCCGGTGCTCCCGGGTGTCGACCCCGCCCCGCTCGCGGGCGGCGACGACCTCACCTGGCGTCGTCCGGTTCCGGCCATCGACGCCTGGCGTGAGCAGATCGGCACCCACGCCCACGAGGTCGCCACCTGGTTCTCCGACCGCACCCACAGCCTGCTCGTCGCCACCGGCACCGTGCTCGACGCCATCGAGGTCGACGACGAAATCGGCAAGCGTGCCTGCCGCCTCCTCCGTGCCCTCGGCCACCCCGCGCCGATCATCGCGCTGCCGAACGGCCGCTGGCTCTTCCTCACCACCGTCGCCGACCACGTGCCGGCCGAGCTCGCCAACCGCTCCTCCGTCCAGTGGCACGGCAAGGACAGCTACATCCCGCTGCCGCCGTCGCCGTTCCAGCACGGTGTCGTGCACTGGCGCGTCAAGCCCGAGGTCTGCGGCTGGCAGCTGCCGGACGCCGCCGAGGTGCACGACGTCCTCGTGCGGGCCCTGGCCGGCGAGCGCTCGCCGCAGCTGGTCCAGTCCAGCGCCGCCTGAACCACGCGGACCACAGAACCACCGCCACCGGCCGGTCCCAGCCCGGCCGAGGCGGAGCAGGACACAACTCCATGAACCACCAAGTGGCCGTCTAGGTGCCGTGTTGACGCAACGCCCCGAGCACGGTTCCCAGCACAGCCACTGCCCCCGCCTTGTCCAGCGGCTCGTTGCCGTTCCCGCACTTCGGCGACTGGACGCAGGACGGGCATCCCGTCGGGCACTCGCAGGAGACGATCGCCTCCCGCGTTGCGGCCAGCCACGGGACAATCGCGGCATAACCGCGTTCGGCAAATCCCGCACCCCCGGGATGGCCGTCATGCACGAACACCGTCGCCTCCCCGGTGTCTTCGTGCCACGCGGTACTCACCCCGCCGATGTCCCACCGGTCGCACGTAGCGAACAGCGGTAGCAGGCCGATCGCCGCGTGCTCGGCGGCATGCAGGGCACCGGGGACCCGTGCCGGAACCAATCCGGCACCCCCCGGTGTCCTGCCACCCTCGCGAACGGGCCCCCGACCGTTCGCCTGGGTCTCCTCCCCGGTCCCCACCTCGCCATCGGCACCAGAGGAACCACCCGAGCCGGCGGGACCATCCGAGCCCGCGGAACCACTCG
>NZ_MUMI01000826.1 GCF_002155975.1 Amycolatopsis kentuckyensis
CTCGTGCACTATGGCGGGGACACCAACCTTCATATGGATCGCCCCCGACCGCGACCAGGCCCCTGCCAAGGGACCCGACCACGGCCGAGCGCTCTGTATGGACACCGATGCGGAGCCCCGAGCACCGACGGCCTGCCAAAGCCACCGGAACCCGGGATGAAGCTGGTGACTCAACAGAGGCCCCTTGCCAAAGGAGCTCCTGGAGAGCCGGGGTCGGGGTGTTGCAGTTGGAGAAAGACCCAGCTCGATGAGCTGGAGCCCAGAACCGGTGCCATATCCGGGATCTGAGCGCCGACCTGGACGGTGTGTCCGGTCGGAAGACGGGCCGCGCGAGGCCAGTGGATGCCATTCCACTTATCGGCGCGCGCGGCCGATGGCCGCTAGGTCATAGCCGACCCCCTCGAATGCGAGAGCGGAGTCGGCGCATATCCAAAGGCGAGTCCGATGGTGTGATCGCAGAAGAGGAACGGCGCAGATGCGCGTGCAGTTCCGCCGACGCGGGTACTCTTCATCCCGCGATCACCTCCTGTCAGGTGTCGCCCAAACGAGGCTTCGCCCCGTTCGAGAGCCCTGGGACCCTGCACGGTCCTGGGGCTTTCGTCGTTTTCGATCTCCCACAGCCTAGCCCTACAACCCGACACAACTGTCGGACGAATTCGCACAGCGTCCGAGGTGCCCGGAATG
>NZ_MUMI01000827.1 GCF_002155975.1 Amycolatopsis kentuckyensis
CACCGCGCGGCCGCGGGCCCGAGGCCGCCGGTGACCACGTACGCGCCCGACCCGGTCGGCACGTCGGTGGCGACCGGGACGCGGGCCAGCCGCGCCGCGTACCGGACGTCGTGCCGCCAGCGCACTTCGTCGTCCGGCGCGTCCGCCCGCAGCTCGCGCACCAGGACGTCCACCTCGGACCGCGCGTCGACGTCGACCAGGCTCGCCCGCAGCTGCGGGCGCTCGACCGCGAGCACCCGCACCAGCCCGCGCAGGAACGCCAGGCCCGGCTCGCCCGCCGCCTGCGTGACCAGGTGGAACCGGACGCCGAAGCCGAGCCGCGCGACCACGGACTGCACCGAAAGCAGCAGCTCCTGCGCGGCCTCGGGATCGTGGTAGGCGTAGGGTGATCCGGCGAGGAAGACGACGCCGCGCACCGGCCGTTCGGCCAGGAACCCGGGCAGCTCGCCGAGGTCGTCGCGCGGCAGCGACAGCGCGTCGTCCCCCGCCGCGGCCAGCGCCAGGGCGAGCGCGACGGCCCGGCCGAGCGCCGCCGGGTGCTCGTCGGTGAGCAGCAGCCACGCGCCCGGCCCGGGTGACGCGGCCGGCGGCAACGGCACCTCCGGCCAGGTCACCTCGAACGACGAAGTGGCGAACGGGACGCCCGGCGACAGCGCCCGCTCGGCCGGCCCGGTCACCACAGGCCGTCCCCACCGAGGGGCAGCACGACGACTCTGCGCAGCGTGAGCCCGTGCCGCGCGG
>NZ_MUMI01000828.1 GCF_002155975.1 Amycolatopsis kentuckyensis
GGCGGCGGTGACGTCGGCCGAGCCGACCACGACGAAGGACGGGTCGTCCTCCGCGATCACCAGTTTCGCGTTCAGCCCCCGCAGCGAGTGCACGATCACGCCCGCCTTGACCCAGTGCAGCAGCGCGTGCGGGCTCGTCGCGCCGGACAGCACCGTGTCCAGGCTCGCGTCCGTGATCAGCGTGTCGCCGGGTTGCAAGGGCAGCAAGGCCGCCGCGCCGGGCCCGACGTGACCGAAGGCGGCCACCAGGTTCCGGCGCGGGGCGAGCAAGGGGGTGATCGAGGCCCAGATGTCGCGACCGGCGAGTAGTCGTACCGAACGTTCTGCCAAACCCAGCCGAGCGAGCTCCGCGTCCATGTCCCCGACCTTAGCCGGTGCCCTCAAGGCACTTGTCGGCCGGAATATCTCTTGCTTGGAAGTAGTTGAACGCGCATGTAAGATGGTGCTCGCGAAGGGAGCAGGTCATGCAGTTCGGAATCTTCACGGTGGGCGACGTCACGACCGATCCCACGAACGGAACCACGCCGACGGAACACGAGCGGATCAAGGCGATGGTCCGCATCGCGCTCAAGGCGGAGGAGGTCGGCCTCGACGTCTTCGCGACCGGCGAGCACCACAACCCGCCGTTCGTCCCGTCGTCGCCGACGACGATGCTGGGCCACATCGCGGCGCAGACGTCCAAGCTGATCCTCTCGACGTCGACGACGCTGATCACCACGAACGACCCGGTGAAGATCGCCGAGGACTTCGCGATGCTGCAGCACCTGGCCGACGGCCGCGTCGACCTGATGATGGGCCGCGGCAACACCGGCCCGGTCTACCCGTGGTTCGGCCAGGACATCCGCCAGGGCATCCCCCTGGCGATCGAGAACTACGCGCTGCTGCGCCGGCTGTGGCGCGAGGACGTCGTCGACTGGTCCGGCAAGTTCCGCACCCCGCTGCAGGGCTTCACGTCGACCCCGCGGCCCCTGGATGGCGTCCCGCCGTTCGTCTGGCACGGGTCGATCCGCAGCCCGGAGATCGCCGAGCAGGCCGCGTACTACGGCGACGGCTTCTTCGCCAATCACATCTTCTGGCCCAAGGAGCACTTCCAGCAGCTGATCTCGTTCTACCGGCAGCGCTTCGAGCACTACGGCCACGGCTCGGCGGACCAGGCCATCGTCGGCCTGGGCGGGCAGGCGTTCATCCGGCCCAAGTCCCAGGACGCGTGGAACGAGTTCCGGCCGTACTTCGACAACGCGCCGGTGTACGGGCACGGGCCGTCCCTGGAGGAGTTCACCGACCAGACGCCGCTGACCGTCGGCAGCCCGCAGGAGGTCATCGACAAGACGCTGACCTTCCGCGAGCACTTCGGCGACTACCAGCGCCAGCTGTTCCTGATGGACCACGCGGGCCTGCCGCTGAAGACGGTGCTGGAGCAGCTCGACCTGCTCGGGGAGCAGGTGATCCCGGTGCTGCGCAAGGAACTGGACGCCCGGCGGCCCGCGCACGTCCCGGACGCGCCGACGCACGAATCCCTGAAGGCGGCCGCCGCGGCTTCGGTGGAGGCAACGGTATGAAGCTCGCAGTGGTGACGGCGGGTCTGTCGGTGCCTTCGTCGACCCGCCTGCTGGCCGACCGCCTGGCCGCGGCGACCGTCGCCG
>NZ_MUMI01000829.1 GCF_002155975.1 Amycolatopsis kentuckyensis
CTCGCGCACGACCTCGTCCCAGGACGGCGGCGTCCAGGCCGCTTCGTCCAGGGACACCGGCTGAGCCCCGGCATCGGCTACGGCGTTCTGCATCGCGGGAGCAGGCACCTCCATCAGCGTTTCTCCTGTCTGCTCCACCCAACGCGGGCCCTCGGCACGGTGTTCCCGTGTGTTCGGATTCAGTCTCTCCGGACTCCTTATGGTTCTAGTGAGACTGGACTGAGAGCAGGCTGAGAACTTCTTCCCGGGTGCTTACCAGGGAGCCTGCGCGGATTTATCGACAACCAACGCTAACCTCCGTGCGTGAACACGCCCACCCCTGCGGCCGCACCGGCCGATACCGGGTTCGTCGACGGGTACCTGCCCGACGACGAGGTGCTGTCTTCGGCGCGGGCACGGGCCGAGGACCTGGGCTGCACCCCGCTCAGCGCGGGTGCGGGAGCGACGCTGCGCTTCCTGGCCGCGACGCTGTGCGCGAAGGCCGTCGTCGAGGTCGGCACG
>NZ_MUMI01000083.1 GCF_002155975.1 Amycolatopsis kentuckyensis
CGGCTTCGAAGCCGACTTCGGGATGGCCGGCTGGACCACCGGAACCACCGGTGCGGCCGGCGTGGTCGCCGACTCCGAGTCCCCGCCGACCAGCTTCGCGGCCTGGGGGATCACCGCCTCCTCCGGCAGCGCCGCCAGCTGCGTCTCGCTCCGGTTGAGGATGTCCTCCGCCATCGCCAGGCTCTTGCGCGCCTGCTCGCGGATCTCGGCCAGCCGCTCGACCTTCCGGTTGGCGGCCGTCGTCCGCTGGGCCGCCTGGGTGGTCGCCTCGTCCAGGCGACGCTTGGCTTCCGCGGTCGCCTCGTCGAGCCGCCGCTTCGCTTCCGCCGTCGCCTCCGCGAGCCGGCGCTCCGCCTGGTTCTTGCTCGCCGTGCGCTGGTCGGCGACGTGCTTCTCCAGCGCCGCCTTCTGGGCCGCCTGGGACGCCTCGAACTCGCGCTCGAGCTTCCGCCGCTTCCGCTCCGCCTCGTTGTCCAGCAGCTCCCGGCGCTGGGCCGCCTCGACCGTCAGCCGCTGGACCTCGGCGCGCGTCTCCGCCAGCGCGCTCTCGTGCTCGGAGTGCAGCAGGTCGGCCTGCTTGTCCAGCTCCGCGACCAGCTTCGAGTACCGCTCACGCAGCTTCTTCGACGCCTCCGTCGAGGACGCCCACGTCTTCTCCGCGGCCACCTCGGCGCGCTTGATGATCTCGTCCGCGCGCGCCTGGGCGAGCGTCACCGTGCGCTGCATCCGCTCGTCGAGGTCCTCGAGCCGCTCCGGCGGTTTCTTCAGCTCCTCGACGCGCGCCTCCAGCGCCGCGACCTGCTGCCGCACCGATTCGACCTCGCGGGTCGCGGCGGCGGCCTGTGCCGCGGCGGCGTCGCGTTCGCTGAGCACCCGGCGCAGCTGGGCTTCGACGTGGTCGAGGTACTGGCGCACCTCGTTGCGGTCGAAGCCGTGCCAAGCCTGGGTGTACTCACGACGGAGGGGGAGGAGGCCGTTGAGGGCGGTTGCGGCGGGGTCGCGCTCAGGAACCATGGGCCCGACCGTACCCGGGCACCCGCCGCCTCCGCCTTCCGGCTTAACGAATCACCAACACGTGTCGCCGTGTCGCCGGAATGGCCTCACCCCGGAAACCCTGCGTCACCAGTGGAACCCGCGCGAGAGCCGGGCCAGCGCCATCGCCGCGCGCGAGAGGTGTTTCTCGCCACGTCCGATCTTGAGTTCGCCCGAACCGCCCGCCGCGGTCGAATCCGGGAAGATCCGGAAACCCTGGTACGCGACGGCGTCGGTGAGGCCCGGCGTGAGCGTGTACGCCAGCCCGATCGCCTGTCCCGCCGGGGTGCCGATGTGCTTCGGCCGCTCGACGAGCGCCTTCAGCACCATGTCCGCGGCCTGCTCCGGCGACTTCGTCGGGAACGCGTCGTAGATCTTCGTCGGCCGGATCATCGGCGTGCGCACCAGCGGCATGTGGATGGTGGTGAACGTGATCCCGTCGCCGTGCGTCTCGGTCGCCGCGATCCGCGAGAAGTAGTCCAGCGCCGCCTTCGAGGCCGCGTACGCCGAGAAGCGCGGCGCGATGCCCTGCACGCCGATCGACGACACGTTCACGATGTGCCCGAACTTCCGCTCCGACATGTGCGGCAGCACCGCGAGGATCAGCCGGACCGCGCCGAAGTAGTTGATCGCCATCGCGCGCTCGTAGTCGTGCATCCGGTCGTAGGACAGCTTGATCGACCGGCGGATCGACCGGCCGGCGTTGTTGACCAGCATGTCGATCCGGCCGTGCTCGGCCAGCATCGCGTCGACGGCCTTGTGCACCGAATCCTCGTCGGTCAGGTCGGCCGGGTACACCGACGCCGTGCCGCCGGCGGCGACGATCTCGTCGCGGACCTCTTCCAGCTCGTGCTGGCGGCGCGCGACGAGCAGCGGGACACCGCCCGCGGCGGCGACCTTCAGCGCGGTCGCCCGCCCGATGCCCGAGGACGCGCCGGTGATGATCACGCGGCGGCCGTCCAGCTCGCCGCGCGGGCCGTGCTTGCGCGCGCGGAAGGGGTCGAGGTGCTCGCGCCAGTAGCGCCACAGCGTCGGCGCGTACTCCTCCAGCCGCGGGACGTCGACGGTGCCGGCCAGCGCCTTGCGCGTCTCGGCCGAGGAGAACACCGACGGGAACGCCATCGTGTCCAGCAGCACCGGCGGGATGCCGAACCGCTCCATCACGGCGTCGCGCGCGATGGTGACGCCGGGGATGTGCTCGGTCAGCTTGACCAGCCCGACGATCCGCTTCGAAATGCCTTCGCCCAGCTGCACGGTGATCGTCGGCGCGCCCGCGGCCCGCGCGAAGGCGTTGTACACCGAGACGACCGGCTGCGGCTCGGGGTTGACCAGGTGGAAGGCGTGACCGTCGAGGCCCGGCTTGACCACCAGCTCCAGCAGCGCCTTGGCGACGTAGTCGACCGGCACGATGTTCGTGTCGCCGAGGTCCGGGCCGACGATCGGCAGCACGTCCGGCAGCCCGGCGAGCCGGTTGATCGCGGGGAAGAGGTAGTACGGGCCGTCGATCTTGTCCATTTCGCCGGTCTCGGAGTCCCCGACGACGACGGCCGGCCGGTACACCCGCCAGGGGACCCGGTCCTGCTCGCGGACGATCTTCTCGGCTTCGAACTTGGTCCGGTGGTACGGCGTGACCAGCCGCTGCCCGGCGTCGAACATCTCCTCGGTGAACACGCCTTCGTGGTCGCCCGCGACGGCCACCGACGACACGTGGTGCAGGCAGCCCGCGCGCAGGTCCGCGGCGAGGTCGACGACGGCCCGCGTACCGTCCACATTGGCCTTGATGCTGGCCTCGTCGTCGGCGGTGAGGTCGTAGAGCGCGGCGAGGTGGACGATGTGGTCGACACTCCCGCGCAGCTGCTCGCGGTCCGCTTCGGACACGCCGAGCAGCGGCTCGCCGAGGTCGCCGGTCACGAGCGTGACGCGGTCGGAGTGCGGCCACTGGTCGACCAGCGCGGCCAGCTTGGCCCGCGAGGACGCGCGCACCACGAGGGCGACGCGGTCGTCGTCGGGACGGGAGAGCAGCAGCCGGGTGAAGTGACGCCCGATCAGTCCGGTCGCGCCGGTCACCAAGAACGTCGCCATTGTCTTCACACCTCTCGCTCCCACAGCCCTGACCCTGGGCATTCTGCTGCATGGCGACGCCGGCGACCACCGTTTCGAAACGTGATGTTACCCACGAGTAACTTAGCTGGGGTCCGCGATGACGATGCGGTTCTCCTCGTAGCCGTCCGATCCGCCCACCCAGCGGCCACCGCACGTCACCAGCACCACGCGGTGCGGGCCGGACGGGCCGAAGAGGTGGTCGGCGCGGGCCGCCAGGTCGCTCTTGTGCACCGTGACCAGCTGCGAGATCCGGAACGGCCAGGTCTTGCCCGCACTGTCCACAATGGTCACCTCGGCGCCGACCCTGGCGTCCCACAGCTCGGCGAACGGCCCGGTCGCACCCCGCCAGTTCACGTGGCCGGCGAACACGCTCGCCCCGCTCGCGGCGTCGAGTGACGCGCCCCACCACGTCGCCTGGCCGAGGTCGGTGGGCACCGGCAGCTCGCCGCCCGGGCCGAGGTCCTTGCGCACGAGCGTCGCGGTCCCGCCGCCCGGCAGCCGGACGGTGCCCGGCCGCTGCGGCGGCGGGGACGGCGGTGGCGGGGCCGACGAAGGCGTCCGCGCCGCCGGTGCGGCTCCAGGCGTGGGAGCGGTGGCCGTCGGGGATGGGGACGGCACCGCGGCCGCGGCTCCGGCGGCACCCGCGGCGGGCAGCGCCGTGCCGGTCACGACGGCCACCGGTGGCGCGGTGACCACGGTGGCGCCGAACTGCGCCGCGAGCACCGTCGCCGCGCCGAGGGCGAAGCCGGCGAGCAGCCGGCCCCGGCCGGGCTTCCGCGCGGCCGGCTCCGGGGGACCGGCGGGCCGCTCTTCGGTGGCCGCCCAGCCGATGCCCCGGTGCCATTCCTCGACGAACCAGTCCTCGTCCCGCCGGTCGCCGTCGTGATCCGCCACGCCGCTACCGCCGGGACGCCCGCCGCGCGGCGACGCCGATCAGCCCGGCCGCCAGCAGCACGAGCAGGCCGAGCCCGGCCAGGCCCGGCACGGAGTAGCTCGTCTCGACGACACCCTGCGCCCGCGCGACCGGCTGGTCGCCGGCCGGGATCGCGCGCGGGACCTCGTTGGGCTTGTTCGTCACGGTCAGGGCCAGCGTCTCGCCCGGCTGCACGGTGCCGCACGCCGACGGCGGGTTCTTCGGGTCGAAGGCGTTCGTGTACCCCGGCGGCGGGCTCGCCTCGACGACGCAGATCTCCTGCGGCGCACGGAGGTTCTCGACCGTCACGCCCCCGGTCTTGCCGTCGGTGGTGACGACCGCGGGCTTGCCGTCGGCCCCGGTGAGCGGCTTGCCGTCCTGCCCGAGCGCGGCGGACGTCTTGTCCTTGCCGGTGATCCGCAGGACCGCGCCGCCGACGCCCTGGCCCGTGGTCGCGTCCGTCTTGGTCACCTGGACCTTGCCGGGCTTCGCGACGTTGACGACGCCCTGGGCGGTCAGTTCCTTCTCACCGCCGGTGGAGACGACGCGCTGCACCGCGGTGTCGATCGGCAGCCGGACGTACGGCCGGTCCGCCGGCGCGGTGAGCGAAGCCACCAGCTTCGGCTTGTCGCCGGTCGGGGTCAGCTTCACCGTCACGGTGCCGTCGGCGCCGGTCTTCAGTGTGACGTCCTTCGCGGCGGCCTGCGGGCTCGCGTTGCCCGCGGCGCTGTCCGCCTTCTCCCCGTCGAGGGTGGCGGCGGTCGCCGTCAGCTTCACCGCGACACCCGGGACGCCCTTGCCGTGGGCGTTCTTCACGGTCGCGGTCCACTCGGCCGCTTCGCCGAGGTGCTGGACGCCCTTCGGCGCGGTCATCGAAGCGGTCCACGGCCCGCGGTTGGTCTCGGCGTCCGTCTTCAGCCGCTCGACGGCGTCGGCCGCGCCCGCGAAGTTCTTGCGCAGCTCGGCGAGGTGCCCCGGCGCGTCGTAGGCGAGCTTGTCCTTGGGCAGGCTCGGCTCGAGGTCGGCCGGGGTGCGCGGCGCCGCGGTCCACGAGTGCAGCAGGTGCGCGAGCGCGGTCGCCTCGTCCGCGTTCTTGGTGTCGCCGTAGCGCAGCAGCAGGTACGAGATGTTCGCGGCTTCGTCGGCCGGCAGCTTCGTGCCCCACTTCGTGAGCAGCTCGTCGCCGGGTTTGTACTGCTCGTCGGTGTCCGGCGCCTTGAGCAGGAAGCTCACGCAGAACACCTGCTGCCCGCCGACGACGTACGACCCGAGCCACACCGTGCCGACGCCCTGCTGGCCGCCGACGTCGTGCCCGATGCCTTCCTGGCTGGCGGCCGAGGCCGGGACGGCGCCGGAGGTCGCGGAGAGCGTGCCGAGCAGGGCCGCGGCGACGAGGCCGGTGAGCGCGCGAACACCGGCGCGCGGGCGTGTTGACCACCCCATGTGTCTATGCTCCTTCGGTCGACGCGCGGCAGCGCCCGGCGTCTCTGCAGGTCACACGACTGATCACATCCCCGACGCGCGTTCGGTGAACGTCCGAGCACGCGAGGTGAGCGTTGCGAAGGTGGGGGAAACTGTGTACCGCTCTTCGGGTGGCTGTCGCCGAACGGTCGTGTCGGCCGTCGCTTACCGTGTCGTCCGAGGCAGTCGGCCTGCCGTCGAGTAAAGTTGTCTTTACTCGACGGGAACCCCGCGCCCGCGGCGGTCGTTGAACCCGATGCAGCGATGATCCACGAAGCAGCAGATCCAGGAGGATCAGGTGCGTTCCAGTAGCAACCCGGCGTTCCGCAACCTGCCCGGCGGCGGAACCCAGACTTACGGGCAGTACGGGCCCCCGGTGGGCTTCAACCAACCCCAGGGCGGCGTGCCCGGGTACGGTCCCGGCCGGGCGACCTCCGGCGAGGGCGATCGCCCGATGACCGTCGACGACGTCGTCGTCAAGACGGGGATGTCCCTCGGCGTCGCGCTGCTCGTCGGGGTGATCACGGCGATCTGGGCGCAGGTCCAGATCACCGAGACCGGCCGGATCTCCGGCGCGCTCCTCGGCGCGATGCTCGGTGGCCTCGTCGTCGGGCTCGTCATCTCGCTGGTGATCATCTTCCGCCAGAAGCCCAGCGGCGCGCTGACGCTGACGTACTCGGCGGCCGAAGGCCTGTTCCTCGGTGCGCTGAGCGGGGTTTTCCAGGCGATCTACCCCGGCATCGCGCTGCAGGCGATCGTCGGCACCGCGGGTGTGTTCATCGGCATGCTGGTCGTCTACAAGACCGGCGCGGTCAAGGTCACGCCGAAGCTGACCAAGTGGATCGTCGGCGCCACCGTCGGTGTCGCCATCCTGATGCTGTTCAACCTGATCAGCTCGCTGGCCTTCGGCTTCAACCCGCTGCGCGGCGGCGGCACGATCGCCATCATCTTCAGCCTCGTCTGCATCGGCATCGCGGCCTTCAGCTTCCTGCTGGACTTCGACCAGGCGGACCGGATGATCCGCGAGGGCATGCCGTCGAAGTGGGCTTGGTACACCGCCTTCGGCTTGATGACGACGCTGGTCTGGCTGTACCTCGAGATCCTGCGGTTGCTTTCGTACTTCCGTGAGTAATCTGGCTCACAGTTCCGCAGTGAAGGCGCTCCGTAACCGGCGGGGCGCCTTTTCTGTGGGTAATTCGTGCATATAGGGACCCCGCTGCGGGCGGCGCTCACCCTGCGTGTTTGATAACCCGGTCGGTTCTCATTTCACATGTGTGAGGTTCACAGTGAGCGTTCCCCCTCCGGCCCCCGGGGGCCAGCAGCCGGTGGGTCAGCCCGATCCTTACGGACCGCCTCCCGGCGGCCAGCCGCAGCAGCCGCAGCAGCCGTACGGCCAGCCCGGCCAGTTCGGTCAGCCGCAGGGCCAGCCGGGCCAGTTCGGTCCGCCGCCCGGCCAGTTCCCGCCCGGCGGCCAGCCCGGCTTCCCGCCGGCGCCGCCGAAGCGCTCGAAGGCCCCCCGGCTCATCCTGGGCGGCATCGGCGCCATCGTGGTGGTCGCGATCGTCATCATCGGGATCGTCTCCTTCATGAAGTCGCCGGCCACCTCGAACGCCGGTGACTGCCTCACGATCACCGAGTTCACCCAGGGCGGCGAGGACCCGGCGAAGGCCGACTGCAACGACCCGAAGGCGAACGTCAAGATCGCCAAGAAGCTGGAGACGGCGTCCGAGGACTGCCCCGGTGGGTCGAACGCCGGCTACGACACCTACTCGGTCAGCGGCCGCAGCTCGTACAAGCTGTGCCTGATGATCAACGCGAAGCAGGGCGACTGCCTGGCGAACTTCACGTCCCAGACCAAGGGCTACCTGAAGGTCCCGTGCACCGACCCGACCAAGGACGGCGAGCTCGTCAAGGTCGTGACGGGCCAGGCGGACAAGAACGTCTGCGAGGGCACCGACGCCACGCGCGTCGCGGTGTACCCGGAGCCGGCGACGACGATGTGCGTGAAGACGAACGAGTAACACAGGTTTGACGAAGGCCCCCTCGCCAGGTCGGCGAGGGGGCCTTCGCGCATCCGGATGCCGTTCGGGCTCAGGAAAGGCGCTCGATGATCAGCGCCATGCCCTGGCCACCGCCGACGCACATCGTCTCGAGGCCGAACTGCTTGTCGTGGTGCTGCAGGGAGTTGATCAGCGTCGAGGTGATCCGGGCGCCGGTCATGCCGAACGGGTGGCCCACCGCGATCGCGCCGCCGTTGACGTTCAGCCGGTCCAGGTCGATGCCCAGGTCCTGGTAGGACGGGATGACCTGCGCGGCGAACGCCTCGTTGATCTCGACCAGGTCGATGTCGCCGATCGACAGCCCCGCGCGCGAAAGCGCCTGCTTGGACGCCTCGACCGGGCCGTAGCCCATGATCTCCGGCGAAAGCCCGGTGACGCCGGTGGAGACGATCCGCGCCAGCGGCGTCAGGCCCAGCTCACGCGCCTTCGCGTCGGACATGATCACCAGCGCCGCCGCGCCGTCGTTGAGCGCGCAGCAGTTGCCCGCCGTGACCCGGCCGTCCGGGCGGAACACCGGCTTCAGGCCGGAGACGCCTTCCACGGTGACGCCGGCGCGCGGGCCGTCGTCCTTCGAGACGACCGTGCCGTCCGGCAGGGTCACCGGGGTGATGTCCTTGGCCCAGAAGCCGTCCGCGATGGCCTTCTCGGCCAGGTTCTGCGAACGGACGCCGAACTCGTCCATCTCCTCCCGCGTGACGCCCTTCAGCCGGGCCAGGTTCTCCGCGGTCTGGCCCATCGCGATGTAGACGTCCGGGACGTTGCCCTCGGTGCGCGGGTCGGTCCAGCTGTCGGTGCCGGACTCGGCGGTCGCCTTGGTGCGCGCCTCGGCGTCGGCGAACAGCGGGTTGTGCGTGTCGGGCCAGGAGTCCGAGCTGCCCTTGCCGAACCGCGAGACGGTCTCGACGCCGGCCGAGATGAAGACGTCGCCCTCGCCTGCCTTGATCGCGTGGAACGCCATCCGGGTGGTCTGCAGGCTGGAGGAGCAGTACCGGGTGATCGTGCAGCCGGGCAGGTGGTCGTAGCCCAGTTCGACGGCGACCGCGCGGCCCATGTTGAACCCGGACTCGCCGCCCGGCAGGCCGCACCCCAGCATCAGGTCGTCGATGTCGGCGGGGTCGAGCTGCGGCACCTTGGCCAGCGCGGCCTGGATCATCTGCGCGGTGAGGTCGTCGGGCCGCATGCCGACCAGCGAGCCCTTGTTGGCCCGCCCGATCGGCGAGCGTGCGGTGGAGACGATGACGGCTTCAGGCATGACGTGACACATCCTCGTATCGCGAGCTAAGCAGTTGCTCACCATACTGCCGGGTACGGCGTCCGGGAGAAAGCCGGAGCGGCTGTGAGGTTGTCCGCACGACGAAGAAGGCGCGATCGGCCTGCGGTGTTTCGGCGTGGCGCTGCGCTACGGCTCGCCGGTGACCGATCACCGCCAGGACACTGTCGCGTGGGTTCCGGATTTCCCCGGCTGGCAGGATCACGGGGTGGGAAACCAGCTGGAGCGGGTGCTGCGGACCAGGACGATCGTGCTGTGGGGCGCCGGGCTGCTGGTGGCGGCCGGAGCCGCCGCGGCGGTGCTGCTGACGCTGCTGGGCAGCGGCCGCCCGGAGGACTCGGCCCGGCTCGACGCGCTGAAGACCGCCGCCAACATCGTCGTCGGCGCCGGGGGCGCCGCCGCCCTGCTGCTCGCCGCGCGGCGGCAGCGGTCGGCCGAGCTCGAGCTGGTGCAGAAGGACCACGACGCCACCGAGCGCCGGATCACCGAGATGTACGGCAAGGCCGCCGACCAGCTCGGCAGCGACAAGGCGCCGGTCCGGCTGGCCGGGCTGTACGCGCTGGAACGGCTCGCCGCCGGGCACCCGGAGCACCGGCAGACGATCGTCAACGTCTTCTGCGCGTACCTGCGGATGCCCTACGACCCCACGAAGGACGACGAGGAGCTGCAGGTCCGCAAGGCCGCCCAGCGCATCCTCCTGCTGCACCTGCGGCCCGGTCGCGCGGAGCAGCCGAGCGGCGACTTCTGGCCGGACACCGACCTCGACTTCTCCGGAGCCAAGCTGGTCGGGCTCACCCTCACGCACTGCTCGATCCGCTCGATCACCTGCTACGGCGCGAAGTTTCTCGAACTGGCGTCGTTCCGCGGCACCGAATTCCGCACCAAGGCGGACTTCAACAAGGCGGAGTTCCGCGACCGCGTCGATTTCCGCGGAACCGTTTTCGGCGGCGACCGCGAGAGTTTCAACGGCGCCGTTTTCGCAGGTCCGGCCGATTTCGGTACCAAGTCCGCCGCGCGGCTCGCGGGGGCCCGGGCGACGCGGGGGTTTCCGCGGACCTGGCCGCGGGGCTGGGAAGAACGGCCGCTCGCCGACGAGGACGGCTCTGCGGAATTGACACGAAAGGACGAACCGGGAGAACCGGCGGCCCGATAGGATCGTCCCAACTCGTGAAAGGTCGCCATTCCGCACGGGAGGTGAACTGGCGATGATGATTGTCCAAACGGCTTACTGGACGTCCCTGTCCTTTCGGACCGACTGTGCGTCCATCGACGCCGGGCGGAACCTCCGGGACGGGATGACGGCTCAGCGTGCGACGGCCCTCGGGCCGGCACCGGTGCGGACGAGCGGCTTGGTGGCCGCCTGAGGTCCCCGCCGGGCGGCCCGGCCTCGCGCGCGCTGCCCGGCATTGCCGACGCGCACCCGGAGTCCGCTCCGGCGGAGTGGACAACGCCATGGGGCGGCCGTTTAGGCTGGCGGTCGTGGAGTATGCAGAGCACATCGCAGACCTCGTGGGCAACACCCCGCTGGTCAAGCTGAACTCGTTGACCAAGGGGCTCAAGCCGCTCGTGCTGGCCAAGGTCGAGTACCTGAACCCGGGTGGCTCGGTCAAGGACCGGATCGCGCTGCGCATGATCGAGGCCGCCGAAGCTTCCGGCGAGCTGCGCCCGGGCGGCACGATCGTCGAGCCGACGTCCGGCAACACCGGCGTCGGCCTGGCCATGGTCGCCCAGCGCAAGGGCTACCGGTGCGTGTTCGTCTGCCCGGACAAGGTCAGCGAAGACAAGCGCAACGTGCTCAAGGCGTACGGCGCCCGCGTCGTGGTGTGCCCGACGGCGGTCGCGCCCGAACACCCGGACTCCTACTACAACGTCTCCGACCGCCTGGTCCGCGAGATCGACGGCGCCTGGAAGCCCAACCAGTACGCCAACCCGCAGAACCCGGAAAGCCACTACCTCTCGACCGGCCCGGAGCTGTGGACGCAGACCGAGGGCAGGATCACGCACTTCGTCGCGGGCGTCGGCACCGGCGGCACGATCTCCGGCACCGGCAAGTACCTCAAGGAGGTCAGCGACGGCGCCGTGCAGGTGGTCGGCGCCGACCCGGAGGGCTCGGTCTACTCCGGCGGCAGCGGCCGCCCGTACCTGGTCGAAGGCGTCGGCGAGGACTTCTGGCCGGACACCTACGACCGGACCATCGCCGACGAGATCATCCCGGTCTCCGACGCCGACTCCTTCCAGGTCACCCGGCGCCTCGCGCTGGAGGAGGGCCTGCTGGTCGGCGGCTCCTGCGGGATGGCCGTCGCCGCCGCGCTGAAGCTCGCCGAGCGGCTCACCGAGGACGACGTCGTGGTCGTGCTGCTGCCCGACGGCGGCCGCGGCTACCTGACGAAGGTGTTCAACGACACGTGGATGTCCTCCTACGGCTTCCTGCCGCCGGACTCCTCGGGCGCGACGGTCGCCGACGTGCTCACGAAGAAGAGCGGCTCGCTGCCCGATCTGGTGCACTCTCACCCGAACGAGACCGTCGCGGAGGCCATCGCGATCCTCGCCGAATTCGGCGTGAGCCAGATGCCCGTCGTCAGCGCGGAGCCGCCGGTGATGGCCGCCGAGGTCGTCGGCGCCGTCAACGAGCGTGACCTGCTCGACGCGCTGTTCACCGGCAAGGCGCAGCTGGCCGACCGGCTCGAGCAGCACATGTCCCCGCCGCTGCCGACGATCGGCGGCGGCGAGCAGGTGGGCGCGGCGATGACCGCGCTCGAAGGGGCCGACGGTGCGCTCGTGCTGGTCGACGGCAAGCCGGCCGGGGTCGTCACCCGGCACGACCTCCTGGGCTTCCTGGCCGGTCGCTGACCGCACCCCAAGAGAGTTTTGATCGGCGGACCCGGCAGGGGCGTTACGAGCGCCCTGCCGGGCGATCCGATAGCGTGGGCGCAACTAGAACACTTTCGCGTCCTCGTCAAGGGGGTTCAAGACCCACATGAGTGCACCGCAGCCACCGAACCAGCCGTGGGGTGGCGGCCAGCCACCTCAGGGCCCGCCGAGTGGCCCCCAGCCGCAGCAGGACCCGTTCGGCAGCCCGGAACCGACCCAGGTCGTCCAGCCCGCCCAGCCCCAGGGTGGTTCCCCGTTCGGGGAGACGCCGGAGCCGACCCAGGTCGTCCAGCCGGGCCAGCCGGGTGACGGCGGGGCGGGCGCGACCCAGGCGATGCCGCCGGTCGACGCGAACGCGACCCAGATGGTGAACCCGGTCGGCGGCGGAGACGCCCCGGTCGCGGACTCGACGCAGCTGGTGCCCCCGGGCTCCCAGCCGCCGGCGATCCCGTACACCCCGCCGCCGAGCGCGGCCGACAACCCGGCCGCGGCCTTCGGCCAGCAGCCCGGTGGGTACGGCCAGCAGCCGGGCGGGTTCGGGCAGCCGGGCCAGCAGGGTGGGTTCGGGCAGCAGCCGGGCTTCGGCCAGCCTCCGCAGGGGTTCGGCGCGCCCGGTTTCGGTGGCCAGCAGCAGCCCGGTTTCGGGGGGCCGCAGCAGCCGTTCGGCGCGCCGGCCGCGGGCGGCAACGCCCTCTTCGGCTACATCGCCGGTGGCATCGTCGCCCTGCTGGGCCTCATCGCGCTCATCTACTCGTTCAACTACATGGGTGACGCGAGCGACTACTCCACGATCGTCGACGCGAACCAGGAGTTCCTCCAGAAGGCGCTGGACGCCGCCGGCCTCATCGGCCCGGGGCTCGTCTGGTTCTACGTGATCATGATCCTGCTGGGTTCGCTGATCTCCCTGGCCGGCGGTGTCGGGCTGGCGCTCGCGGGCAAGCTGGGCGGGCTGAAGAAGTTCGTCCCGATCGCGGTCGTCGCGGGTGGCGCGCTCCTGGCGCTGTTCGCCCTGCTGCTCAAGATCGGGATGACCCCGAACAGCGAGGCGCTCGGCGGGTCCTCCGGCCGGGACACGTTCGGCATCGGGCTGCCCCCGCTGATCCTGGGCATCCTCATCCTCATCGTGGGTGTGCTCGGGCTCATCCCGGCGACCCAGCACTTCGTCGGCCTCGGTGGCGGCGGTGCCGCGCCGGGCGGGCCGCAGGGCTTCGGCGGACCGCCGCCGGGCTTCGGTGGCCCGCAGCAGCCGGGCTTCGGCCAGCCGGGTCAGCCCGGTCAGCCGGGCGGTTTCGGTCAGCCCGGTGGGTACGGCCAGCCGGGTCAGCATGGTCAGCATGGTCAGCCGCCGCAGGGTTACGGCCAGCCGGGTGGCTACGGTCAGCCGGGCGGGCCGAACCCGTCCAGTGGCGGGTTCCCGCAGCCGTCGAGCGGGGGCTTCCCGCAGCCGGGCCAGCCGGGCGGCTACGGCCAGCCGGGTCAGCCCGGTGGGTACGGCCAGCCCGGTCACCCGGGTCAGCCGCCGCAGGGCTGGGGCCCGCCGCCGGGTCAGCAGGGCCCGCCGAGCGGCGGGTTCGGCCAGCCCGGCCAGCCCCCGCAGCAGCAGTGGTGAGCTAGGACGAGCATTCGTGCCCCGGAGCCGATTCGGCTCCGGGGCACGCTGCATTTTCCGGGTCCGCAATTGTCCGAAGAGGACAATTTCCGGGCGGCACCACGGCCGGTAATCGCGTGACCCTATTTCTGCCACTACCGCAGAGAAATGATCTTGGGTTCCGCCGTCCGGCCGAATTCCGTTCGCATTCAGGCTTGATTCCCCCGATTCCGGTTAGGGTGAGCGCCGTTGTCCCGCGCTCGGCTGATGGGGGAGTTGTGACCGGTCCGCACCGATACCCGGTGGCGCATTCGCATTCGTATTCATCGACTCGGCCATCCGGAGTAACGGCGGTTCTCGCCGGCGTGCTCGGCTTTCCGGCCGCGGTCGCCGCGGGATATGTGCCGGTCAAGATCTTCCTCGACATGCCGGCCGAATTCAGCCTGGGAGCACTGCCGGGCTGGGTGCTGGTGGACCTCGCCGCCTACCTCGTCGCGGGACTGGTGCTGCTCCTCGGTTCGCTGGCGACGCTGTTCCGCGCGACGGCGGGAGCGGTCCTGCTCGGCCTGGGTGCCCTGCTGGCGATCGGCGCCCTGCTCACCGAGCCGATGTCGGTGGGCGTACCCCCGGCCCGCTTCGCCGACGCGATGTTCACCCACGGCGGGTTCGCGATGGCCGACCGCGTCGGCTTGGCGGCGCTGTCGGTGCTCGTGCTGGTGCTGGCGTTCCTGCCGCCGACGTTCCGCTACCTGCGCTACCGCACGTCGATGGCACCGGTGCTGTCCGGCCAGGGCGCCTACTCGCCCCGGAGCTGGTGAGTGGAGATCGAAGCCCCGCCTCGAGCGGGAACGGCGATCGCCGCGGGGGCGCTCGCCGTACTCGGCGGAGTGTGGTTCCTGGTGGGCATCTTCTGGGCGACCCTTGTATTGGGATACGACCAGATGGACTTGATGGTTCCCGGCCAGATCGCGGACGCGGTCATCGGCCTGCTGCTCCTGCTCGGCGGAGTGTCGTTGCTCGCGCGCGCGGAGGCGGGACGGGTGCTGTGCCTGGTCGCGGGGGCCCTGGCACTGGTCGCCCCGATGGTGGACATGGCATTCCGCGCCCAGGGCCTTGCGGTGTTCGTCGTGGGCGGCCCGACAGGGATCAACGTCCTGCTACCGCGCGCGATCGCCATGGCCGCACCGTTCGTGGCCCTGCTGGTGCTCGCGGCCCTGCCGGCCACCCGCCGCTGGACAGGGCGCTCGGCGCCGGTCGGTTGATGGCCGCCGTCGCCGGCGCGGCCCCCTCGCGGCCCTCCCGGCAACCCGCCGCAGGCTGCGGTGATGAGATCCATCCCACCTGACGGGAATGCCAGGGGCGGCCCGTACGCTTGTCCAATGGTGGACGACTACTCCGAACTCGGCTTCGAGACCCGCGCGATCCACGCCGGTCAGAAGCCCGACCCCCGCACCGGCGCGGTGATCGTGCCGATCTACCAGACCTCGACCTACGCGCAGGACGGCGTGGGCGGGACCCGCGAGGGCGACTACGAGTACTCGCGCACCGCGAACCCGACCCGTTCGGCGCTGGAGGAGGCGCTGGCCTCGCTGGAAGGCGGCCGGCACGCGCTGGCCTTCGCGTCCGGCATGGCCGCGTCCGACGTGGTGCTGCGCAGTACCCTGCGCCCCGGTGACCACCTCGTGCTCGGCAACGACGCGTACGGTGGCACGTTCCGCCTGATCGACAAGGTGCTCAGCCTGTGGGGCGTCGAGCACACCGTGGCCGACCTGGCGGACCTCGACGAGGTGCGCGCCGCGATCCGGCCCGAGACCAAGCTGATCTGGTGCGAGTCGCCGACCAACCCGATGCTCGGCATCGCCGACCTCGCCGCGCTGGCCGGGGTCGCGCACGACGCCGGCGCCCGCCTGGTGGTCGACAACACCTTCGCGACGCCGTACCTGCAGAACCCGCTCGCGCTGGGCGCCGACATCGTCCTGCACTCGACGACGAAGTACCTCGGCGGTCACGCCGACGTCGTCGGCGGCGCGATCGTCACGAACGAAGACGAGCTGCGCGAGCAGTTCTTCTACCTGCGCAACGCCGCGGGCGCGGTGCCGGGGCCGTTCGACGCGTGGCTGACGCTGCGCGGCATCAAGACCCTCGCGCTGCGCATGGAGCGGCACAGCGACAACGCCGAGAAGATCGTCCAGGCGCTGATCAGGCACCCCAAGGTGGCCAAGGTCTACTACCCGGGCCTGCCGGAGCACCCGGGCCACGAGACGGCGGCGAAGCAGATGCGCCGCTTCGGCGGGATGGTTTCCTTCCGCCACGTGGACGGCGAGCAGGCCGCGCTGGAGGTCGCTTCGCGCACGAAGCTGTTCATCCTCGCCGAGTCGCTCGGCGGCGTCGAGTCGCTGCTCGAACACCCGGGCAAGATGACCCACGCGGCCACGGCGGGTTCGACCCTCCAGGTCCCGGCCGACCTCCTCCGCCTGTCGGTCGGCATCGAGGACGGCCGCGACCTGGTGGCCGACCTGCTGGCGGCCCTGGGCTGAGCCTCAGCCGACGTCGAGGCCGCCGCCGTAGAGCCGGTCCACCCGGAGCGTGATCACCACGCGGCGGTCCTCGACCATGTTCCGCAGGAACGCGGCCTCCGCCTCGGGGTCGCTGAACGGCGCCTGCATGGCGAGCAGGGCGAGGCCGGTCTCGTCCCCGGGTACCGCGCTGACCGGCGACACCTCGGCCACGCCCTCCGCGACCGCGAACGCCAGGTGGTCGTCGCTGCTGACGTAGAGCGACGCGTGCGGGTCGCGCGCGAGCTGGCGGACCTTCGCGCGTCCTGCCGTGGACCCGATCCGCACCACGCGCTCGGCCGGATCCCAGGCGTAAGCCACCGTGGACAGGTGCGGGAAGCCGCCGCGGTTGATCGTGGCCAGCGCGCCCAGGCTGTGGGCACCCAGCAGCCGGCTCGACGCTTCTTCGGTGGGCTTGGCGGGGCCGGGACCGCGGCCCGGCTCGTAAACAGTGGTCACCCGATGATCATCGGCGACCGGCGCACTCCGCGGAAGAAGGCACTTTCGTGTTCCCGGGGAACACCGGGGTAACCCGCCAGGTCAGGGGTTGTAGTTGCCGTGCACGACACCGCCGGTCGACGGCGTGCCGGTGGCCGGCAGCTTCGCGCCGTCGACGCAGCCGCCGACCAGCTCGACGTGGCGGTCGTGGCGGATGTACTGGGCCGGGGAACCGCACGAGGCGCTGTCCACCGTGATGTACGCGGCGCCGGTGAGCGCGGCGGCCGAGGCCAGCCCGATCACGAGCGGCAGCAGGCCGGCTGAGCGGGTGGCGCGCGCCCGTCGGGCCGTGTCCGCGTCGTTCCCCGCTGCCATGGTTGCTCCTTGTTTACCGCGTGTTGACGCGACCCAGGGTACCCGGCTCACGGTCCACTCAACCTGTGGAGTTCCTGAGTGGCATAGTCCGGCCCATGGAACTCGTCACCCTCGAGCGGATCCAGGCCGCCCGGGAACTCCTCAAGGGAGTGACCCGGGTGACGCCGATGGAGCACGCGCGCGACCTGCGCAAACTCCACGGCGGTCCGGTGCACCTGAAGTGCGAAAACCTGCAGCGGACGGGGTCGTTCAAGATCCGCGGCGCCTACACGCGCATCCACGGCCTGACCCAGGCCGAGCGTGACCGGGGCGTCGTCGCCGCCAGTGCCGGCAACCACGCGCAAGGCGTCGCGCTGGCGTCGTCGCTGCTCGGCGCCAAGTCCACCGTCTTCATGCCGCTGCGGGCCCCGCTGCCGAAGCTCGCCGCCACCCGCGGCTACGGCGCCGACGTCCACCTGCACGGCGCCCTCCTGGAGGAGACGCTCAACGCCGCGATCGAGTTCGGCGAGCGCACCGGGGCGGTGTTCATCCACCCCTTCGACCACGCGGACGTCATCGCCGGCCAGGGCACGGTCGGCCTCGAGATCCTCGAGCAGGTGCCGGGCGTGAAGACGATCCTGGTCGCCACCGGCGGCGGCGGGCTGGTCGGCGGGGTCGCGTCGGCGGTGAAGGCGCTGCGCCCGGACGTCCGCGTCGTCGGCGTTCAGGCCGAGGAAGCCGCGGCGTACCCGCCGTCGCTGGCCGCGGGCGCGCCGGTGCGGCTGAGCACGACCTCGACCATGGCCGACGGGATCGCGGTCGGCGAACCCGGCCTGGTCAGCTTCGCCCACGTCGAGTCGCTGGTCGACGACGTCGTGACGGTGTCCGAGCAGTTCCTGTCCCGGGCCGTGCTGCTGTGCCTGGAACGCCGGAAGCTGGTGGTCGAGCCGGCCGGCGCGGCGACGGTCGCCGCGCTGCTGCAGCACCCCGGGATCTTCGAGCCCCCGGTCGTGGCCATCCTCTCCGGCGGCAACGTTGACCCGGTGCTCCTGCTGCAGATCATCCAGCACGGCCCGGGACAGGAACTGCTCGGACACCGTCACGACGTCGTCGACCAGCGACTCGACGTGGGCGAAGCTGACCAGGCCGGGTTCGCCGACCGCGATCCCGTCGGCCATGGTCGAGGTCGTGCTCAGCCGCACCGGCGCGCCCGCGGCCAGCGACGGCGGGTACGCCGCGGCCTCCTCGGCCTGAACGCCGACGACGCGGACGTCCGGGCGCAG